>NZ_JBXAMS010000015.1:0-179933 GCF_058800905.1 Pseudomonas sp. GW822-FHT04C11 | reverse complement strand
TTCGACCTGGTCGACGACCGACAATTTAAAAGTCAGCGTGTAGTCTCGCTGACTACGCCTTTTTGCTGATTCCATTATTCCCTCCTGAAAATAGATCAGAAGGTGTAAACCTTATTCAGGACGGGACAGTGATGAAAAATAAATCCGTCCCCTTTTCAGATTTCGTGAAGGCTGCTGGCTACGCACCTCAAAAGGTTGTGGCAGATGCTTCGCTCAAATAGTTAAATTAAGTATAGGGAGGCTGTCGAGGTGTCTCTATCTCTGACGTTGCACGGCTTAAGGACGTCCTAACTCGTCTGCCGACTCAGAGGGCGAGTGAAATTGCGGAGCTGCTACCTCATCGATGGACACCCGCTCAATGAGTCGGGTTTTAACGGACTTACCGGAAACTTTTTCCTAGGAGGAATCAAATGGCAGACAAAGCACACGAGTACGAAGTCCAGGTAACTTGGGCTGGCAATGAGGGGACAGGAACGTCGTCTTATCGGGGTTACAGCCGGGCACACGTAATTACAGCCAACGGCAAAATACCAATTGAGGGGTCATCCGATCCTAGTTTTCGGGGAGACTCAACACGCTGGAACCCAGAGGAATTGCTTCTTGCATCTTTATCGGCGTGCCACAAACTTTGGTACCTCGGCCTTTGTGCTGAGGCCGGGGTCGTGGTGGTGGCCTATGAAGACAATGCTCAAGGAACAATGGTCGAGGAGAGTCACGGCGCTGGTCAGTTCACGTCGGTTGTTTTGAGGCCAAAGGTGGTTCTGGCACCGGGGTCTGAAATCGCAAAAGCTCAGACTCTGCACCAGATAGCTCATGAGAAATGCTTCATTGCTCGCTCGGTAAACTTTCCAGTGAGCCATGCACCCGACATATCAATAAGTCTGGACGCCTGAATAGCTAGAGAGGGTGTCCGTGTAGACGGGCACCATCTCTTATTAGCATAGCTGCCTAGATGACATTGCCGAACGCTTACTCTCCGCGAGCTGAAGCCTGACCCGAATGGCCCGGATATCTCTGACTCGGAGCGCGAAAAGGGGACAGATTTATTTTTCATTGCGTCGAGGCTGATGGTAGATAAATAAGTCTGTCCCATTTTCATTGAGGTACATGACCCTTATTCCTTTGGCGGATAACTATAGTCCCAGCGAAAAAAGCCTTGCTCTTGGAAATGAGCGCCGCGAAGTGACTCTTCTTTGCTTTTAAAGTAGTTAGGTGGTGGGCATGTTACGTTGCGCATAAAGTAACCAGGATGCCAATTTTCTATGCCGGGAAGGCTGTTGATCTCTGCATGAAATGGATTGAGTTCAGGAAGTGAAAAATAAATAAATTCACCAATGGATTCCTTCAGCCATTCTTCTGGAGCCTGCTTCTCCGAAAGAGGCATGACGTGTAAGGGGGATTTTGCCAGCTCCACAAAATCTCGAATTTTTGTCATCGACCAACCGCAAAACTCTAAATTTTCTTCTGTGCCATACGCAATGTCACTGAGACGAACAATTGTGTCTTCTGGTGGAGTTGTATAAGTTTTCGGGAAGTGCTCTGTGTTCTTTTCAATGCAAAAAAGAATATACGATGCCGCTAATGATCCTAGTCCGTGGACGACTATTGCCGGATGTTCGCCAGCTCCGCCTCCGATAACCAAATTGTCGGGAGAACATGAGAAGTTACGGTCTCCCCATCCTCCTGCTTCAATAAGCTCAAGAGGGTGATATATGGCTAAGCCATTGATGTGTCCGACCAGCTCATGTTTTATCGTGTCGATATAACTCATGTTTTCTGTCTCGAATTATCCAAGGCTAAAGCTGTAGGGCGAAGAAAGATGGGGCGAATTTACTTTTCATTGCGTCGAGGCTGATGGCGGATAAATAAGTCTGTCCTGTTTTCATTGTGTTTATAATCAGCCCTGAAATGGTTCTTGGATTTCCGTGCCCAACGCCCATCTCAAAATTATCGATTTTTTGAAATCACACCACTCATGTATTGATTTAAATCGCGCAGATCCTTAATGCTCCAAGCGTGTGGTGGAATCTTTACACCATTCTCTCGCAACGTTTTTGGAATCAAGTCTCCATTTGGACGAAGTATTATCGATGACACAATAACGCCCGGATAATCATTTAGCCGTTTTTTGAAAGCGGATGTCGTAAGGTCAGGTGTAGGAGGATTGCTTTTATTAGCCAAAGGTCCTGTTCCTTTGATATCTATTCCGTGGCACATGGCGCATCTCTGTAAGTAGAGATTTTTCCCATCGGCATTGTCCGCGAAGGATAGTGGTGATTGAATCAGCGATAAAGTTACTAACGAAGCGATGAATGATACTTTCATTAACATGTGGGTTTTGTCTCGTCCGTGAATGCTAGAGAGCGTCTCTGCTGAGCTAGCGCTAGTTTATCCGAAGCTGCTTTGCCATAGGCAAGTCGTTCTGAAAAGCAGGGAAAATGGGACACCCATTAGCCGGTCCTACGTCAAGATCCAAAGCCAACCCGCCCTGCTTTTTTAACGGCAGGGTGATTCCCTTGTTAAACCTGTTCGGCCATCAGCACGGTGCAGTCGAAGTCCATATCGTCGCTGCACACCAGCAGCGGTACAAGCGTGGAACTACCATCCTCGCCGGGAATGAGTCGACGCTTCGCAAGAGCGTCTTCGTCCTCATCCAGCAACCAAATTAACGAAAGACCGAGCAGGGCGACACTGGGGTCATTGAGATGAGATGCCAGCCATTGCTCGATGGCCACGTCGTCGATAGTCAAGCACGCGCAGGCACCACGGGAGAAAGCCGCTTGGTGGTAAGCGGCATGAATGCGGGTATGCATGAAAAAATCCGTCAGTTGATAGAGAGAAGCCAAACAACCTATTGCGCCTATTTGACGAATGTAAGGCAGGCAAAACCCGTCTCGATATGCAGCTGTTGAATGGGTTCGATGCTCTCCTGATCCCCTACTTTTTTGACTAAACCAATTCCGCAGTAATATTGGTCGCTGGTAAAGATGGGAAGGATGCCTGTCTTGGTCTCACTCCAGAAGCCGGTCTTCAAGGTGTAGGTAGCGCCGTCCTGCGGCGTGAAAGAAAAGGGTATTTGACACTGCCCACCTCCGACTACCTTCCGGTAAGTCAATACCAGCTCTTTGCCCACTGCGACCGGCGATTCGATAAAGTCGCCGGTATAGGACAATGGCGTGAACCCTGCGTAGCAGCCTTTTTCGTTGAAGGTCATGGCGTCCAGCGTGGTGCCACGTTCATATTTAAGGCGAACCGTCGCAGAGGGTTCATCCGGACGGGGAAAGACATACTGCTTGCCCTGAAACAGTGAAGCGCAACCACTGAGCGCCACCGCTCCTGCCAGCAGAGCACACCAGCCAAACTTGTAATTCCCGTACATCAACCGCTCCCTGATACCTTCGGGCTCCCCTGTAAATTTTAGGGGCCGGACATTGCTGGATAGTGGCCTTATGTTACTGCATCTTGTGAAGGCCCGAGCAGTTGGTGCAGGGTTGGGGAGTTTGGGGCAGAGACATCAATCGACCTCTAACATCCGATTTTGGCCGATTGCTGTCTATCATCAAGGGCCGCTTCCGACCCATAGCTGACATGCCGTGCCGAACGCAATAACCCGTCGGGATGAATTACTCCCCAGATTGCACGCGCTCTATCGCTTCGAGAAGCTGGCCGTCGAAGTACTCGGTTTCATCTCGCTCCTGCTCTTTCATGCGACGCCTTGCCTCGACAAGCAGATGTTCGGTCGCGATGTTCTGATTCAAAAAAGTGGCGACCATAAGGTCATTCAAACTCTCTAGAGGTGTATCCCATGCCTCCTTGCAACGCTGCAATAGCCCTGTGTTGTCATCTCCACTCCATGGACCTAAAAGATTCGAGACTGTCAGGGGGGAGGTCATGAATATGCCTTTGAGAGAAATTGAAGGGCTGGTAATTTCGCACGCTCGGGAGATTGATGAATAGCGAAATCGAATGCCCGCTTCTGGCCGACTCCTGCCCGTCCCAACTGACCGAAATCCACCCCAAAAGCAGCCTCCCATCTTTCCGCAAATCAAAGTGCACTAAACCAAGAGGCCGACACCCTTCAGCCCTGACCCAACCCCCTTACATCCCCCGACTCCCCGCCACCAGTTTGCCCAGCAACCACTCACTAAAACTCCGCGCCATCGGATTATTCTCACTATCTCGATGGGTCAACAACGCCCAGTTGGGGCCGCGAATCGTCTCCTCAACCAAGGGCTGCAACAGCCCATTGGCGCGCGCTGGCTGACTCAGTAACTGGCTGACCAGGGCGATGCCGAGCCCCGCACACGCGGCGTCCAGCAGCAGGCCGGGGTCGGAGAAGTTCAGCCCCTGATCCTTCTGGCCCACATCGATGCCAGCCTCCACCGCCCAGTGGCTCCAGTCCATTTCCCGCTCGCCATGCAGGGTGGTGCGCTGTGCGCTGGGCACTGCCAACAGGCTGGGGTGGCACGCCGGGTAAAGGCGGTCGGCGTGTAGCACCTTGAAGCTGCATTCGGCCTGGGAGCTGATGTCGTCTCGCACGGCGAGGTCGATGGTCTGGGTCGTCATGTCCGGGACTTCGTCGGTACTGAAGATCCACAGATCAACTTCCGGGTGCTGGCGGCGGAAATCTTCCAGGCGTGGCAGTAGCCAGTGTCGGGCGAACGCCGGGGTGGTGTTGAGGACCAGTTGGTTGGGTTTTTGGTACTGCCCAAGGCGACGAACACCGACGGCCAGTTGCTGCAGCAGTGCCTGGGTGGTGCTGAGCAGGTCGTGACCGGCATCGGTCAGGCTGACGCTGCGGCCACTGCGAAAGAACAAGGGCTGTTCCAGGTATGCCTCGAGGCTGCGAATCTGCTGGCTGATCGCCGATTGGGTGAGGTGCAGCTCTTCGGCGGCCTTGTGGAAGCTGCCCAGCCGGGCGGCGGCTTCAAAGCCGCGAAGGGTGCCGAGCGGCGGCCAGTGTTTGAGCATGCTGATAAGTTCCTCTAATCATTTATCTGCAAAATCCATCGTTTGTTTGCCCGTTTTTGCGCCCGTAGCATGCATGCCAAGACCGCATAGGCAGTTTTCATTGAACACAATGACTTAACTTAAAGGTGCTTGTCATGCAGCAGAATGAAATTCAAAACAATGGTTGGTGGATGCCGGCGGAGTGGGTCAGGCACGCCGCAACCTGGATGGTTTGGCCGCACAACCAGGCGCTGTGGGAGTCGGGTTGGGGTGTCACGTTGGCACTGGTGCAAGAGGATTTCGCTCGTGTGGCCAATGCCATTGGCCGTTTTGAACCGGTGAAGATGGTCGTTGATCCTTCTGCTGTCACGAGTGCCAAAGCATTGTGCGGGCCCAACATCGAACTGATCGAGCTGGCGGTGAATGACAGCTGGTGCCGGGACTCCGGCCCGAGCTTCGTCTGCCACCCGCAACAGGGGCTGGCCGGTGTGAGCTGGCGCTTCAACGCGTGGGGTGGCAAGTCAGCCCATGACCTGGACGAAAGCCTGGCTCGCCGCGCACTCAATCACCTCGGCGCGGCGTGCTTCGGTACTCCGTTGAGTAACGAAGGCGGGGCCATTCATGTGGACGGCGAGGGCACGCTGATCACCACTGAGTCGGTATTGCTCAACCCCAATCGTAATCCGGGCATGAACAAGGCCGAGATGGAGGAGATCTTCACGCGTCTGCTTGGCGTGAAGAAGACCGTCTGGCTGCCGGGCGATCCCGACTATGTGACCGGCGACATGACCGACGGTCATGTCGATGGCGTGTGCGCTTTCGCCCGCCCTGGTGTGTTGCTGGTGGACGCCACTCACGACAAGCACTCGGTGTATGCCGAGGTGGTACGCGAAAACCGTCGCGCGTTGGCGCTGGCAACCGATGCCCACGGTCGACCGTTTGAGCTGATCGAACTGTATGAAGCCACCGATGCAGTGGACACCGAGGCTGAAGTGTTTTGTGCGTCCTATACCAACTTCTACATCGCCAACAACGCCATCATCATGCCGGCCTATGGCATCGATGCCGACAACGTGGCTGCCGAAGTGTTGGCTCAAGCGTTCCCCGGACGCGAGGTGGTGCCGGTGCGGATCAATCATCTGGCCCATGGCGGCGGCGGGGTGCATTGCATCACTCAGCAACAGCCAGCCTGGCCACTGAAGGGGTAATGCCATGACCATTTTGACTGTTGCTACCACCCAGATGCCCTGCACCTGGGATCTGAAACACAACCTCGATCAGGCCGAGCAATTGGTGCGTGATGCGGCGGCGAAGGGCGCCCAGGTCATCCTGTTGCAGGAGCTGTTTGCCACACCTTATTTCTGCATCGAGCAACATCACAAACACCTGGCGCTGGCTGAGGAATATCAGCACAGCGCCGTGCTAAAACGCTTTGCCGCGCTGGCCAGGGAGTTGGGTGTGGTGCTGCCGCTGAGCTGGTTCGAGAAGGCGGGCAATGCCTACTTCAACTCGTTGAGCGTGGCCGATGCCGATGGGCAGTTGCTGGGGGTGTATCGCAAGACGCACATACCCAACGCCATCGGTTATCAGGAGAAGGAATACTTCAGCCCCGGCGATACCGGTTTCCGTGTCTGGGACACTGCTTTCGGGCGCATCGGTGTGGGTATCTGTTGGGATCAGTGGTTCCCCGAAACCGCACGCTGCCTGGCGCTGATGGGCGCCGAAGTCTTGCTGTTTCCCACCGCCATTGGTTCTGAACCTGGCTGCGCCGCACTGGATTCACGTGACCACTGGCAGATGACCATGCGCGGCCATGCCGCTGCAAACCTCCTGCCGGTGGTGGCAGCCAACCGCATTGGCCGAGAAGTGGCGACCACCGATCCGACGCTGCAGATGAACTTCTACGGCTCGTCCTTTATCTGCAACCACAAGGGCAAGCTCCTCGCCGAGGCCGACCGCGACAGCCTGGGTGTGCTGGTACACAGCCTGGACTTGTCCGCCATGCGCGAAGAACGCCTGACCTGGGGCATCTACCGCGACCGCCGTCCCGAAATGTATGGGGCGCTGTTAAGCCTGGATGGTCGTCACATTAATGCTCGCTGGAACACTCAAGGGGTTTGAGATGAACGTGACCAAACAGCTTTTGCTCTGCTCCTTGGGATTGGCGCTAAGCAGTGCCTTGTCGTCGGCGCAGGCAGAGGAGAAAACCCTGAGGTTGTACAACTGGGCCGATTACTTCGCCGAGGACACCCTGTCCAGATTCACCGCTGAAACCGGGATCAAGGTGATCTACGACGTCATGGATGGCAGTGAAACACTGGAAGCCAAGCTGATGGCTGGCGGCAGTGGTTATGACCTGATCTTCCCGGGCGACACTGTTGGCGAGCGTCTGATGCACGCCGGCAGTTTGCAGCCGCTGGACAAGTCAAAGCTCACCGCTCTGGATGACATCGAGCCAGGTTTGCAGAAACTACGAACGCATTATCTCTACTCGAGCAAGGCCACCGTCCCCTACACATGGGGCACCATCGGCCTGACCTACAACGCCGAGCAGATCAAAAAGCGCATGCCGGATGCACCGGTGAATAGCTTGGACATGCTGTTCAAGCCGGAGCTGGCAGCCAAATTTGCGGACTGCGGTATCTCCCTGATCGACTCGCCGGACGAAGTGCTGGCGGTCGCGCTCAATTACCTCGGTCGTGAGCCGCGCAGCGCCAAGCCGGAGGACTTGGCAGCGGCCAGTGAGCTGTTGCTGAAACTGCGGCCGTACATCCGCAAGTTCCAGTCGCAACCGGTGACTGATCTGGTGAACGGCAACTTGTGCCTGTCGCTCGGTTACAGCGGCGATATGACCCAGGCGCAACGGGCTGCAGATGCCGCCGGCAAGAAAACCACGTTCCAGTACCACATCCCGCGCGAGGGCACCACGATATGGATGGACACCATGGCGATCCCCGTCGACGCCAGGCATCCAGAGTACGCCTACGCGTTCATCAACTTCGTCATGCGCCCGGAGAACATGGCCGCCATCACTAACTTCACCGGTTACCCCACTTCCAACGCCAAGGCACGACCGAGCGTCGATGCAACGATGCGTAACAACCCGGATATCTACCTCGATGACGCCACTTACCAACGACTGATCCCGGGCAAAGACATTCCCCAGGCGGACATGCGTGCGCGCATGCGGGCGTGGACCAAATTCAAGACAGCTTCCGCGAAATGAACGGAGAGGTACGCATGTCGACACGTCGTGATTTCATCAAGCAGGTTTCGGTGGTTGCCAGTCTGGGCGCAGCCGCGTCCATGGGACTGGGCCTGAATGCTCCTCGGGTACAAGCAGCCATCAAGGGCGGTTGGCGTATGCCGGACGAGGGCGAAAAACATCGGCGGGCTTTTATCGCCTTTGGTGCACAGGAGGCCATCCACGAGGACTTCACGCCTTACGTGCAAGATGCCTTGGGGCGGATCGCCCGCACCATCGCCAACTATGAGCCGGTGACTGTGTTTTGTCGTGAGAGCGAGCGGGATCTGGCTGAAGAAAAATGCGGCACGGGCAACATTACCTTTGTTGTCACGGAGCTGGACGATATCTGGATGCGCGATATCGGTGCCAACTTCGTCATCGATGGCGAAGGTGGGCTCGGCGCGGTGGATTTCAACTTCAACGGCTGGGGCAACAAACAGCAGCATGCCGAGGATGCGCAGATTGCCGCTTCGGTCGCCCGGACTGCCGGCGCCAACTACATCCGCAGCCGGCTGGTGGGCGAGGGCGGCGCTATCGAAGTGGATGGCCACGGCACGGGGATCATGACCGAAAGTAGCTGGATCAATACCAACCGCAATCCCGGCTGGAGCAAGGTCGACGTAGAGGAAGAACTGAAGAAGAGACTTGGCTTGCGCAAAATCATCTGGCTGTCGGGCATCAAAGGCAAGGACATCACCGACGCCCATGTCGACTTCTACGCCCGCTTCGTCAAGCCGGGAGTGGTGATCGCCAACCTCGACAACGACTCCGAGTCCTATGACCACGCAGTGACGCTCGCCCATCTGGACATTCTCAGGAAGGCCACTGATGCCGATGGCCGCGCGCTGCACGTGCACACCGTGTCGCCTCCGCTCAATCCACGAAAAAGTCGGTTCAGCAAAAACAATCCAGACTTCGCGCCAGGCTATATCAACTACTTCGTGATCAATGGTGCAGTCATTGCCCCCGAGTTCGGTGACAAGGCGGCAGATACCAAAGCCTTTGACCCGTTGTCCGAGCTCTACCCGGATCGTGAGGTGGTGCAGCTCAATATCGATGCGATCGCCGCGGGTGGTGGGGGTATCCACTGTGTGACCAGTCACCAGCCTTTGGTTTAGGTTGGGTCAACCGTTGCCCTCGACAAATGCTAGCTCTAGAAGCGGATAAGGCGCCCTAGGCGCCTGATTCGTTATTTGAGGTCTATCCGCACACCACTTCCCTAATCAAGAGTGTTGGCGGGTAAGCAAGACAGCTTTTTGTGTCGTGTATCCGTATCGATCGAGTGGCGGTTTTTGATTGATTTTTGCCGGTGGTGACTGAGTGGAATAGACCTGAAACGGACGGTACGCAGGAAGTGCAAAGTGAATGGCTGCGCACTTTTTACTGAGGCTTCAGTTCCGACCACAAAGGGCTGCGTCCGATACTCATCATTAGCGTTCCATAGTCTTCGAACTTACCGATGTTGACTTCCTCTTGGCGTTTCCATGTTGCTTCACACTCCTCGCAGACCCACAGCAAAATATGCGTAGAGCGGATACGCATCGCTAGGACTGAGCCTTGACCGCACCTTTGGCACTGAATCGGCATTCTAATAGTCTCTAGTTGTTTTCTGACGCAATACGGGTGTGTGTCCGCTATTAGCCGAGGCTGTGTAAAAACGTTTTTGTGCGAGACAGGTACTCAATATCGGACTGGAAATCGCGCTTCTACGCGAAATCCACATCTGCTGACGTGCCGATAAATTTCAGATTTAACGTAGACGCGCACACTTCAATTTTGGCGAAGCGTTTTTACACACTCTGGGCCGATAGCTGTCGCTCGGCGATAAGCAGTGTACCTGTTACGGCCGGCACCCTCAGGCCGACCCCTATTAATTTTGCCAGCAGGCCGCGAAACGCTTGCACACCTCAAAGCGCTGATCCAGATCGGCCATGCGTGCCTGATGCGCGCTCAGTGTTTCCTTCAGCAGTTCTCGCTGGGTTCGGTAGTAGTATTCCAGCATTGCATTATTGGTGGACATCGCCTTGCTACGGTCGGCCGTTTCTCTGTCGGGCAGCAGTTCATGGATCTCGGGGGTGTCGAGCAGGCTCAGACGGTTGGTGTAGTAGTCCTTGTACAACAGCAATGAACGCGCTTTGGTGCCTGTCATCTCGTTGGCGAACTGCTCCAGGTTCTGGTGATATTCAGTCCAATAGGCATCCGGCAGGCTGAAGCCGAGGCGCTGTTTGCGTTCCTCCATCGACTTGTCGAGCAACGCTTCCCGCACCGACGAGGAATCGTCGGCTTCGGGCTTCATTTTCGCGATGACACTGGCGTCGACGATCTGCGCGATCAGTGCTGTACGCTCCGCTGACTGTGGCGGTGCTTCGGCGGGCTTGGGGAAAATCGGGTTGCGGCCGACGCAGGCGGGCAGGCCTTTGTTGGTCAGCGCGATCGGCGAGCGCATAACCTTGCCATCAATCTGGCGCAGACGGCTAAGGGTAATTTGGCAACTGCGACCTACGTAGCGGAAGTTCGCTTCGTACTCGCCACCGCTCTGCGGGGTAAAGTTGAACGCCACGGTGCACACGCTACCGGTGCTTAAGGTATTGGCTCGCGCGAACAGTTCATGGCCCGGTTGCAGCCGCACTTCCAGATAGGCCTTGGCATTCTCGGGTACAGCGGCGCTCATCGCCGCCCGTCGCCGGGTATTGGCGGAGAACAGGTTATTGAGCAGCCCCGTCGTCTGGCCGTCGCAGTGTTCGGCATCGAACAAGTCGAGCGTCGAGTTTTCATTGCTGCTGATAAAGCGCAGCTTCGCCGCATCGGGTCCACTGGCGTCCGGATAGGAACCGTTGAAACTGCACCCGCCAAGTAACAGTGCGGCAATGCTTACAGCGCCACGCAGGCGCCATCGGGAAAAACTGAACATGTTGATGTATCGTCCTTGATGTACAAGTAGGCGAAAGGCCATCATGCTAATAAAGGTAGTCGCCGCCGTCCAGCGCGCTGTCGGCCTTGAATTTATTTTGGATTTTGTTCGTCTCCCACCGAGGTAACGGAATGCTTTACTCGCACCACATCTTTGCAATTGGCCTGATCGGGTTGCTGGCCGGTTGCTCGTCAATGCCCGCTGAAATGGCGTTGAATTCCCCCGTTTACAACGCGCAAAACGCTGGTCTGGTGGTCGGCACGCTGCTGGAAGGCGGCCCCTACGGAACCTACCTTGAATTTCGTGACATCAAGAGTGACAAGACTTACGGCTGGGGACCCAAGGATGATTATTCGGCATGGCTGCCCGCCGGTGACTATGAGGTGAGCCGCCTGGGTCACCGCCGCGGGGTAATGGGGGCTTACTCCAAACCGCTGCATTTCACCGTCACCCAAGGGCAGCTCAATTACCTTGGCGAGATGGTCTACGATTGCTCGGCCGTCGCGCAACCGGTTGCGGTATACGGCGTCATGAGTTGCGGGTTCCTCGCGCTTGGCGAATGCACCGTCCCTCGCCCCAGCGTGAACGTATGCGTGGTGGATCGCCAGGATCAAGCCATCAGGCATTTTTTGCAGCAACACCCCGAACAAGCCGCTTTACCCGTGCATAACGCGGTCATGTCGCGGCGCTAGATATCGCGCTTGAGGGCGTTTTCTACTTTGCTGTGGACGTTGCATGCGTCGATGACTCAGGGTGTCACTGACAGAAGAGCCTTTCAGTTATATGGGCTCGATCGGTCTCAAAAGATCTCGGCAAAAAAAGTCGCTATGGCTACTGCGCAGCACTGCGTCTTCCCGGAAGCGGGCGGCCGCACCTGTCTTTGAAATACAAAACGCCCGATGCGATGCACCGGGCGTTGGGGTGAAACAGGTGTAAACCTATTTCAGGACTAGACATGCTGTCGAGGCAGGTATGACAGAGAACTAAGTTTGTCCCCTTTGCATTGCACTGCACTACCGGTTCGATTAACCGCATCAGCCCTTTGGCCAACGGGATAACCAAACCGCTGACGTTAGTCGTCTTCGTATCATCACCTGCACAGACGATGGGTCAGATCATTCAGAAGCCATCGGCCTGCTTTCCCTAAAGAGCGATTTTGCATGTGCGCAGCATAGATCGTCAGTGTGTCTGGTGTGCGCTGAAGTTCGGCGGTTAACTCAAGCGGCAGGAGGCGTCCTGAAGCCAGATGATCCGCAATCAGATGCTCTGGCATTCGGCACCAACCGAACCCGGCGAGCAAAAAATCCATCCGCCGTGCCAAATCTACAAACCGCCACTGGTGACTGCCCGTCACCCCATAGCTAGGGCCGTCGGGGGAAACCGGATCGGAAAGTACCAGTTGCACATAAGGCTTGAGGTCTGCACTTGTTGCCCGACGGCCTAACGTAGCCAGGGGATGCCCGCTGGCTACTACTGGTCTCAAGTTGACGCTGAGCAGCGGCAATGCGGTGACATCGTCGGGCACTGTCGGAATCAATGTGCAAAGCGCCAGTGCCGCATCGCCGTTGCGCAATCGGCGCTCTGCGCCGCCTAAGCCTTCCGTAGAAAAACTCACTGCCAGATGCGGGAAAGCCTCACGGATAGCGCGCAGGCTTTCGATGAGCGGTGCGCTAGGGACCAAAGGGTCTATGGCGAGCGCCAACTCCGGCTCAACCCCGGCTGCCGTACTTGAGGCCATTGCTTCAAACTGGGCAGCGCTTGCCAGCACGGCGCGCGCTTGAACCACCAGCACTCTACCGACCTCAGTGAGCGTTGGACGATGGCCGCTCCGATCAAACAGCCTCACACCTTGAACTGACTCAAGTGTGGCAATCGACTGGCTAATGGCAGATTGAGCACGCCGCAGGTGACGTCCCGTTGCCGAGAAACTGCCTGTATCAGCAATGGTTACAAGGATTCGCAACTGATCCAGGCTGAGACTTCCGATCATGACCCATCACTTAAACAGATGGACTCAATCATATTTACATCACTCCTGCGTATAGATCGTATTGGGTAGAGTGTGTCGCACATCGCCTAGAGCGACAACGCAAAACATACCGCCGCATCACTGCGCAGGAGTTACTTACATGTCCAGGCTTCTCACCATTGAAACCAGCCCACGTGGGGATGCTTCAATCTCCCGGCAGCTCACTCGCCGATTTGTGGCCGCGTGGGAAGCTGCACACCCTAGCGGCGCCATCAAAATACGGGATCTAACGGAGACTTCGCTGACGTTCGTGACGGCCCCTTGGTTGCAGGCTTACTTCACCCCGCAAACCCAACATTCGCCTGAAATGAAAGCCGTGTTGCAGCTATCCGATGAGCTTGTGGCCGAGTTGCTGGAAACCGATCACCTGGTTATTTCAACGCCGGTCTACAACTACAACGTCCCTGCGGCGCTCAAGGCGTGGGTGGATCACGTGGTACGTAAAGGCCTGACCTTGGGCTTTGATGGTAAAGGGCTGGTGACCGGTAAAAAGGCAACGGTGCTGCTCGCCTCGGGAGGTGTATACACCAACGACTCCCCGATTAGAGACCGTGACATTGCGACCCAATATTTGAAACTGATCCTGAACGTCCTGGGTATCACCGATGTCACCTTTATTGCGGCCGGCGGCGCTAAAGCTGTAGATCTCGGAGACATCGGCATGCGCGATTTTCTGGATACATTTGATCATCAAATTCAAAAGTCGCTGGTTTAGACAGCATCTTCCCTAGCCAATCGATTCTGCTCTATCGACTTCGCGTGGTTAAACGGGCATCGAGTTATGCGGCAGCGTGAAGAAAGGGGCGCCACAGATTTATCTTTCATTCTTTCTGCCGGGAATCAAAGGCAAGGACATCACCGACGCCCATGTCGACTTCTACGTCCGCTTCGTCAAGCTGGGAGTTCTTGATCTCTAACCTCGACAACGACCCTGAGTCCCATGACCACGCAGTGACACTTGTCCATCTGGAGATTCTCAGGAATGCCACCGATGCCGATAGCCGCCCGCTGCTTGTGCACACCGTGTCGCCTCCGCTCAATCCACGAAAGAGTCGGTTCAGCAAAAACAATCCGGACTTCGCGCCAGGCTATATCAACTGCTTCGTGATCAATGGAGCGGTCATTGCCCCCGAGTTCGGTGACAAGGCAGCAGATTCGAAAGCCTTTGACCTGTTGTCCGAGCTCTACCCGGACCGTGAAGTGGTAAACCGGTGTGCATCTCCAGCCTTTGGTCGATGCAACGAGAGGCGGCAATCATGAGCCTGATCCAGTCATGCGCGCGTGAACGGGCACGATCCATACGCCTATCTGAAAGACGTCCTCATGCGCTTTCCTACCCAGCGCGCCAGTCAGATTATTGATCTGCTGCCACATAAGTGAGTTCGTTAAGCCTCGCTGTGTGTACGAGTTTGACTTTGCTTAGGGACGTGCCTCCAAAGCTGCATGAGCGCCAAAGAAGCAAGACTCGCGATAATGAGCGCAAGTGAGCTTATTCCAATGCTCAGCCCCCAAAAGTCGATCAAGTAACCTGTTACCACCGGGATCACTCCAGCGGGCACATACCCCCCCATGTTGAACACTGCGTTGGCTTCGGCTCTGCGCTGCGCAGGCACGCGGTCAGCAATAAGGGTCAGTCCACCTAACTGGCCCAAGCCTTGACCGGCGCCTGCCAACAGAGCGGAAACGATCAGCCATGGAGCGGAACCGGTTTTCAGCGCGATCCACACGAAAATCATTGAGAAGACAGTACCGATCCCGCTAAGCGAAAACACAGTACGGCTGCTGTATCGCTTCGCCGCAAACTGCACGCTCACGGCGACGAGGAACATTGAAAAGGCCATACAACCTGTGACAAGGGGACTATTCACGCCTAGAAAAGTCGCTATCAGCTTGGGGCCGAGCGACAGGATGAATGATGTCGAAGTTATTCCAGGGCCGAAGAACGCTATCCCCAATAGCACGATGCCGAGGTTTTCCTTAGCGACGGTGGGCAAGCGCGGTTTAAACGTACCGACCCCAAGCTTCTGGTTCTTTTGATTGAGTAACGCTAGGAGCGCCACGCACAAAATCGCGATTTCCACTCGGAAGACTGTGTGGATCGGGTTCGGAAGATATTGCGCAACGACCCCTGCCAATAGCGGCCCGGTGCCCGCTCCAGCCACCATCGCGACAGATGCCATTAGCGAAGCAAAATGCTTGCGATGAGGCTGAGCATGCTCGACGACATTCGCCATACCCCCAGATACAACGAGGCCCACCGAAACGCCGGTGAGGAAGCGTGCGAGCATCAAGACGCCGATGCTGTGCGCTTGGTCGAACAGAATCGCTGCAATGATAGCCAGCCCCACACAGGGTAGAAGCAAGGCTTTGCGCCCGTAGTGGTCGGACAGCTGCCCAGCGATGGTGAGCGTTAGAAGAAGACCGATGATGTAGCAGGCAAAAATTACGGTTAGCACCCCCGACGCGAAACCGAGGGACTGCTGCCAAAAGCTGTAGAGTGGCGTAGCGGCATTTGAAAGTATAAAAATCGCGGTCACGATCCACGCTGTACGGTATACAGCCATTGAGCTTTTTATGGGATGGGAACTGCTCATTGGTGAAGGGCCTCTCAGTGGGCAGGAATTCAATTCGGAGCCCAGAGTAGAGAAATGTTTCGTGATGACCCATTCATCAAAGTCACAAACCGGATGTGAAAAAATTCACAGCTCCTGTGCCTGCACTAATCCCTCCATGAGGAAATCAAGAACTGCCCGGATTTTTAGAGAGCTGCGTAAATCTTCATGAAACGCGAGCCAGATGGGTAGTTCCAGCGGTGTGTGATCCATATCAACCCTTGCCAGCCCATATTCTTTGCCTAAAAAATCCGGAAGGAAAACTATGCCAGCATTGCCTACGGCAGCTAATGCCTGGATGCGCAGGTCGTTGCTGGTGACGGAAAGCGGTCTTCCTTCCAGCCGATCCAGGAGCCATTGCTGCTGTACCGAATCGTCCATGCTACGGTCGTAGCCTATGAACTCGAACTCTTCAGGTTCACGTTGACTAATGTAGCCCTCGCTAGCATGCGGGTAAAAACGCAAGGAGCCGAGACTTTTGGCGACGACACTCTGTTCATCCGGCCTGCTGAAGGTAATGGCAATATCGGTTTCTTTCCTTGCCAGCGACGCAGTGGACTTGGCTCCGACGAGCGTCAGCTGCAACCGGGGATAACGCTCGCGCAATACCCCAAGTCGCCGAGCTACCAACGTTCCGAGGTATGCAGGAGGTGCAGACAAGATCACCGCACCCTCAATACGGCTTTCTCCCCCGTCAGCGAATCGCCTGAGCGCAAGTGACGCAGACTCCATCTGCGCTGCATATTCACCTACCCTCACACCGTCCTCGGTCAGTTGGTAGACACGGCCCCTACGATCTACCAGCTTCATGTCCAAAGAGGCTTCAAGGGCAGCTATTCGGCGAGCCACAGTCGCGTGCTCCACCCCCAGAGAGCGAGCCGCAGCGGCTAAGGAGCCCTCATGAACAAAGGCAAAGAAAAAACGGAGGCTGTCCCAGTCAAGCATATTGGTCATCAGGGTATGGTTAGGAGTGGATTTACAGCGAGCTAAAAGCGTAGCTTACCGATAAATCAGGTGGCGCTGCCGCATAAAGCTTGGACTTCATTTCGTCCCCACGTTTTCCGCCCCGCAAAAACCGTTTGGCGATTACAGCGATCACGACGAGCAAGGAATATTCAGTCCCCCCCGGGGGCCTGTAGAGCAACGGGCAAAATCGCGGGTGATATCAAGGGGCCCTTGTCCTTCCATCGGCGCTCCGACTTCGGCTCCACTGCTCACTACGCGCACTTCCATTTGCACCTAACACATCGCTTCCAGCATCCCCGACGCGGCTGCGGTTAGGATTCTAGCCCGGTGCAAGTCAGTTACGTTGCGCAAGGTGTATTGGACGGACGCTTACGATTTTTGCAGGTGGCAACTGAGTGGAATCGACCTGAAGGAGGTGGCGGCCCAGTGGGCACAGTTTCAGCTCCAATGTAAGCAAGGCTAGCGCGCAGGCCCTGCGAATGTGCTGTCCATCGCGTGTCGGTCGTAATCCAGCAGGTATGTATGATGCTGACGATACAGCTGTGAAAGCAGATCTTTGTTAGGGCCAACTACATCCATACCCCTGTCGTCATATGGGAAAACCATGACCCGCTTCTTCAAATTGAAGAGGTACAAAGCACACTTGGGTTTAGGCTCAATTGCAGCAAAATCTCTAGCCAATGCACACCAAAGAAATGCTTGAAGCAGGGCCACAGGCGCTTCAAATGCGATATTGATCCAATATTCCGGTTCGCTTTCGCAATACCAATCCTCTGGATCTATCTTCTCGCTCCAGACTGACCGTTCAGTGGGGATGTCAATGCCAGCAGATCGAAGGGCGTAGATCGAGGCCCGATGGACATGCGCGCAGGCACCGATACGGCTTTAGACAAGGTGATTGCGCGCAGTCGCACTGTGCTTATCTGTTCGCCAACCGCCGCACCAATCGCATGAAAGTGCTGGTGCATGACGGATTCGGAATATGGCTGGCGGCGCGCCGGTTGAACCAAGGCAAGTTCCACTGGCCTGGCATTCGCCATGGTTCTGAGATGGAACTGGATACCGAGCAACTTCAGGCATTGGTGCTGGGACTGCCATGGCAACGCGCAGTTGATGCAGCGTGTTGAGACGCTCGACCGTCAGGTTGACACGCTGGGTAAGACGGTCGAAACGATGGGTAAAACCATTGAGACGATGGGCAAGAAGATCAACCGCAATCAGGCGGTGATCGAGAAGCTGACCCACGAAATCGCCCAGCTCAAGCGTTTGAAGTTTGCCAAGCGCAGCGAGCAGATGAATCCTGAGCAGGCCAGTTTGCTCGATGACCTGATCGATACCGATATCGCAGCGATTGAAGCAGAGCTTCAGGCCTTGCAAGCAGTACCAGCGGCGTCCGAGAAAAAGCTGGCTCTTCGCAGGCTCGTTACGCAGTGGAAAACGGGCGGCGGCGATCATGAGTTTGATTCAGTCTGCGCGGCTCAATGGTCATGATCCGTATGCATATCTGAAAGATGTTCTCACGCGCCTGCCGACGCACCGGGCGAGTGAGATCGACCAGTTGCTGCCGCATCAGTGGGGGCCGACCCAACTAATGTAGATTGAATTGGGAGGCTCTTGCCACTCAAGGGCCGACTATTGGGTAGTGCTTAATACGGCACCCATAATTATTGCCATCTCCCTTACATATGCCATCCAAATACCGGTAATTAACGTGCACGGACTGTCCTTTGTTGGGCCACTGTCGACGTGGGAGCTCACTTTGGTAGTTTGTAGTTTCTGGGGTAAAAGTGAGGGTGGACCCTTCTTTTGGACATTCCACAGTGGGCGATGCCGGGATTACCTTCAGGATCTGGGCCTGTAGCTGCGGATACGGACGTTTCAATACATTAGTGATACGTAGTTCCATACTGCAAATTTGCCATACTGATGCTTGTACTGGCTCACACAACACGAAGAGGGACAAAGCAAATATCACATAGCGTGCTGCATAATTATCCATTATTTACCCTGCCTAGGACTCTGATATCCAGGGTATTATCAGACTCGGATTCATTGAATCATAGAGTGCTCATCAACCTTTTTGGTTAGCATTCAGCTAGGTCGATGCTGAATCAGTGGTCGGCACTAGGTGAATTGGCTAGCCGCTTACGCTAAACCGAGCAGCCAGCGACTTCATTTTGCTGATTTTTGTCGGCGTAGACCGGCAGCTATCGATCCGAATGAGACCATAGACGTCAAGAGCTGATAGAGGAGGACGGTGCTACGGCTAAACACCCCATCCTGGTTCCGTGTAGGGGATTTGATCTTGTTCGGGAAAGTCTGTCTGGTATTCGCCCCAGTCCATATACGAATAGTATTTGCTCATCGCTACGAAGTGACTTTCAGCTTCAACCTCCCAGATAAGTTTGGCTTTTTCGTGAAGAAGCCTGCGCGCCCCATCTCCGTGAGCATCGGCTAGGCAGAAAGTCTGGCAGCCATCCGGTTCCAGCCAAAGTTCATGTTTCATATCCACTACTCGTTATTGCTTGGCTTTATGGTGCCCGAAAATCTTGATCAAGTGTCCGCTCTTGGGTCACGCTCTACCCATTTCCTCGTACGAAGCATCGACGACTGTGATGCGCTCACCCCAAGCAGTTTCAGCGACTTCCCGGATAATTTCCGCTAGCGTCTCAACATCCACACCCTGGGCCTTGATGCAGGCCAAACGTCCGAGCGACCAATCGATAACGGTGCACTGTGGATACTTCCATAGCAATGCGGACAGGGCTTCCTGAGGCGGCTCTTTGCTGGTGTACATGAAGTCAAAGTACGGGGCACTGGCATCCTGAAGCGAGTACACCAGAGCCCAAGCACTTGATGGGCCGGGAAACCATAGGGTGACATTACGATGTGGAAAAAGGGGGGCAGATTTATTCTTCATTGCTGTTGAGGCTGGTGACAGAGAAACAAGTCTGTCCTGTTTTCATTGCAGACTGTCACACAGGCGGAAAGTCTTCATACGATTTTGGGATGTACCCCCAAATTCTCAGAACGTCAGCGCGCACGTCAAACTCGAATCCAATGTGTGCGACGATCTTCGATATTTCGTCTGTATGGTCAATGGTTGTACGTGCAAGCAGCCTTCCTTTTGAGGGGGCTGCTTCCAACAAGCCAATGTCGAACCATTCGACGGACGCAAATGGAAACGGCAGATGGTAAAACCACTCGACATCCCACCCTGAGATGTATCCAGTGACGGACTTGAATCGGTATGACGGACGCCAACCCTGAAGCTGGCGGAAATGGTTGATCAGCTCATCCCACTTGGTATTGTTCGATGCGCTTGCCAAGTTTCTCGCCGCTACGGCAGCATGGATTTTCTTCCGTGTTACATCATCATGGCCCGTGCCGGACTTCGGTAGCTCGCTCATATTCAGTCCTATCGATTTTTTGGTGTTCAAGAATGAATGACCGCTATTGGCTGTCAGTCACGAATGACTCCGCAGAGGTCCCTTGAACCTCTTTTCACCTTTAGGGTGATCGCCTTTACAGACGCATTCCCATCTCGAAAGCACGCGTCTCAAACCCGAACTCTGTGTACATGTGAGCCGCACGTGCATTGAACGGCCAGACAGACAACCTCAAGTCCTGAGCGTCATGTTCGATTGCCCAGTTTTTAACGAGTTGAATAAGCCCACGTCCAATACCTTTCCCCCAAAATTGCTCGGCAACACATACCGATCCGATGCGAACAACATTCAGCGGTTGCATCAGCGGCCCAGAACTTGCCGACAGGCTGACAGTAATGAAGGCTGCAGTCTGGTGACCGACATTCGCGATGAATACAACCTGACCCGGTTTCTCGAAAAGGCCTGACCAGTGAGGAAGGTCGCGCGAAAAGTCTTGGGTGGCAGCCGCGTAAATATCGGGACGGGCAGCGTGGTGCACCGCGTTAAGCAATTGTCCCAACTCACACATGCTAAGTGCGTCTTCTACCGTTGCGGTTCGGTAAGTAATGGCTTCGTCCATGATGTGCAACTCTCCTTGATTGGGTAGGTGGTTCGCAGGGCTCCCGGTCGTTGTCTCATGGTCGGGAGGATATTCCAATGGCTGCTTTTGGCTGATATTTGCCCAACACCTGCACTAACACGACCGCACATATCCACGCAGCTGTACCGGACTTAATCCAAGGCGTTGCCTGAACGTGGTTGCCATGTGCGCCTGGGAGTTAAAACCGCAGGTGTGGGCGATCTCTGCCAGGCTTGCTGTCGAATCGCGTATCAGTGCGCGGGCCTTGGCAAGACGTCGGTCGATCAGGTAACTGTGCGGGCTCTTGCCCGTCGCGTTCTTGAACGCCCGCATGAAATAGCCTTCGGATAATCCAAGTAAGCCCGCCATTGCCGGTATGCCCAGCGGCCCGTCGAGGCCAGCGTCAATGAACTCGTCGAGCAGACGCATCCGGCTGCCGGTGATAGAGCCTTGGGGTAGAGCCGAAAATGTTTGATCGCCCGTCGCCCGTTCAGCCAATGCGAGTGCCCAGGCCTCCCAATCGTCCTCCACTGAGGCTTGCAACAACGCGCCGCGCATTCGCAGGGCGAGGGTAATGGCCTGCTGATCAATGCGATTGTTGAATGCACTTTCCCCGACCAACGCATTACCGTCAGTGCGCATTACCCGCAGGTATTCACCGCCCATGGGGGACTCGGACAGCACGTCACAGCCGGCGGGGACGAACGCCAGACCGTTGGGCATGGCATCGAAGGGCAGCACTCGGTCGCTGCCAATGGCGTGAAGGCCTCGCTGGCTGTCGAAGGCAAAGCCAATCGCTGCCTGGGGCGCCACATACCGGGTCGCGTAGGCGGCGCCGGGTAGCAATTCAATCGTCCATGGCCCTGCCTCGACTCGGCGGACCGGTTCGGGGCGGGGCGTTGGCTGAAGGCGGCTTCGATGGTTCATGAACACCATAGTAGTGAAGCGGGGGCGCAAAAGTCAGGTCAGTTTTTTGAAAGCCTGCGTGATGCGCCCGTATCTAGACTGGGCAAAACCTCAGGGAGACGACTCATGAACAGACTGACTCGCGACGATATCGAACACGCTGCTCAGCACGTGTACCAGGTCATGCCCGCTACCGCTCAATACCCTTGGCCGTTGTTGGCCGAGCGCTTGGGTTGCACCGTTTGGGTCAAGCACGAAAACCACACACCGACAGGTGCTTTCAAGGTGCGTGGCGGCATTACCTTTATGCACTGGCTAAAGCGCGAGCACCCGGGCATCAAGGGTATTGTCGCCGCCACTCGCGGCAACCATGGCCAGAGCCTGGCGCTGGCAGCCGGCGCGCTGGGTTTGAAGGCGCTGATTGTAGTGCCGGAGGGTAACTCGGTAGAAAAGAACAATGCCATGCGCGCCTTTGGCGGTGAAGTGGTCGAGTGTGGTCGCGATTTCGATGAAGCCCGTGAAGAGGCCGCGCGCCTGGCGCAAGCGCATGGCCTCTATCTGGTTCCGCCGTTCCATGCCGAGTTGGTCAAAGGCGTGGCCACTTACGCGCTGGAGCTGTTCAAGGCTGCGCCGGATCTGGATACGGTCTACGTGCCGATTGGCTGTGGCTCGGGGATTTGTGGGGTGATCGCCGCCCGCGACGCACTTGGCCTGAACACCCGGGTGGTGGGCGTGGTTTCCACCAATGCCGAGGCCGCAAAGTTGTCGTTTGACGCAGGAGCACTATGCGAAACCGCCTCGGCGAATACCTTTGCTGACGGCCTTGCCGTGCGTAAGCCAATTCCAGAAGCCTTTGCCATCTACGCGCAAGGTGCGCAGCGAATCGTATCGGTCAGTGAGGCGCAGATTGCCGAGGCCATGTGCGTGTATTACACCGATACCCACAATCTTGCTGAAGGGGCGGGTGCGGCGGCCCTTGCGGCGCTGATTCAAGAGCGTGAAGCAATGGTTGGAAGGAGGGTGGGGGTGATTCTGTCCGGTGGGAATGTGGACCGATCGGTGTATGCGAGAGTGATTGCGTGAAGTAAGTCGATGGGGTAGATGACCGCTTCTGGCCGATTTCTGCCTGACTGTCATCGGCAAGAGCAGACATTGACGTGAAATAAAGCTGCCCGTTACTCCTGTGCTTAGGACAGAATGAGATCTTTCCTTAGACCATTCGGCCTTGTACACCATGGACGACTCTCGTTTCACCCCGGAGCAAGTGGCATCGCGATCTGGTATTGCTCAGGCGGATAGGCATGTGAGGCAATGGCTATTGAGTCTTCCAATCGCTGAGAGACTCGATTTTCTAAAGCGACTATGGCAACTGAACTACCGATACTCGCTCAAACTACTCCAAGCGGCACAGCTACCGAGGCAGGAAAACGAGTACTTATTCAGGTACTGGTTGCGTACTGGCAAACACAATACGGCGCAGGAACTAATCAAACGGTTACGGCCGGTTCTGGGGGAAAGAAAGTTCTGGCGGATTGCTTCACAAGAAAAGCTTTCACCGACCATGCGGGACTTCATGAATTACCACGGCCATGGACGCCTGGATTCTCAACTCGACGAAAAATAAATCTTTAGCCTTTTTTAGCAGTTTTTCGGCGTACCCAGCTAACACGTCCATGGGTGTTGACTGTTTTCTGCGGGTCGATTTTTGCTCTTGGTGACAGGTGGAAGACGGCTAAAAACGGACGATAAATAAAGACCACTTTGGGTCGAGAGCTGCCTCCTGGAATACGGAACGTCGCCATTACAATCGGGGGGAGAAGATGAACGAAGAATTCAGCTATGTCTGGTTGTTGCCACTGCTTGAGAAACCTTTCGAAACAGCTGCACTCGATTTGCCAGATGCGGTAAGAGCCCTTAGCGAAAAATATACACTGCCTGCCGATATAGTGTTGCAGCCGCTGGTAATCACAGCCTTGACGTCGCATTCCGAATATTGGTCGGGGCTGGCGCTTAAATGGCTTGAGGATGGTTTTCCTATAGACGTTGAGCTGACTGCGCTCTTGGCGCATTGCGCCGAGGACAAAACGTTGTCCCAGTCTCGCCGTCATAGGGCACGTAGGCTTGTTGGTCGGAAAAAATCAGGGAGCTGAATCCTATGTCTGGCTGTTATCGGCCAAAATCGGACAACTCGCTAACTGCTCGTTCCGCCGACGCTGAATGGAATCCGCTGAATCTCCGCTTCGCTCATTGCTCGCCAATCATTGGGCAAAATTCCATACTCCAATTCGGCGCTTTCCAATGCTTCTTCTAATCCGAGCATCAAGTGATCACCTTCAATCTGCATTTTTTCATAATCCCGAAAGCGAATTTCCAGATATACCGGATCACCGCCTTCCGCCTGTAAACCAAACAGTACGATAGCGGTTACATCTGGCCGGCCCTCGCTCACTTTGCGAACATAAGCAAATAGGTAACTCGTGGGTTTTGGCATGACGTCACTCGTATTGATGATGTGTAGAGGCCTTCTATGCGTCCGCTGTACGGCCAGAAGCGGCCGGTCACCAAAGGCCTAAAACTGGCCAGAAACGAGTATCTAATCACTGCCAATCGGGCCCGTCCTAGTGAGCAAGGCGAGCGGTTTGAACCATTTACTAGCTGGAGGTAATCGCAAATAGATTTTTACACAAGTAAGCATCCTCTCTTGGGATGAAATCTTCAGGGCTTTCATTGCAGGAAAATGCTTCGAAAACGTGGTTGATAATTTTCTTTGCTTGGTCCGTAGTAAGGGCTCGCGTGTCTATCAGCTCAAGAAGAGCATCAGCTATCTCGTTTAAACTAAAGCAGTATTCTTCAGCAGCAATCCTAAGCAGTGCTCGCATCTCCCTATATTTACAACCCGGATTTACGTCATTTGTCAAAAACTCAAGTGGCTCTTCCAGAGTTTCAAAAGGATAAATCTCTTGATACCTACAGCAGTACTCTATAAGGGTCCGTCTAACCTTCACGCCATCAAATTTTTGAGCGTTAGCCTCTAACAGTGCATTAATTTTCGTATTAGCTATCCAGCTCTTCATTGCGATGTCCACCTTAGTTAGTGCTTATTTAAGGGAAGTCGCCCAGCAGCTTCTGCCGATGGCAACGCTTCATGACAGGCCACTACCGGCCCTGAGTGTGTAAAAACGCTCATAGCTTCATCATCTTGGATCATTAACATTCTTGGCGGAACGATCACAAGGCAAATGCTGCGTGTCGCATCAGTCGCGACCTGGAACACGTCAACGCCGTTTTTACCGTTTTTACCGTTTTTACCGTCTTTTGGATGAGCAAAAATCAGCCTTTTTTAGGCCAGCAGCGCTTTCATCAAACCGTTGGCACCGATGATTTTCATGACCCGTTTCAGGTTGTAGGCGAGCACATTCAAGCTCATCTCTGCACTCACCCCGGCCAGCTTCCGCGTCAGGAAGTGCGTCGTACCCATCCGTTGTTTGAGCGTCCCGAAGGGATGCTCAACCGTCCGTTTTCGGACTCGCATCATCTCCGGGGACTTGCTCAGTCAAAGCTGCATTTCCTCCAGTATGGCTTCATGTTCCCAGCGTCGAATTCGTCGCTCCGTGCTCGGCGTGAACTGAGCTTTCAGCGCGCAGCCCTGGCATTTCGAACTCCAGTAACGGTGCAACTTCAGGCCTTTTTCAACGTAGGAATAGTGCCAGATCAGCGCCTCTCCAGCCGGGCAAATGTATTCATTTTTTGCCGCGTCCGCGTCATAGATGAAGGCATCGTTATTGAAACGCCCGTCAGCCTTGGCTCCAGAGGTCATCGGCTTGGGCACGTAGGCTGTGATGCCTGCATCGTGACAAGCCAGGATTTGTTCGCTTTTGAAGTAACCTCGGTCAGCCACTACCGACAACGTATCTGACGCTATCGCCTCGCGGGCCTGCCTGGCCATTGAACTGAGTTGGTCGCGGTCGGAACCGACGTTGGTCACCTCATGTGCAACGATCAAATGGTGCTGAATATCGACAGCTGTCTGCACGTTGTAGCCGACGATTTCTGTGCCGCGCGTCATTATGGAGCGGCTGTCTGGATCGGTCAGTGAGGCCTGTTTATCCGGCGATTCATTGAGCTGGATTTCGATCGCTTGAAGCTCTTTCATTTGAGTTTTGAGCTTGGCGATTTTCTCTTCGAGCCGCACGGCGCTAGGCTCGGAAGCTGCTGGCTCTTGCCGGTCGGCAGCATCGAGTGCAGTCAGGTAACGGTTGATGCTCGATTCAATTTCTTCCATTCGCCGCTTCAGTTTGGCGCTGGTGAAATTGCGGTCGCGGTTGTTGACGGCTTTGAATTTACTGCCGTCAATGGCGACCAGATTTTCTCCGAAAAGTCCCAACTGCTGACAGAGCACAACGAACTGGCGGCAGGCTCCTCGGATGGCCTTGCTGTTGTCTTTTCGGAAGTTGGCGATGGTCTTGAAATCCGGCGTCAATCGCCCGGTCAGCCACATCAATTCGACATTGCGCTGCGTCTCTCGCTCAAGGCGCCTGCTCGATTGAATGCGGTTGAGATAGCCGTAGATGTAAATCTTCAGCAGGATCGCGGGATGATAAGCTGGCCGGCCCATATCTGCCGGTATGACACCGTCAAAACCCAGCTTGACCAGGTTGAGTTCATCGACGAAAACGTCAACTACGCGCACCGCATTGGTATCGCTGACGTAGTCGTCAAGGCTCTCGGGAAGCAAGGTGCTTTGGCCGCGATGTTCGCCTTGGATGAAGCGCTTCATTGACGATCCCTGAGTTACTCCCTCGGAAATCATAGCAAAGGTGCGCGGAGGTATAGGCTCCATGGCAGAAGCAGACTTCAGTTACCCCTCTCACCGGTGAACAATTTTTGAGGTGCTGACGATGACCCGCTTACAGGTTGTAAAGATTGACTTAAGTGGGGTGGCGAGTTCCGATGAACTCCATTCCACCTTGAGGGTTGCGCTCGGATTCCCCGGCTGGTACGGCTGTAATTGGGATGCTTTCTGGGACGCAATTACAGGACTTGTGCAAATGCCCGCGCAACTGAAAATTTCAGGGTGGGATACTTTATCCAGACGTTTGCCGAGGGATGCGAAGCTCATGCAAAAATGCCTTGCAGACATGAAGGTTGAGTATCCGGAACTCGCATCAGATGTGGAGTTCGACTAAACGATTTTTCAAGTCTACCTTCGGCCGGGGCCACTTAAAAACGCCAGCTTCAGTCAGGGAAACTTTTAGCAGATCCAGCAACGAGATCCTTGGTTGAGTGCCGTTGGCTGATCTGTTTTTACACACTATGGGCCGGTTGCTGCCTGTCACGAAGGGCAGCAAACGACTCAAAACAGACGTCTTGGACCATAGTTTTATACCGCTCAGAAAACGATTTCGCACCGTGCTTCAGCGGCCTGTACTCGTAATATCAAACCAGACTCGAAGCACATGACAAGGTGATGATCTGGTTGGATGTTATCCGTGAGGTAGAAGGCTTGTGTCTCGGCGTAGGACTCCACCGCTCCAATCGAATGAATAACACCACCGCCTTCGTCAACTGGGTTTTCGTCCCGGCCACTCGCTGAAAAGTAGTCGACCTCATGGAAGCTGATAGTAATCTTGTTTGCTTCTTCGATCGGCACCCAAGCTTCAGTCCGTCGAGTAAAACTAAGCACAAGCGACCGATCCACGATGTCGTAATTGATGGCGCTGGCTTGGTAGAAGTTATGCAGATCGTACGCACGGTCGTGAATCTCAACCTCGATATGTCCGAACGCAAAGCCATGGAACTGCATGGGTTAGCCCTAATGATCTATCGGTGGGCGAGCATCGTACTGCATCGTCGAAATGACCGCCTCTGGCCGATTGCTGCCTGCCACCACCGGTTGAATCCACAGCCAGAAGCAGCCCTTCGAAGGTGCCTGCCAATCCAGGGGCGATTCACAGTGTCGATCCGCTGTTTGCACGTTAATCACTGACTCCGCCCCCCGCACGCTCTTGGATTTTCAAATGCCAACTGGTAGCGTGCAGCACCTCGCTGTATTGCCCGATCCCTTTCGTCATCGTTGCCAGTCCAAGGCAGACGCACGCGGATACCCGCTGCCCCACTCAAAGGCGCTGCGCAGGACGCATCGGGCGATGCACAGTCATTCGCAAATGGAGTTCACAATGACGCAAAACAGCACCGTGCTGTCCGGCATCCAGCTGGATCAATTCATGGACCGTCTTGAGGTCGAGCATCAGGAACACGGTGCCGACTACCTGTTGGGCCAGCTGCGCGCCCAGCCGCTCAAGGCGGCCTCGCTGGAGTCGATCGACCGTCTGCACGTGCTGTGGGTCAACGCCGGTGATGCTGACGCAGCCAAGGCGGTACTGGCCGACGACGGCCAGGCACTGATCGAGGCTACGCCTGACGGCGCGCGCAACGAACTCAAGGTCAACCTGCTGATCTGCCAACTGCGGCTGGGCAACTACCTCAAAGACGAGCAGGGCCTGCTGCAGGTGCTCGACACCCTGCAGCAATTGACCAACGAGCCGCTGACGTTCGACATCGAGCAGTACCGGCGCTACCGCATTTTCGACGATCTGCAGCACACCACCCTCGACGTCGCCCTCAAGGTTATCGAGGTGCGTCGCACCCTGGCCCTGATCAACCCCGGCCGTCACGCCCTGCGGGCCTGGGACGATGCCGATCAACACCGGCGCCGGGCCCGGGTGCTGGCCGCCCATGAACGTGACGAAGAGGCTCGCGAAGCCGCGCTGGCGGCAATTGCCGCGTTGCGCAACGCCGGCGAAGATCAGGATGTCGACGGTAACGACTGGCTGTGGCTGGGCGATGCGCTGATCGAAATCGTGCCGTTGCGCCTGGCGATGTTCGAGCAACCTGTGGTGCGGTTGATCGCCGAATTGTCGCTGCCCCGGCGCCGGGAATGGGAAGTACGCCTGGCGCGTCTGGCCGCCCGTTCACTGAAGGCCCAGGGCGACCTGGCCGGCGCATTGAAAATCTGTGAAGTGGCGACCCTGAGCCTGGAGTCCGGCGGCGGTGACAACTTCGTTGATTTCCATTTGCCCTGGCTGCTTGAGAACGGCCAGATCGACGAGGCCGGGCAACGTGCGTTCATGGAAATCTATGAAGTGCGCGACGAAATGTGGCCGGGCACGGCCTACTGGGTACACGATCGCCTGCTCGATGCCGAGGACCAGTCCGCGTGGTGGCCGTTGTGCGTGATGCGTGCCTGTGACGATCAAGCGGTGCTGGAGCGGTTCATTTCCGGCCTGCCGTGGCGTGACGAGTCGACGCCGTCCCAGGGTCCGCTGCTCGATGCACTGCATGCTGCGCGCGATGACCTTGAGCAAATCGACAACGTCTTCGCCCAGGCCCTTGCAGAAGCTCGGCGCCGCGCGCCGAACCACCCGTGGATCAGCCGCCTGATGGCGGTGCGTGAACGCCAGGCCGGGCGCATCGACGTCAACACCGAACTGACGATGCTGCGCGAGGCCGTCCCGGCCGGCGATATGCAGGACAACCGCAGCGCCTACAGCCTGGTCAGCGCCCATGCCAGTGTGTTCGGCATTATCGATGCCCTGCGCCAACCTTTGCCGCCAATGGCCAGTGGCATGTACTACTACCAGTTTGCGAATGCCATCGAAGACCTGGTCGAAGCGCAAGTCGAGAAGCTCTCGAGCGAGGAGACAGATCGGGCCTGGTCGTTGCTGCGCGAAGTACAAAAAGTTGCCTACGAACACGGCCAGGCCCGTATGGAGCAATGCTTCGCCAGCGGCCGCGGACACCGCTTCGATGCCTGCGCGCACCTGTACTCGATGCTGTGCAACAACCTGGCGATCAACTACCGCTGCTACAACGACCAGCGCCTGTATGAACAGGCCCTTGAGTTGCATACCCGCGGTATCGCCGCCAGCTCGTTCGCAGAACATTATCAGGGCATCCTCCAAAACCGCATTCTGTTGGAGGATAACCCGGGCATCGCCGAAGCCGCCGAACAGCTCTGGCACTACGCAGCCGACTATGGCTACAGCCGCCACGACCCGGAAGAATACCTGCAGGACGTCGCCCGCGCCCTGTACCGCCTGGACCGCGAACGCGAGATTCTGATCTGGCTGGAGCGTATTCTCAAATGGCAGGAAGAGCGCGGAATCAGCGACAAGGAGCTGAAATACTCGCCGCTGTTCGCACGGATAAAAGTTGCCATGTACCTGTCGTACAGCCTGCCGGAGGCGGCCACCAGCCTGTGGCTGCGTTACGCGCCGCACATCGACGAACGCGACGAATCCTCCCTGCTGGGCTGCGCCGGCGATGTGCTCAAGGGCCTCGGGCGCAAGGAAGAGGCCCTGGCCTATTACCAGCGTTCCATCCTGCGCAGTGATCCGAACAACGACGTTGACCAGAGCAACAATGAAATCTTCCGCCAGAGCATCGCCGAGCTGCAGGCTTCGGAAAAACCGGCCGGCAAGGCCTGGTGGCAGATATGGAAGTGACACCAGAGCTGCGACAATCCGGTTACGCCCCGCGCAACGCGCTCAATGCCGATCAACTCAAGCGTGGCATTGCCGAGCGCAGCAAGGCCCGCGGTGATGCGCCAGAGGTGGGCAAATGGTTGCTCAACCATTTCTACCGTCATCTGGTCGGCAACTTCGAGCCTGCGCGGCGGATCCTGACCCTGGAGCAGGCTGTCGAGGCACTGGGAACCGAGCCGCCGTCATGGGTGGCCAGGCATTTAAGCGACGCTGGCAAAGATTCGCAGCAGGCGCTTGCGCCGCTGGTCTGGGTCGATCCGCAGCAGGCGCCACTGCTGGCCCAGGAGGCCTTGCTGGTGGAGTTCCTGACCTCGCGTCAGGGCACGGCGCTGGCCGGCAAGCTCGACCGTATCAACTGCCCGCAGGCGCTGGCGCTGTGGCAAAAGGAACACGTGCAGATGACTGCGCGGGTCGAGCAGGGCTGGCGCCAGAGCCAGCCCGAGGCCTTGCTCACGCGGGTGACCACCGCTGAGCACGTATTGCAGGAGCTGCGCCCCGAGAGTTCTTTGCTGCGCGCGGAAATGGCCTTTGAAAGCTACGTGATGCGCCACTGCCTGGGCCAGTTCGCCGATCGCCGCGCCTTGACCGGCGGCTACGGCGAGCGCTATGCCGAAGCGGTGGAGCAGCGGCGCATGCGCGTGTTCAGTTTTCGCGATGGCCAGGGCCAGCCACACATCACCATCAGCCTGATCGTCCAGGCCGACGGCACCTTGACCGTCGAGCAGGTCAAGGGCAAGCAGAACCGGCCGCCGGTCGAGCGCTATTACCAGGACCTGCTGCAGTGCCTGAATGCCCTGGGCACCGACCAGCAGACGCCCGCCGACTGCATCGCCATCGGCATCGTGCGCACCGAAGCCGGCTGGCTGCGCATCGAAGAGGTCAGCGACCCGACCGCCCAGACTCGCCTGGTGGCCCGTTATCCGCAACTGTACGAGCGCCTCGATGCGCCTTCGGCCATGGTCGAATGGCTGGTGGCCGGGCGTCAGCCGCAGCAGTTCTTGCAGGTTGCCCCGCAAGCGGTGTCGGTCAAGTACGCCACCCGGCATATTTTCAGTAAACGCATTGAGCGTCAGCCTAATGACCCGCTGTACCTGACCGAAGGTGTGCCGTGGCCTGACATGACCTCGCCCCAGGCCGAGGAAATCCAGGCCTGGCAGGCCCGGGCAAGGTAAGGAGAACGGCATGTCTTTGTTTATCGCAGTTGTTGTTTCAGCCTGGTTGCTGTGGCGAGCATTCAGACCACGCGGCGCCACGCCGTTGTTCAGCCAGCGCAAGCACTGGTCGCTGCTGCTGGCCAGGCCCATGGCCGATGCGATGGAAGTCGAGGGCTTCTACTCGCCGGCGTGCGATCACTTCACCGAGCAAGCGCAGACGATCATGCGCGCAGCGTTGCTGCACCAGGCGGGGGTACGCAGCAATTGCAATGACGAGGCGGTGCGGGCGCACTTCAGTGCGACCCTCGAACAGCAATGGTACAGCCTCGACCTGCAGGCGCTGACGGCCGGCGATGAGCCGCGTGCGGCCATGGCCTTTGCCTGCGCGCGGGTGGCGTTTCTGGTCCGTTGTGCGTTGCTGATGCGTTGGCTCGAGCCCGATCTCGCCTGGCGTGTGCTGCTGCTCAATGCGCAGCGGGCGCAGGACTGTTTCGACGGTTGGGAAGATTTCGGCAAAGCCTATAAGCTGGGGCGCGAGCAGTGGGTTGCGGCGTTTCGCGTCGACTCGCTGGGCGAAGCGTTCCACGAGCAGCATCTGCACCAGTTGCTGGCGCCCGGCGGCGGTGCCTGGGCCGATATACCCTGGCGTACGCCAGCGGCGTTGAACCCGGCTCTGGCGGGGTAGCGGCGCAGCTGTTGGTTCAAGTATCCGAGAGGGGGCATTGCGATGATCGGCTTCACCTTCCGCCAGTTGGAGTATTTCATCGCCGCCGAGCAGGGCAGTGTCAGTGTTGCGGCGCGCATCAAGCGTCGAGGCTGATGGCAGATCAATAAGTCTGTCTCCTTATCAGATGCTTATCACTGCAATGCCAATCGAGTCAGCTGGTTCTAGATCGATGACGACTCAGACATCTCCACCAGCAGGTGCCCAAATGCGTCGGCCGCAGGTGTCTTTCCTGTGACACTCCAAATCAGTCTGAAATCTGCAGCCAGCAGCGGTGGCAGGCCATGCTGACCGTCAATCACCACCATACCAGGCTCCAGATCACCCAGCGGTAGAGCGGTGACGGCAAGCCCTGCCAATACCGCCGCTCGCAGTCCTTGTTGACTGGGGGAGGTAAAGGCGACTCTCCAATCTACAGTGGAATGCTCCAATGCCTCTACGGCCACCTGGCGGTGCAAGCAGGGCGCTGGTGCAAACGCCAGCGGCAAAGGGGCATCGCCGGTGAAGTCGAAACTCTGCGCCGCCGCCCACACAAACCGGGTTTCACGCAGCACGGTACCGTCGGCCTGACTTCCCGGCAATGCCAGGATCACGGCCAGATCGAGCCCATCGACATCGACCAGCGCGCGCAGATCGAGGTAGGTGCCGACGGTTACATCCAGGCGTACTGCGGGAAATTGTCTGGCGAACCGAGTCAGCAACGGCGGTAGACCATCGCCGATAAAGTTTTCTGGCACACCGAAGCGCACAGCCCCGGATACCGATGATTTTTTGAAACGCCGGGAGAGGGCGTTTTGCGCTCTGAGGACGTTTTCGGCATGGCGCAGAAAATCTTCGCCATCTTCTGTAAGCGTCAAACGTCGGGTGGTGCGCATCAGTAGCGTGGTACCGGCTTGTTCTTCCAAACGCCGGATCTGATGACTGATCGCCGACTGGCTCAAGTGCAGCCGCTCTGCGGCACGAGTGAAACTACCGGCCTCCTTGATCGCAACAAAGGCACGCAACAGAGTTGGGTCGAAGTCCATTAAGTCGACTCATGATAGATATTAATAAAACTTACGAAATTAAATCATTTCTGTCATTTTTTAATTGCTTCCAGAATGCGTCCGGTCACCTGGACTTGTACCGGGTGACCCTGGCAAGGCTATCGCGTCTCTTCCCTGATGGTGTTCGGGGTGGTCTTGCCAGCACCCATCAACTTGATCTGGAAGATCATGATGCCGTTCACTTCTTCGCAAAAAGATGTTTTCACACTAGCCGCCGTTTGCTTGGCCTCATTGATGTTCGGCCTGGAAATCTCGAGCGTGCCGGCAATCCTGCCCACTCTTGAATCGGTTCTGGGCAGCGATTTCAAAGATATACAGTGGATCATGAATGCCTACACCATCGCCTGCACCACGGTACTAATGGCCACCGGCATACTGGCGGATCGGTATGGGCGCAAGCGAGTGTTTGTCATTAGCCTGGTGCTTTTCGGCATTACCTCTCTGGGTTGTGGATGGGCGCCCAGCCCCGGTGTGTTGATCGCCAGTCGATGCCTGCAAGGTATGTCCGGTGGTGCCATGCTGATCTGTCAGGTGGCAGTGCTGTCTCACCGATTCCAGTCGGGAGCTGCGCGCGGCAAAGCTTTCAGTGCGTGGGGGATCGTGTTTGGCATCGGTTTGGGGTTCGGTCCGATTATTGGCGCAGCTATCGTAGCGTTGTCGAGTTGGGAATGGGTGTTCCTGGTGCATGCGCCAATTGCCGTGCTCGCGCTGGTGCTGGTGATCGCCGGTGTCGATGAATCACGCGATCCGCAGCGTCGCCGGCTTGATGTGTTGGGTATTATTTCACTGTCGCTGGCGGTGCTGGGCCTTTCCTGGTTCATCACTCAGGGAGCGGGGGTGGGGTTCTCCAGTGGCTCGGCGATCGCCAGTCTGGTTGTGGCAATGGTCAGCTTCATCGTCTTTGTCGTCGCACAGCGACGCAATGTCGATCCGATGTTCGACTTCTCAGTGTTCCGCATTCGCCGCTTCTCGGGTGCATTGCTGGGGGCGGCGGCCATGAACTTCAGCTTCTGGCCATTCATGATCTACCTGCCTCTGTACTTTCAAAATGGCCTGGGCTACGCCAGTGTGGGCACTGGTCTGGCACTGCTGGCCTATACGCTGCCGACGCTGGTTGTCCCCCCGTTGAGCGAGCGGCTGGCGCTGCGCTATCGACCTGACGTGGTGATTCCCGCAGGCTTGTTCACCATAGGTTTGGGATTCTTGCTGATGAAATGGGGCAGCAGTGTCGCGCATGCCAGCTGGCTGACGATGCTTCCGGGCTGCCTGATCGCCGGGATCGGGCTGGGGCTGACCAATACACCTGTTACCAATACCACCACCGGATCGGTGCCTAATGAGCGCGCCGGCATGGCATCGGGCATCGATATCAGCGCTCGTATGATCAGCCTTGCAATCAATATCGCGCTGATGGGATTCATCTTGGTGGAAGGTATTTTGTCTTCTCTACGCAACCAGTTATCTGGCTTGTCCGATGATGTTCAACTGAGGTTGCTGGCGGAAAATATTTCAGCCGGCAACTCTACCGTGTTGGCGCAGACTGGCCAGGGAACCACGATTCCGGTCGATGTCGCCAACGCAGCGTTGGCGCATGGGTTTGGCTGGGTGATGCTCTATGGCGGGGTTGCGGCATGGGTGCTGGTGGCAGCGAGCTGCTTGGTCTTTCGTTCGAGTAAAGCCGTTCATTTTCAGCGGTGACTGTCATCCGAAGGGCTGCTTTCAGCCGGTCGCGACTGGCAAAAAAACCAAAGCTGACATTAGACTTAAAACAGCCGTTCGCCTCGGTCAGCTACCGGTTGAGAGCCGCCCGGTGTCACACAACGCTAGCACGATGAAGGCTGCTCATATGTCCGACGCCCGCAGCCTTCAAACGGACCACCAGATCCTCGCGTGCCTCTCGCCCGCCAGAACGGACGTATTCAAGCTCCGACGCTGTGATCAATACCACTGGAACCAATCTGACCGGGGATAAAGGCATGTCATCCAGTTGGGTAGGGAAATCCGGTTCAGGGGCTCCCAGCAAGACGCCGGTAGAGTCGTCATCGGTCACGAAGAGTCTGGGGAGTTGATCACTCATGTGGTGCGACAGGCTGAACCCGGGAATTTCAAGAGATAGCGCACCGTACTGCTCGAGACGGTGGGTGATTCCTCCAGCATCTGCCACCGTTTTGGCAACGTGTTCCACCAGCTCGAATGCCCAACTGCGCTTGAAAGGATCGACCTCACCCAAGGGGCCACGGGCGTGCTCGGGTATATCTGCTGTTTCTATGAACAACTCCATCTCGAAACCATTGCCCATCCCTTCAGCGTCATCGAATGGATCTGACAGGCCTTCGGTGGCGATGATAACTGAGTCGCCACGGCGGACCACTCGGTAAGCCTGACGGGTCGAGGGCCAGTAAGGACCACCCGAAAAGCTCGGACTAATGATATAGGAAAGAACATCCCGCTCGACTGTGCCGACGGATCCCCAATGACGATCCAGGCACGCTTCGCTAGCTTGTCGGGCTGCCTGATTTACCACTTCAGCCTCAGTCAAGCTGCCGGGAGTAACAGGCTCGCGCAATTCGAGGGGTTGCGGTGTAGGTTGGACGTCTTGGGTCAAAGGAGTTTTCAATGAAATGAGAAGTTTCTTGAAGAAATTCATGTGCGTTCCTTGCTGGCTATCGGCTCAGCCCCACAAGTGTCAGCTCTCGCTGATCTGATGGCAGGCGTTGAACGCATTCTGGCGTATTGGCTTCGATATGAAAACGCAAAAGCACATTCCGCTCCTGCATCGCCATGGTGCAAAGTTGTGAGTCACCGTTGGTTTCGTAGACGCTCAACGGCAGCTTCTGGCCGTTATCTGCCCTTCGCGATGGGCATAAACCGGTCAGTAGTAGTCGTTCCCTCGCGTTAGGATTGATACAGAAAGCTGCCATGAGCAGCGATCGAGTCTGTAGATTTAGTGACGTCGGGGCTATAAGGGGCCCCGACACATTTGGTTCTTTTCGTCGCCCGGGGGTGGAGCAGAGGTGATCGTTCACTCGTCTGAGATGCGAGGCAAGCGGTCACTCCGCGCTCGCTGACCCACCGCATTCGTCACTAAGCCGGCTCTCCTGCTACGGCATGGAAATCCTGTACTCGGCGAGCTTGGCCTTGTGCTCCTCCAGCACGTACTTCTTGTTGGCGATCTGCGAGAACTTCATGAAGTCGGCCTTGGCGTCGTCCTTGTTTCCCAAATGGTCGTACGCGATCGCGCGCGCGTAATAGGCCCAGGCATAGTCCGGCTGGCGCTGAAGGCCGGTGCTGAACGCTTCAGCGGCCTCTCGGTACTGACCCAGGTCTGTCAGCGCGAGGCCCAGATGATAGTAGGTCGGCATGTGGAAGCCGGAACCCTTTCCGGCTTCTCCCATCCCGTTGTCAAGGTTGTACTGCACGAGTTCAAGAGCTTTTTTCGGGTTGCCAGCGTCGCGATACATGGCGCTCAAGTCCAGGTTGGCGCGCGGATCAGGCTTGACCGCCAGTTGCATGGATTTTTCCTTGGCGGCCACGGCTTCGGGAAAGTGCTTGAGGTTGCTGTAGGCGTCGGCCTGCACCGCGTAAATCAAGCTTTGCAGCGAGGCGGGCAGCGTATTTTTCTGCAGGCATAGATCACCTTCCTGCAGCGCCAGAGAGTAGTTTTCGGCTTTGGACGCTTTAAACTGATTAGTGCAGTGGACAAGGTTGGCTTTTTGCGGGTTCTGCATCCCTGCACAACCTGTGAGGATGACGGAGCAGGCGATCAGTGCGGGCCAGCGAGTATTCATGATAAGCATCCTTGTCAGTCGAGCAGATGAGCGTTGAGGTCAGGGCGATAGACCTGCAAGAGCGGCGCGGTCACGGTGCCTTGTAGCGAGCAGAACACGGTGGTGTGTCCCGCGAGCGGCGGTGTCGTGTCGCCCGTGTCGACGATCAGCACGCGGTCTACGAAACCAAACGGCGTGGCGACGCCGGGGCCGGTCAGTCCTTCGGTGCGCCATTGACCGATCGGGTCACCGATGCGGCGAATTTCGGCGCGGGTAATGGCTTTGCCCTGACTGACAAAGCGTGCGTTGTCGACGATCAGCGGCTTGAGTTTTGCGGCCACCTCTTGCGGCAAGCCATCGGCTACGAAACCCCAGAACAGAAAATTGCCGACGTTCTTGATGGTTTCGGCCTGGTTGTAATAACCGACCATACGCACGCCGTTAACGATCAGGGGCGTTTCGAAGTGTTGGTAAGTGCCACCTTCCTGCAGCGGACTCATGATGGTCGGTGCCTTGACCGAGCCGTAGTCACTCAGGCGCAAGGTACCTGCTGGCAGGCGGGCATCGCGCAGGCTCTCGAAGAAATGCGCGTCGCAACGAGAGAATTCGGTCAGCAGTTGTTCGGGCGTGGTGACGGTCTGGGCTTGGGCAGTGCAGGCGGCGCTGACGGCGAGCAAAGCAACGCCGAAAAAAAGAGAGCGGGACATTAAAATCATCCGTGAAGTGGGAACGAAGGCTGTCGGCTGGTGAGCCGGGAACTTGAGCAATACGGGCCTGCGGGAGAAGGCCAGCTTCTATTTTTTTTTTTGGCTGAAAGCAGGCATGGATCGAACGTCCGTATATGGACTCCTCCTCGTTGGCAACAAGTGCTCCGCTCACCAGCAAGCCAGATGTTTCTCGATCAAGCTCGCCACCTCGGCCGCGTGAGTAAAGCCCAGACTGTGATCGGCGCCAGGGAAAACGTGTAGTTCCGCGCGGGGTAACAGTTGAGCAAGGCGCTGGCCGACGGTAACGGGGCTGATCGGATCAGAATCTCCCCAGAGGAGCAGGACTGGCATGCGCAACTCGACCAGCCGGAGCGTGAGGTCGGTGCGGTCGTCGAGAAACCACCTCGGCAGTGTCGGGTTGTCGGCAGCAAAATCCGGGCGCCAGTCATGCGCGTTCAGAGCAGACATATCCACCCCACCAGAGGTGACGGTCAGTATCAGGTGCGTGATCAACTCAGGGCGTTCAAGCGCTGCAAGCACCGCGACTATGCCGCCCATGGATTGCGCCACCAGCGCTGTGGGCCGGTCGATTTCGGCCAGCACGCGAGTCACCAGATCATCCATACCGGTTACGCTGGGCAAGGGCGGAGTGTCTCCAAAGCCGGGCCAGCCGATATGGACCTGCTGCTCCGGGTGGGCCAGGCGCTCAGCAACCGGGCACCAAAACCGGGTGTTACCTGAGGCTCCGGGCAGGAAGAGGAGTTTGGCGGGGGATGCGATCACAAATTCGGTCCTTGAAGGTGGGATTGAAAGAGTCAGCAAGAGGGCAAAATGGATGCCGCAAGGTTCGATGACCACTTCGGAGCGAGAGCCGCCGGTAGTGAAGGGTCGGCTCGCGACCCGAAGCAGTCAGTCGACCTGGGGACAACATTTGGATGGCGTGTACCAATCGACTGCGGAGTCGACATGAAGGTGTTTTTGCTTTTGAGGCAAGAAGGGCGTGTCGAGCGTGCCCAGTGCTATCGAAACCCAGTCGGCAAATTCGCCTTGAAATCGTGACCAGAACAACGTCGAACCACAGTGCGCGCAGAACTCGCGTAACACCGTCGCTGAGGACGTATAGGTTTTGATGCTGGTGGCGCCACCAAGTATCCGTAGCGCGTTGCGGGGAACGCTGCCGTACGAAGCGAATGCTGCCCCGTGACCTTTGCGACACTGGCTGCAATGACAATGACTCACTGCTTTTGGTGGCGTGAGTAGCTCGTAACTGACTGCTGCACATAGGCAGCTTCCTTGGTATACCTCTGTCATGCACCCAACCCTGCACGTGAAAACACGCCAGCTTATCCATCTCAGTCAAGACAGTCGACTGACTGCTTTTGGCTGTGGATTCAACCGGTCATGAGGGGCAGCCATCGACCCAAGTGGGCATGCGACCGTCTCACGATCCATGTCTGCGGAGACTGCCTTTGCCTGTTTTTCTCTTGAGATTCCCTGACCCAATAGCGTTCAGCATTTTCTGAAACATCGGGCATTCGATATGACGGGGAGCAGGACAGGACGCAGCACGACGAAGCTCGTCACGTATGGCACTGAGGCGCTCGATGGTGCGGTCCAGTTCATCAGCCTTCTCTGCAAGCCTCTTGTGATCAATGGCAGGCTGACCGTCCGCGTCCAGCATGGCGGCGATATCGTCCAATGAAAACACCGCAGATTGCCCGAGCGCGATCAATGACAGTCGCTGGAGTACATCTGCACGAAATACGCGGCTCAGGCCACGACGACCTATCGAGCGGATAAGACCTTTTTCTTCGTAGTAGCGCAGGGTTGAAGAGGGCAAACCGGAACGACGTGCCACTTCACCGATATCCATCTCTTTCATGCTTGACCTCAAGTCGACTTGAACTTGCAGACTACCGGAATCAAACCGCCAAGACAGGCTGAAGGCAGGGGAAATATCATGGAAGTAGGTGAGACAGTACTGCGCATTCTGTTTGTTGGAATGGGGGCCACGCTGATCATGGACGTATCGGCTTTTATTCAAAAGCGGGTATTTGGCTTGGCGTCGCCTGACTATGGGCTCGTCGGTCGTTGGTTGGGCCACATGTTACAAGGGCGGTTTCGTCACGCCTCGATTGTGACTGCGCCCCGTGTCCAGAATGAACGCCTGGTTGGCTGGGTGTTCCACTACATCACTGGCTGTGTCTTTGCGATGATGCTCTACGGTGCCCAAGGGCTTGCCTGGATCTGCAATCCCTCTCTGATGCCCGCGCTGGTGACGGGCTTGATCAGTGTGATTGCACCTTTCTTCATCATGCAGCCCGCGTTCGGTTTTGGCATCGCGGCTTCGAGGGCAGCGGCACCGAACATGGCAAGGTGCAGAAGTGTCATTGCGCATCTGACGTTCGGAATCGGGCTCTTTGGGGCGGGGTGGCTATTGATGCTCCTCTTTCCTGCGCCGCTCTGCCTAAGGTGAGCGCCTGTGGGATCGCGGTGGGCTCTCAGCGCGCTGTCGCCCGGAGGTTAATCACGGCCAGGTGGGGATGTCGCCATCAGCGCTTGCTAAAGGCCAGACCAGCTGCGAACAGCACAAAGACCATGCCTGGTGTGATCCATCCACTTGATCACTTTCTCACGCCGCAGAACGCCGGCAAGGGATTGAGTAGCGCCAATCAACGTCGAAGACCACATCAAACCCAGCACCACGTGAATGCTGACCAAACCAAATGTCCAGGCAACCAGGCTGTGCCCGTGGGGGATAAATTGAGGGAGAAAAGAGACGTAGAAAATGCCGATTTTGGGATTGAGGACGTTCCCCATCATGCCCTTCAGGAACCAGTTTGCATTTGGCTTGCCGTCATCTTCGACGGGCGACAGTGAGCTACGCGGGCGCAGCAACATGTTCAATCCGAGCCATGCCAGATAAGCGGCGCCGCAGTATTTCAACAGACTGTACGCCAGCTCCGATACCGCAATCAGAGCACCCAGGCCAAAGGCGACAGCGGCGCCCCACAGTAAGCAGCCAGCATTGATACCGAGCGCAGCGCGAAACGCCTGTTGCTTGCCTTCCACCGTTGCGGTTCTCAAAACCAGAGCGGTATCGAGGCCGGGCGTCAGCGTTAGCAGAGTGGCTGCGAAGGTAAAGGCGAGGAGATTATCTGCAATAGACATCGGCGTATGACTTTAAAGTGATGACGCGCGAACGTTAGCACATGGCGGGTTGTCTTCTGCGACTACACGATCTTCCGGTCTTTTTACGAACGCTTCGGCTTCTGCATGGCTGCGAAATTTGATGCACCCTGCGTCCATCCAGACAACCCAGCCTTTCGGAGGCGGCTAGGCGGTGTCAGGACGGGTGTGCCGGGAGGTCTGGTGCCTGTTGCATTGAAAATGGAGAGTGGGTGTCATCTTGGCGTCATCGAATCGATGGCAAGATCCTCGCAAACCGTCTTGAGCGCTCAGCAGTGCTCCGCCTGGTGGCTGATGAATTTGCGAGGAATACCCGTATGAAAGGAGACGCCTCCCTGTTTGCGGCCATTGACCTGGGTTCCAATGCGTTCCGCATGATGATTGGCCAGTCGGTCAAACGGAACCGGCAATTCGTTATCCAGGAAGTGAAAACGCTGCGTGAGCCTGTCCGCTTGGCGGAGGGATTTCAGGGCGGGTCGCTGAACGAGCTGGCGCTGGATCGGGGATGGCAGGCACTCGCGCGATTTGGCAAAAAGTTACGCGGCTTTGAGGCCGGTCGTGTACGTGCGGTGGCGACCAGTGCCGTCCGCGAAGCTGATAATGCTCAATTGTTTCTGGGCAGTGCGGAGCGGCATTTAGGTTTTCGTATTGATGTCATCTCCGGGCATGAAGAGGCCCAACTGGTGTACGCCGGGGTTGCCCACACGATACCGGGTACAGAGAGTATGCGGCTGGTCGTGGACATCGGCGGTGGTTCCACTGAATTGATTCTGGGGCAAGGTGCTTACCCCCTGTTGACCGAGAGCATTGCCATTGGCAGCGGTACCTTTGGTGCACGTTACTTTCAGGGCGGTGGTATCACGGCTCAGGCGCTCCTCGAGGCTGAGCGGGTGGCCACCCTACAGTTTGAAAAAGTTGCACGTCGTTATCGTGCACTCGGTTGGCAGCAGACTATCGGCTCTTCAGGTACCGCAAGGATGCTGGCCAAAGTGCTCAAGGCCAATGGATTGAACGACTACGGCCAAAGCGGTATCACCTACGGCGGTCTGTTGCGTCTGTCATTGCGTCTGCTGGAAGCGGGGCATGTGAAACGTCTCAAATTAGCGGGCTTGCCAACTCATCGCCTCGGCATCTTGCCCGGAGGCCTGGTGCTGATGCTGGCGGCGTTCAAGGTATTTGGTATCCCGCATATGACTCCGTCCGAACCAGGCTTAAGGTTCGGCGTTCTTCATGGCCTGATGTGTAAACACTAGCGGAAACCGAAGCCGACTTTTTCAACACGGTTGGCCGATTTCTGCCTGTCGCCAAGGACATGGAAAGGGCATCGATATATTTTTCATTGCTGCGGCCCTTGCTGCTGAGACGGATGCTGCTGGCGTTGCGGTTTCTGTTGCGGCAGCGGCTGCGGTTGTTGCTGCGGCTGATGCGGTAACTGTCCCGCCTCGTGCTGCCGTTGAGGCAGCCTCTGTTGTGGCAGCGGCTGCGGTTGTTGCAGCGGCTGATGCGGCAGTTGTCCCGTCTCGTGCTGCTGTTGAGGCAGCCTCTGTTGTGGCAGCGGCTGCGGTTGTTGCAGCGGCTGATGCGGCAGTTGTCCTGCCTCGTGCTGCCGTTGAGGCAGCCTCTGTTGTGGCAGCGGCTGATGCGGCAGTTGTCCCGCCTCGCGCTGTTGTTGATGCAGCCTCTGTTGTGGCAGCGGCTGCGGTTGTTGCAGCGGCTGATGCGGTAGCTGTCCCGTCTCGCGCTGCTGTTGAGGCAGTCGCTGTTGCGGCTGCTGTGGCCGTGAAAGCATGTGTATGTGACGCCAGTGAGCACGATGGCGGAACCAGTCCCGATCGCGGTAGTGGCGGTTCCAGTAGCTGTCGAAGCCGAAGATCAGAATCGGCATACCTATCTGGGCGCCATAGTCGGGGATGTATACGCGCCGCCCGGCGTAATCGTACTCAAGTAAGTTGCCGGCTATCCAACCGCGTTCGCCATGCCAGCTGACATCGCACCACCGCCAGTCACTGAGGCAGCCATAGATCGTCAGCCTCGAGCCCCGAGGTACGGTCATGATGGGCGGATAGGCGAGATCCGGGCCGGTTCTGAGGACGCTGTTGGAAACGGTGTAGGCAAACTGGTCCTGAGCAAAGGTCATGGGAGTTGAAAGGCACGCAAGCACTCCAATGATCAAGTAGATAATCGGTTTCATGTCTCGGGCCCTCTGTACCGAGACATCATTTTACATCCGAATGAACGAATTCCCCCCTTGTCTCGGCACGCCCCCTATCTAGCGCTCCTGGCCGCTTTCTTCTGGTGGCCGTATATCCCGAAACAGGCTCAGCAGCAGTAAGTCGTAGGTGATCTTCAAACCGCCCGCGATCACCAATGGCCAACCAAAGGTCGATAAGCCCAGCAAATAACCAGCGAGCAATGGGCTCAACGCCGACGCCAGGCTTCGTGGGACCGTCGTGATACTGGCCGCAGCTGCGCGCTCCCCACGTGGCACGATTGCCATGATGTAGGAGCTACGGGTCGGCACATCCATTTGCGACAACGCGCTGCGTGCAAGCAGCAGGATGATTGCCAGGCTCAATGTCGGCATCAGAGGAATGAGGATCAGGAACAGGCTGGAGGGTAAGTGGGTAAACACCATCGTATTCACGAGTCCAAACCGATCGGCAATGCGATTCGCTGCCAGATATGAAAATGCCGTCAATACTCCGGTCCAGAAAAAAATCTGCCCTGCGATCGTGGTGGAAAGCTGAAACTTCTGGAATAGCCACAAGGCGATCATCGATTGCACTACGAAGCCACCCCCGAACGCATCCAGGCTAAACAAGGCTGCGAGGGTATAAACGACCCGTTTCGATTTTTGTAACGGCGCAGCCGGTGCCTTGTGCTCGTCCGTGCCAATCTCCTGAGGTAGCGTGGAGTAAATCAGGCCCGATGCCAGTCCTAATAAGCCGTAAAGGAGAAACATCGCTTGTAGCGCTTTCTTCCTGTCGAGCCCGGATGTCGCGACTATCCAATCAGGCGCCCCTGCGACCAGCGCCCCCAATGCGGCAGCCAACGCAGCGATCAGACTATAGCGGGCAAACACCGCCGTCCGCTGACGTTCGTCCACCAAGCCGGAAAGCACGGCATGCTCTAGCGGCAAGAATACGCTGACATCGCCGCTGGACGGATTCAATGTCCCGACGATGGCAATCACCAGCAAAGGCCAGAAATCGGTGACAGTCGCAAAACCAAAACCGGTTCCCGTCATGAGCAGCGAGGCCATCAGCAGCAACAGACGGTAGGTAAAACGATGAGCATAGAGGCCAACCAGGAGCGTCAATACACCTGAGCCTAACAACGTGCCGGTGGCGATCATCCCGACTTGAAGTGGCTGCATGCCCAATGCCAGCAAATACAGTGGCAGCAGTAAGCTGACGTAACCGTCGGCGAATGCCCGCAAGCCTCGCACGCATAGCAGACGGGAAAGGACCGGCGAGTTCACTTGACCCAGCGTGCAGGGCATTTTCCGACCGCGCCGCAGATCCGGCGGGTAGGCGCTTGCCCCTTAACGTTTGCGTCCAGACTTTCCGTTGCAGCGAGAGCATGGGACGCAGTGCAAATAAGGCTGGTTGCAATGATCATGGATTTCATCTGATCCATCTGAAACTCCGCAAGGCAAGCCGGACCGTGTCGAACAGCGACATTGTGTCTATTGCTCAGGTTCACCTCACCCGCTGGGCGGCCTCGATAAGACTGGGAAAAAGGGGACACATTTCCAAAGAGTCGGCAGCTTTGGTAAATGAACCTGCTTCGACGACCCGGGCAAACACGCGAATGGCTAAAAGTTGGTTCATGCTCGGTTGTGCCCAGTGGGTGAGTTCGGTCGCAGTCTAGTGTGTCAGGAGCAGAAAACCGAACTGACGCCCTTACTGTTCCCGTATCGGAAAAAACAGATCGAAACAGGTCACGCCATTTTCACTGGTGACGCTATAGCGGCCACTGTGCAACTGCATGATCGTGGCGACGATCGAAAGCCCCAGGCCATTGGACTGGGCCGAGCGCTCGCGTGATGGATCAACGCGGTAGAAACGCTCGAATAGTCTCGGAAGGTGTTCCGCCGGGATGGTGGTTCCGTAGTTGCGCACGCGCAGATTGATGCCGTCCTCGGACGGTGTGGCCTGGATCAACAGTTCGGAATGAGGTGCGCCATATTTGATCGCATTGGCGCACAGGTTGGCCAAGGCGCGGCGTAGCAGCATGGGCTCGGCCCAGATAAGGCCGTCGCCCTCCGCGCGGATGGTCATGTCGACGTCCGCGGCCAGGCCTTCAAAGTAATCGGCTACGCGTTCCAGCTCGTCGGCGGCGCCCAGTTCCTGGCGCTGATCACGAGCGCTACCGGGATCAGTACGAGCAAGGAACAGAATGTTGTCGAGCATGCGTGCCAGGCGTTCGAGTTCTTCGACGTTGGAGGCGAGCAACTGCTGGTAATGCTCCACGCTACGGTTCTTATGCATGGCGACCTGGATTTCGCCCAGCAAGTTGTTGATGGGTGTGCGCAGTTCGTGGGCCATGTCGGTCGAGACCTGGCTCAGTTGCGCAAAACCCTTGGCGAGTCGCTCAAGCATGGTGTTGAAGGAGTCGATCATCGGCAGCAACTCTTTCGGAGCACCTTGGCTGTCGAGTCGCTCTGTCAGGTTGCCGATGCCGATACCGTGGGCTTGTTGCGCCAGGCGCCTGACGGGCAACAAACCGCGGTGAACCAGGGCATATCCAGCCAACGCCAGGACGATCGCCGCGAGGCTGGCGAGGATGTAAACGCTGAGACGATAGCTGGCGAGTACGGCAGTTCGTTCGGTCATCAGGCAGCCAACGGTCAGTTTCAGCTTGCCCGAGTCGATACTTGCGGAGATGGCCGCGAAGGGCGTTCCGTTCACGGCGGGTAGATGCTGTACATCGGTCAGCGACAGGGAATGGTCCATGGTCACGGGAGTGAGGTCGGGAATATCGATATGACGGGGATTGACCAGCAGTAACGGGGCTTCCCCTGGAACGCCAATCGTGAGTATGTATTCGCGATTGCCCAGCATGTTCTGAAACAGCATAGGTTTGGTCTTGATCAGTTCCAGCGTATTGCTGCCATTAAGAAAAGTACGCAGCTGATCGATGCGGTAGACCAGAGTGGACTCGTCGCGTCGGATCAGTTCGCGCTCAAGATCGCGATACAGTGCGACGCCGGTGGTGGCCATCAGGGCGAAGGCCAGCAAGGCGAACACCACGGCCAGGCGCAGGGTGAGGGAGTAATGGCGACGGTTCATGGTTGCGTATCGAAGCGGTAGCCAATGCCCCGCACACTGTGGATCAGCTTCAGCTGGAAAGGGTCGTCGATTTTCAGGCGCAGGCGTCGCACCGCCACGTCGACCACGTTGGTATCGCTGTCAAAGTTCATGTCCCAGACCCGGGAGGCGATCAGTGAACGCGACAGCACCTGATCCTGATGCGTGGCGAACAGGTGCAACAAGGCAAACTCTTTGTTTGTCAGCGTCACTCGCACGCCGGCGCGGGTGACGCGGCGTTTGATGACATCGATCTGCAGGTCGGCGATCTGCAGTTGCTCTTCTTCCCGGGTTGGACCCCGACGGGTCAAGGTGCGCAGGCGTGCGACCAGTTCGGCGAAAGAAAAGGGTTTGATCAGGTAGTCGTCGGCCCCCAGCTCCAGGCCTTTGATTCGGTCGGCGATGTCATCGCGCGCGGTCAGGAACAATACCGGCGTATCGGCTTCCTTGCGCAGGCGGCGCAGTACTTCCCAACCGTCCATTTTCGGCATCATCACATCCAGCACGATGACGTCGAAAGGCGTTTCCAGGGCCAGGTATAAACCCTCGACGCCATCGCGGGCCAGGCTGACGGAGTATCCCTGCTCCTGCAGACCATTGAGTAAGTAATTGCCCGCCTTGGGCTCGTCTTCCACGACAAGGATGTTCATGAGAATGACCTTGGTTCGGTGTCGGCCTTCAACCCAAAAGTACGGGTCTGAACGCCGAGAGCAGGTCGCGCAATTTTAGCCCAATCATCAGGTTTTGTTGCGTATTGCCTGCTCCCGGACAGTCATGTGTATAAAGCATTCCATCAGTTTCCGTTGGTGCAACGTCCTTGAACCGAATAGTCCAGCACATGTTCCTGACCCTGATGATCCAGGTAATCGAGACGGGCTGGAGTGACGTCACATTGGTCCGGAATTTCAGTCATAGACAGGACTTTCGCAACGTCCAGGTGGACGAAGAAACCGGTCCTGTCGTGGATCACCGCCGAAGTGTCGTTGGTACCGGCGAAGGCTGAGCCGGTGGCGAGGAGGGTGGCGAGTCCGAGCGTTAACAGTTTCATGGCAGTATCTCCTTGTCTGAAGTGGACTGCCTGTTGTTTGGCAGTGAGTTCACGGTAACAAGGCAACTCCAACAGCCGACGAACAGGGCCATTACAAAGTTGTAATGCAAGGGCGGGGTGCTTGAGGCGATTGAAGCGAGAAGTTGCATCGAGAACTATCCTTACCTCTCCAGAGGAGGATGGCGATGAAGTACATGATCAGCTGGTTTGAACGGCCACAAGGTTCGCCTGCGGAGTACGAGAGTGCGCAGAAACGGATCCTGGAGGTGTTCGGTCAATGGAAAGCCCCGGACAATTTCAAGATCGAGGTGTTTGTCGTGCGCGTGGGCGAGTGGGGCGGACACATGCTGGTGGAGTGCGACGATCCGCTGGCGGTTCACAAGGTTTGCTCGACGTTTCCTGCGTTTGAATTCCAGGCGCGCCCGGTGGTTGCCGTCGAGGACGCGGTCCGGGTCGAACTCGAAGCTATCGCCTGGCGCGATGGCCTGAAACCCCAGTGATGCAGATTATCCCGGTGCTATCGAAGAGCGGGCGCATCGCCCGCTGAGCTTTGTTGAATGAACCGATCAATCAACCACCTTGCGGCGGGTCCTGGCGGCAGGTCCGTGCGATAGATGGCGTCGAAGGTGTACATCCCGCTTTTGTATTCCGGCATTTTCAGATGGACGAGTCGGCCAGCATCCAGATCTTCCCGGACCATCGTGATCGGCATGTTCCCCCAGCCAATGCCTTCACGCAGCAACATGTGTTTGGCTCCCAGGTCGGCCAGCCTCCAGGTGCGGGTACTGAGGACTGCGAAATCCTTGTCTTTTGTCAGGAGCGAACGGTCGGACAGCACAAGCTGGATGAACTCACGTCCAGCACCTGGAATATTCAACGCGCTTGAGGCCAGTGGATGATTGGGGGCTGCCACCGGAATCAGCTCGACACTGCCGACTGCAATTCTTTCGATACCATCAATCCCCTCATTCATCGGGCCACTGACGCCGACGGATGCACCGCCGTTGATCACCAGTTGAGTGACTGCGCCGAGCGCCTCCATATGCAAGTGGAGTGCAACCGTAGGAAATTCCTCTCGAAATGATTTGAGTGCGTCCACCACGCGCTCAGCGGGAAGCATCACATCCAGTACCACATGAACTTCAGCTTCGAGCCCCTGAAGCAGGCCTTTTACTTTGGCGCGTAACCCATGAATGCCATTGGCGATGGTTCTGGCTTCGGCCAGCACGGTGCGGCCGGCATCGGTGAGCTGGGGTTTGCGCGTCGTATGGCGGTCAAACAGCGACACGCCGAGTTGCATCTCAAGATTGGCGATCGAGTAGCTGATGACTGAAGTGGCTCGGTGCAGTTTTCGTGCGGCAGCCGCAAAACTGCCAACCTCGACAACCGTGAGGAACACACGCAGTTGATCGAGAGTGGGAGTGCCTGGGTCTGAGATCATTTCTATTTACTCGAACGTAATCGTCGAAATTAGTCGGCTATTGCGATTGTAGAGTGGGTGGCAGACTTTCTTCAACGCGGTGCTCCAATGGTGGATGCGCCCAACTTGATGGAAGAACGACCATGTCCCAATCTGCAGCGACTACCTCCAAAGATACCCATGAACTGTCCAGTGCTGTCGCTACCACCGCCACGGCGGCGCTGGTCGGCCGTGTGTTCCTCAGCGCCATCTTCATCCTCTCGGGCATCTCCAAGCTGAGCGCCCCGGCGATGATGATCGGCTACATCGGTTCGGTGGGTTTGCCATTCCCGCAACTCGCTCTGGCGTTGGCCATCATCATCGAGATCGGTGGCGGTATTGCGCTGATCGCTGGCTACCGCACCCGTGCCGTGGCGCTGGTGCTTGCGCTGTTCAGTGTGATCACCGCGCTGGCATTCCATAACAGCCTGGGCGACCAGAACCAGTTCATCCACTTCTTCAAGAACATCGCCATGGCGGGTGGCCTGTTGCAGGTCGTCGCATTCGGCGCCGGTCGCTTCAGCCTCGACGCCCGTCGTCGCTGAGCCAATGGCGCCGCAGTGGATGAACGCGTGCGGCGCCTCTCAGGTTCATCTTTCGAAATACTCCGAGGATTCACCATGAAAGCCATACGTGTGCATGAATACGGCAACCCGGATGTGCTGTCTTCGGCTTCGTTGTCGAAAACCTGCCGAGTAAGCACCGGGCGAAGGTTTCCTTCTGCCCGATGTCCAGCTTCGAGTCGCTCACTTCAATTTATAGGGGAGGTATCCTGTTTTGGCATAAAGAAACGCGAAAATAGTTCGGATTGTGATTTGATGTTTAATTTGGCGTAAATATTGCGGTGGTGAACTTTTATCGTCTCTGTCGACAGGGAAAGTTTTCCGGCTATCTCTTTGTTGGAGAAGCCACCCAGTAGCAATTTGAGTGCGTCATTTTCGCGTGTTGTTATTTGTTCTTGATTGAAGTGGATGTTGCTGCCAGCGGAAATGCATAGTTATCGATTTGCACGTATTCATTTAATGTGCGAATAAGCGATCTCCAGAACTTTGGACGGTTCAACTGCATGATCAGCGTTCCAATCGATCGGTGCCAGGCCAGGCTGTGAAGGTCGAGTGGCATTTTCTACCCCTTTAGGGTTAGGGATTCGTCGGTCAGGGGTAAGTATTCGTAGGTATTTACTATTCGCTAGTGCCCGGTATATTCACTATTCAGGGCTTGGAATGGCCATGAGGGCACATCGTCTTGACAAGGATAGTTGCATGAGAAAATCACCTTTGCGAAGCATTTTTTCAGCCTCGCTTCTCTGTGTAGGGATCAGCACATCAGTGGCGGCTGTAGAGCCTGGGATGTATCTGTATAACTGGTTTGGGCTTATCGCACCGGAGACCCCAAAGGAGTTTGAGCAGGAAACCGGTACCAGAATGCAGATGGATGCGTTCGACAGTGCCGAAATCATGCAGAGTAAGGTAATGGCTGGGCGCACGGGGTATGACGTGGTTGTGGCTACCTCCGACGTGTTGCCAAGCCTGATCCAGGCGGGAGTCCTTCAGCCGTTGGATCGTAATCAACTGAGCAATTTGTCACATATCGATCCTGAGATCTTGTCCCAGGTCGCGGTCAATGATCCTGGTAATCGCTACGCCGTGCCCTATTTATGGGGCACTACCGGCATTGGCTATGACGTTGATAAAGTCAAAGCGGCATTGGGTGAGGATGCTCCGGTGAATAGCTGGGATCTGATCTTCAAAGAAGAAAACATCAGCAAACTCCAGTCGTGTGGTGTGGCAATGCTCGACTCTCCCAGTGAGATCGTTTCGATTGCTTTGCATTACCTTGGGCTCCCCAGCAACAGCAGGAATCCGGATGATTACCAGAAAGCACAAGCCCTGCTGTTAAAAATCCGCCCCTACGTCCTCTATTTCGACTCATCCAGAATCGACGCTGACCTGGCGGATGGCAATATTTGTGCGGTGGTGGGATGGGCTAATGGCGCCCTTGCTGCGCGGGCCATAAACGAGAAGTCCAACACTGGACGCAAGATTGCCTACAGCCTTCCTCGCGAGGGCGCGCTGGTGTGGTCGGAAAATCTGGTTCTGCTAAAAAACGCACCTCACCCGAAGGAAGGGTTGGCGTTTATTAATTATATGTTGCGACCAGAAGTTATTGCCAAGACCTCAAACCACACGCTGTACCCTAACGCTAATAAAGATGCCACTGAGTTTGTCGAGCGGAAGCTGGCAGACAATCCTTGGGTTTACCCGGATCAAAAGACGATTGCTACACTTATTCCACTTGAACCGCTGCCATTGAAGTTGGAGCGTGTCCGCACCCGAGTTTGGAGCAAAGTCAAGACTGGCATTTGATCTGGCTGGGGTGTTGTCTTTACTGAAGAGTTGCTTCTGCTTCCGGCGATAGTCAGCGTTTATTTAAAATGCGGGTCATCACGTAGGGAGCAGGGGCAGCCTTTATCAGTCGACTGACTAAAGGGTTGTCACAGCCGTTCCAGGGAAGGAGAAAAGCCATGCGTCAAGGTGATTGCCAATGCTACGTGGAGTCGGACGAATACAAAGCCTACAAGGAAATTGAGGAACAGATCGCCCATTGCACGCCCGAACAAGCCTGGGCCATGTATTACGTCTCGGCCGGAGTGGTACGTCAAAACATCGCCCAGGCGGTGACGGAGCACATCGCCAGGGGTAACAAGGCACTGCTGGTTGAGTTTCCCGAACTTGCACCGGCTGCTACGGGTCATGTGTTGCCTGCGCGGTCTCTTGACTGACTTGCATCAGCCTTGAAGGCGCCCGTTCTACAAGTGCTGGCCAATCATTCACTGATCTAAATCGAAAGGCCAAATCGATATTCGTGCTCTGTCCCTTCTTGCCGAGAAGCATGTTCGATCGAGAAGCCACACCGTGTCAGTACTTTTGCCGAGCCGATATTGCCTGCGTATACGTTGGCAACCAGTTGTTTAAGGTTCCAATGCAGCTGCGCCTGCTGGATCAGATGCTTCACCGCCAGCGTTGCCAGCTCCTGGCCACAAGCGCTTTGAGCAAACGCGGCTAGGCGCGTTCATGCCGGCATGGTCGATCCTGTGCCTACCGTACTTCCCGGAGCCTTTATCCTGTGTCTGACATGCCGACCAACGCCGCCTATGCGAAACGCTTCAACGCCGTACTCGCCTACATTGACGCCAACCTCGAAGGTGTCCTTTCGGTGAAGACGTTGAGCCGTGTGGCGAACTTTTCGGAATTTCACTTCCATCGGCAATTCACCGCGTTCGTGGGCGTACCGGTCTCACGTTATGTGCAACTGATGCGGCTACGGCGCGCGGCGCATTGCCTGGCCTCCCTTGCGGATCATTCGGTGCTGGACGCCGCACTCGGTGCCGGCTTTGAAAGTCCCGAGGCATTCTCCAGGGCGTTCAGGCGGGCGTTCGGTATGACGCCGAGTGCATTCAGGAAGCAACCGAACTGGCAGGTCTGGGGTGCGGTGTTTGCAATTCCTCATTTTTCCAGGAGCATCATCATGCAGGTACGAATCGTGGAGTTTTCCGAAGTCAGGGTCGCAGCGCTTGAGCACTGCGGGCCAACCGGGCTCATCGATGAGAGCGTGCGCAAGTTCATCGAGTGGCGTACGCAGAGCGGACAGTCGCCGGTGGCATCGAGTCGCACCTTTGGCATTCCCTACGGCAACCCCGATACGACACCGCCGGAAGAATTCCGCTTCGCCATGTGCGGCGAGATTCACGAGGCAGTGGCGCCGAATGAGTTTGGCGTGCGCGAACTCGTCATTCCTGGCGGCCGTTGCGTGGTGGTGCGACACGTGGGCTCGACGGATCATATCGGCGAAACGATCTATCCGATCTACCGCGACTGGCTTCCTGCCAGCGGTGAGGAACTTCGTGACCATCCGCTGTACTTCGATTACCTGAGCGTCTATCCCGAGACACCGCACGATCAGTGGCAGACCGATATTTATATTCCGTTGCAATAGCGGTTGTGGCGCACGTTGCTTTCGACCCGGTGCTGTCGCTGGGCAATTGAGTGAGCGGCGGAGCCCTGTTTCAGGGCTCCGCTGAATGGCGACTCTCTCACCGCTTCAAAGCAACGCAAGCAGGCTCTGGCGTGGAAGAAAGATGGCCAATAGCTTTCATTTCAGTCATTTGTACCGTTCGAAGGCGTTTATACTGCGCGGGCTTTTGATCAATGCGCGCTCAACCGCCTGGGTACTCACTTGAAACGCGACCTTCGACTTGCCACTTTGCTGACCTCTCTGGTGTGTGTATCCGTGGTGGTGCTGACTGCCTGGCAGATCTGGACAGCCCGTGAGAACACCCTGAGTGACATTGAAACCGATACGTTGAATTTGACCAAGGCACTCAACACGTACACCGAGGGCACGTTCAAGCAAAGTGAAGTGGTATTGCTGGGGCTGACGGACAGGATCGAGAAAGACGGCACCGGCCCGCAGCAGCTCGAACGCCTGGAAGTACTGGTCGCTCAGGAGAAGGGTGCACTGAAGCAATTGAACAGCGTGGCGCTGTATGACGCTCAGGGTAACTGGATATTCTCGACCAACAAGCATGTCTCACCCAACAGCAGCCACGCTGATCGAGCATTCTTCAAGCATCACCGCGACAATTCGGACCGCGGCATCTTCATCGGTCCGGCGATTCTCAGTCGTGCCACTGGCGTCTGGGTGATTTCGGTCAGTCGACGAATCGATCATCCAGATGGAAGTTTTGCCGGGGTGATCGCCGCCACCTTGAGTCTCGAGCACTTCCTCAAGCTCTATCGAACCATGTCCGTTGGGCAGTATGGCGCGATTAGCCTGACCTCATCCGAAGGGCGTCTTCTGGTGCGGTATCCCTTCCAGGAGCAGGACATCGGGCGTGATCTGTCTCGTGCACCGATATTTTCCGAGTACCTGCGCAAGATGTCGTCGGGTACCGTGGACTTTGTTTCAAACGTCGATGGCATCCATCGAATCTACGCGTTCACCAGAAGCGATCAGTATCCCCTCGTGACGACGGTCGCGGTGGGCCAGGACGAGGCCATGCAAGCGTGGTGGAGCCAGACCAGGCAATCGGTTGCGGTGGTGATGGTGTTGCTGGGACTCCTGATTACGCTTGGGCGCAGATTGATTGCCGATATCAGTCATCGTATTCGGGCAGAGGCAGACCTGCGAACCACCCAGACTACGCTGATCGAGCTTAACCAGACGCTGGAAGTTCTCGCCAGCGAAGACAAGCTGACCGGTCTTGCCAATCGCCGGCATTTCGATCAGTTTCTGGATATCGAATTCAAGCGCGCCAAGCGCCAGCGAAGTCCTTTGTCGCTGATCCTGATCGATGTGGATTTTTTCAAGCGTTACAACGATCACTATGGGCATCTCGCCGGAGATGAATGCCTGCGCATCATCAGCCAGTCGATCAAGCAGTGCGTGCGTCGTCCAGCTGACATGACCGCCCGCTACGGCGGTGAAGAAATCGCTGTGGTGATGCCCAACACAGACGAGTCGGGTGCCCGCTCGGTTGCCGAGGCCATTCTCCTCGGCATTGCACAGGCGCGACTTGAACACCTGTCGAGCCCTTTCGGTAGCGTGACCGCCAGCCTCGGGCTGGCGACTTTTACCGCCTACGATAGCGAGCATGATGAAACGTCGCTGATTGACCTGGCCGACCGTGCGCTGTATTTGGCAAAGTCGCAAGGCAGAAATCGCCTGAGTGTCGCCGCTGTTGGCGTGCAAGGCGAATCTGCGTAAACCGCGATGGCACTGGTGCAGTGCTAGCGCTTTTCAAACCAGCCATGATCGCGGTACCAGGCCAGCGTATCGGTAAGCGTCTGTTCGACGGGGCGAAACCGCAGGCCAAGCTCTTGTTTGCTCTTGTCAGGGTTGAAATGCGTGCGCCCGGCTTCGCGCACCATCAGGCGCACGGTCGCCATGCTCAGCAGAATCGGCTTGCCGGTCAGGCGCGCATAGAGCTCTTGCGTAAACGCCAAGGCGTACAGCAGTGACAGCGGCAATTGTCGTAGCGGCGTCTTGACGCCCGCTATCTTGCCCAGCAAGGGCACCAACTCAGCCATCGTCATGTGGCGTCCCGCTGCCAGGTAACGTTCGCCACTTCGGCCGTGCTGCGCAGCGGCGATTTGCGCCAATGCCACATCGCGGGCATCGACGACAGAGAAACTGCCGGGAACCAGGCCGGGCAGTTTATTGCGCACGACGTCGTTGAGTAATTGCCCCGAGGAAGTCGGGCCAATATCGGCAGGGCCCCACATCCAGCCAGGCAGAACCATGCAGGCATGCAGGTCGGGATGGTCTTCCAGGAACGACAACACGACACGATCAGCTAGGATCTTGCTGCGATAGTAGCCATCAGCATCGGCTTCGTTGCGCAGGCACGTCTCATCGATCGATGTGCCGGGAGCGCCGTCGAGCACGGCAATGGAAGAGGTGTGGATGAAACGGCGAACACCGGCATTGTAGGCGTGCTCAAGCAGGCGCTGCGTGCCTGTCACGTTGATCCTTTCAAGTTCCTCCCAGTGGCTGCCGCCCTTGTAGTTGTCGCGAAAGAACGCCGCCGTGTGAAACACCGTATCGCAGCCTTGCATCGACGCGGCGAAGGCATCGACATCGGCCATGTCACCCACGACCAGTCTCACGCCCGGAAGATCTTTGAACTGTTGTTCACCTTTGGCTCTTGAACGAACCAGGGCTTTGACCTCGTAGCCACCGGCGACCAGTTCACGCACAAGGTTGTTGCCCAGCAAACCGGTTGCGCCGGTGACGAATGTACTGCGCATGTTTCATCCCTTCATTGACTAAAGCAGGTAGATATACCGTTGCTGTCACTCCCGAAAAACAGCGACTGCTGCATAATGGTTTTGCACATTTGCAAAGCGGCGGGCATGTACATGAGTTCAGAAGCGAATTGGGACGATCTGCGTCTGTTATTGGCGGTCTCGCGACGTGGCAGCTTTCTTCAGGCCGGCCAGTTGTTGGGCATTGCGGCGTCTACAGTGTCCCGACGGATCACTCAGCTTGAGGGTTCACTCGGCGAGCCACTTGTCGAGCGTGGCGTTGAAGGCTGCTGGCTGACCTCGCGGGGCCAATCCCTGGTTGAAGTTGCCCTGGCCGCGGAGGAGGGCTTGAGGCGTCAGGCCGCTACCGGCGCGTCCGTATTACCAACGGAGCTTTGCGGCAGTGTCCTGGTCAGTGTCGGCGAAGGATTTTCGTCTTGTGTGCTGGAGGCCTCGCATCGCTTTACGTCTTTGCATCCGCGTTGCTCGGTGGAATTGCTGGTCACCGCCGACTTTCACAAGATCGTCCGCGGCGTAGCGGATATCGCTATCCGCACAGCGCACCTGGGCGAGCCATCACTGGTTTATCGACCCATGGGCAAGCTCGCTTATGGCGTCTTCGCTGATGCGGCTTATCTGAAGCGCTTTCCAGCCGTGACTCCGGTCACCGCGGTGAATATTGCCTTGCTCCCGCCGCTGGACATGTTGCCGCAAATGCGTGCGGCACGGGCCGCGGGGCTGGAGCGTGCGCAGATCAGAGTGAATTCGTTCGCCGCACAGATCGAAGCGGTAAGGCGAGGGATGGGCGTCGCGGTGCTGCCGCGTATTTTGGCAAAGGACCTGATAGCCGTGTTTCCGGATATCCAGCTGCCGGATATGGAGGTCTATCTGGTGACCCGGCCTCAAGCGTTGAAACAGGCCCACATCAAGTGTTTTTTTGCCATTTTGGAACAGGTGCTGCGCGAGGCCCTTTGTGCAGCACTCGTCGAAGGATGAGAAATTTTTGCGTCTTCGTCGATTCGGCACACTGAGGTAGAATGCCGCGCTCTGGACGCACGTCTGTTCATTTCTGCGTCCGATATTTTAAAAACAGAATTAGTGTCACCCGAGTAGCTGAAGCCAATGACTAATAAAAAGTCAGCGCGGGAGGGGCCTAAACGTGAGACCGATGGTGTCTGTCGGTCTTATATGTCTACCCATCAGTCTTTCTGAGTACAGGGTTCGACGGCATGCGGCATTGCATGCGGCGAGCCCGGGCAGCTCATGATCAAGAGTGGTAGGTGGATGGCGTTCTATCCTAGGTATTACTGAATGTTAAAAAAAGTCAACACAGGGCTACTCGGCCTGGCCATGTCGATGGTCCTCATGCCTTTGCACGCAGCTGAAACAAAGAAAGTCGATGTGCTCCTCATCGGCGGCGGCATCATGAGTTCGACCTTGGGCGTTTATCTCAATGAGCTTGAGCCTGGCATGTCCATGGAGATGGTTGAACGTCTTGATGGCGTCGCCGAGGAAAGCTCGAACGGCTGGAACAACGCCGGCACCGGTCACTCTGCTCTGGCTGAGCTGAACTACACGCCAGAAGACAAGAATGGCAAGGTCGAGATCCCCAAGGCCGTTGAAATCAATGAAGGCTTCCAGATCACGCGTCAATTCTGGGCCTGGCAGGTCAAGAATGGCGTGTTGAAGAACCCCCATTCGTTCATCAACTCCACTCCGCACATGAGCTTTGTGTGGGGCGATGACAACATCAAGTTCTTGAAGAAACGCTACGAAGCCCTGCAGGCGAGCCCGCTGTTTGCCGGCATGCAGTACTCGGAAGACCCGGAGCAGATCAAGAAATGGGTTCCGCTGATGATGGAAGGCCGTGACCCGAAACAAAAGGTCGCAGCAACCTGGACTCCGATTGGTACCGACGTGAACTTCGGCGAGATTACCCGCCAGTTCGTCGGCTATCTGCAAACCAAGCCGAACTTCGCGCTGAAGCTTTCGAGCGAAGTGGAAGACATCAAGCGCAATGAAGATGGCAGCTGGCGCGTTTCCTACAAGAACCTGAAAGACGGTTCCGAAACCCAGACCGACGCCAAATTCGTGTTCATCGGCGCGGGCGGCGGTGCACTGCATCTGCTGCAGAAGTCGGGCATCCCTGAGGCTCAAGAGTATGCAGGCTTCCCGGTCGGCGGCTCGTTCCTGGTGACCGATAACCCTGCTATCGCTGAACAGCACATGGCGAAGGCCTACGGCAAGGCGTCGGTTGGCGCACCGCCGATGTCGGTTCCGCACCTGGATACCCGCGTGCTGGATGGCAAGCGCGTGATTCTGTTTGGCCCGTTCGCGACCTTCTCCACGAAGTTCCTGAAAGAAGGCTCTTACTTCGACCTGCTGACCAGCACCACCACGCACAACTTCTGGCCGATGACCAAGGTGGGCATCGAGCAGTACCCACTGGTTGAATACCTGGCCGGCCAGCTGATGCTGTCGGACGACGACCGCATGAATGCCCTGAAGGAATACTTCCCGAATGCCAAGAAGGAAGACTGGCGCCTGTGGCAAGCCGGTCAGCGCGTTCAGATCATCAAGCGTGATGAAGAGAAGGGCGGCATCCTGAAACTGGGCACCGAGCTTGTCAGCTCCCAGGACGGCAGCATTGCCGGTCTGCTGGGTGCATCGCCAGGTGCGTCCACCGCGGCTCCGATCATGCTGGGCGTGCTTGAGAAGATCTTCAAGGACAAGGTGGCGACCCCGGCCTGGCAGGAAAAGCTGCACCAGATCATCCCGAGCTACGGCACCAAGCTGAACGACAGTCCTGAGCGTGTTTACCAGGAATGGACGTACACCAGTCAAATTCTGCAACTTGCTACACCGCCTGTGATTGGCAAGGCAGCGGCCGCGCAACCAGCTGCTCCAGCTCCAGCGCAACCACAGAAAGAAAGCAACCCAGCGACTGATATGGCCCTGTAAGACGAAGCCCCGCCAAACACTGTTTGGCGGGGCTTGTTGCTGGACCGATCAGAAACGATAAAGCCCGGACTCGTGCCGGGCTTTATCGTTTCTGGCGTTTGTTCGTATGCATCCGGCCAAGTCATCTACCCAGCCCCGCAAAGCCAGGACATGGTTTCGGGCTATGGCTACCTACTCAGATGTACACCGTTCAGTTTCCCCCGGTGGTCGTAACGCCAAGGGCCGAAGTATGAGGTCCTGATTGTTTGACGGCAGAATGTGTTATGACCACTGCTATTTCAATGGGCCAGGTGTGAACTATCAAACCGACCGCGCAAGCTTCTGGAGATTGTCCTGATGAAATATTTAACTGCGGTCTTGGTACTGGCTTGGGCAGCCGCACCTTCCAATAGTTGGTCCAAGGATGCCCCGAAACACTCTCCACAGGCAGGCGAACGTACCTACGCGCAAAACTACAAGGATATGGTACTGGCAGATTGCATCGCTACCGCCTACAAGAGCGAACCTAAAGCCGCCCAGGATGCCGGAAGCAGTGCCAGTGCGCTAATGGACTGGACCTATTTCGATCTGGAGCAAGCACCTCAAGCCGGTAGGCCTCTGATTGACCAGTTTCTGGCTCGTGATTATCACAACCCACTGGTCGAGTCAGAGCGTCAAGGCGTTCGCTTTGAACTGCTCAAATGCCTGGACCTCTATCACAGCAAAGAGTTGGACAGTCAGGTCAGGCAATTGGTCATCAATCCCCAGCATACCTATCGTCAGGACAACCCGGCACGCCCCCAAAAGGATTGACCCGGCACCGCGATTGACGCTGAGTAACCGCTCGGCCGCTCGGCCGCTCGACTTCGCCAGCTGCTACAAGTTGCGTAATGGTTTCTGGGGTTTTTCAGACAAAAAAAGAGCCTCAAAGCTCTTTGATGGGGAGGAAGTAGAGCCCAGAGGCTCAAGATGCACGTGAAGCAAGTGGTGAGCTTGGTAGGGGTTCAGATCACTCACCACCTACGCAACTGTTGGAGCATTTAACAGTTGCGCAAAACTATCCTAGGAAGGTGGGTGCGTGGGCTCAAGTACCGTTAGTCGAGTGTCGCGGGGGCTTGTATCCGCTCCTCAAGTGATGCCCGGTGCCTGGAGAAACCGTTGGGGGATGGCGTCCGCAAACGGGTAGAGCGAAAAGTAAGGTCGGGCTTCGTCGATGACTCGCTGCACGGAGGGTCTGCGTGTCAACCGGTCGAAATAGGCACTCAAGTGCTTGAATTCGCTCGGGAACGGCACCAGCGTGCTGGCATAGAAAAGCGCCGGGGTTGCGGCGCAATCGGCCAGGCTGAAGTCCTGGCCGGCCATCCAGATTCGCGACGCCATTCGATGGTCGAGCATGGCGTAGGCTGTCTCCAGCATGGACCGTTGTTTGCTCAAATCAGCGTTGGTGCTGTTCAGTCGATCACTGACAATCTGTTGCAGCGGCCCCTGCACATAGTTGTCGAAAAAGCGGTCCCACAGACGCACCTCCAGCGCGGTCTCCCAATCGTTCGGAATCAACCGTTGCTCACCCGGATAGTGGTGATCCAGGTACTCGATGATGATCGTGGCCTCTGGCAGGGCGCGCTGGCGCAGGTGATCACTGATGACCGGGAACTTGACCAGTGGCCAGAGGGCTTGAAGCTCCGCGCGGTCTGCATCGTCTGTCAGGTCGATGATCCGCTTTTCGAATTCGGTAGCGTTTTCGTAAAGCGCGATCAGCACTTTGTGGCAGTACGACGACAGCGGATGGTAGTAAAGAGTCAGCGACATCGTTCAACTCCTCGGTGGTGTTGCCCCCTCATCATAGTCGCTGGAATGACGGCTCGAAGGGGATCACTGGTCGCCACGACAGAACCTGTAGTTGAGTGGGTTGAGCGAGGCGGGCGACAGGCTTCGATAGACGCATTAAAACTGCGGGGCTCATCAATATGAGCCCCGCAGGCGACTCTGAATCCCCCGCCAAACCTTGTGCATCAAGCGCGTCGGGCTTCTAGCGGCGGCGTGCCATCGTGAAACATGGTCTTCAGTTGCGCGCGCAGTTCTGGCGAATCGACGTGCTTGTGAACACTGACCGCATGCTGCGCGGCGGCATCCAGCAATTCTTTTTCGGAGTCAGCGGACAGTGCGACAGAGCACTTGATTCCGCTTGGAAATTCACGGCAATCGATATATTTACGCGACATGATGTTCTCCTTCATACGAAGGCAGGCCTGCGCCTGCGTGAACGGACCGCTCGACACGTCACGCAGCCCAGCGAACACGAATGCGTGGCGCATCGAGTGTGGTAATCCACACAGTATAGGTCGATCGCCGGATCGCCAAAGTACTTACGGCGTACCGAACATCGCCGTCCAGTAAATGCCCGCATCGCTCTTCGGATCAACCGCATACGCCGCGCCCAGCTCGCGGAACTGCGGGTTCATCAGGTTGGCGCAGTGACCGGGGCTGGACAGCCAGCCATCGACCACCTTGCGCACGGTGTCTTGCCCGGCGGCGATGTTCTCGCCGATCTGCTGGCCGGCGTAGCCTGCCAGTTCGGCCCGATCACCCGGTGTGCGGCCATCGCGGTCCTTGTGGTCGAAGAAGTTGTGATTGGCCATGGACTGGGTGTGCGCCTGGGCGGCTGTCGCCAGCGTGGCGTTCCAGGCCAGCGGTTGGGTGGCGGTAAAGGACTGAGCGCCGCACTGACGCGTTTGCTTGCGGGCGCTGTTGATCATCTCGAGCAGCTTCTGTCCCTCGGCCTGCCAGTCGCCCAGGCGGCCGGCCAACAGTGGGCGCGCGAGCACAATGCGCCATAGAGTTCCTTCATGGCTCACGCCGATATCGACGAACTGCGGGTCCAGCACGACCTGGCAGAAGCTCTCCCGAACAGCCTTCATGGCCGATGGCGCATCTCGCGGGCCGGACAGCGTGATCGCCTGTACGCTGACCATCGGATAAGCCGTACGCGCCAGCGCCTGCTGCAGGTCGCCGATATTGTTGCCGGGCAGGATCAGGCGCGGATCGGCCGCGAGCGGTGGCAGCTCTTGAGACACCAGGCTGGCGCAACGCTGCACCTGGCTGCGGTAGGTGTTGATCGACTCGACCAGCTGCGACTCTTCGGTGGCCACGGCAGTGGCGGCGAACACCAGCCCCAGCGACAACGTGGCAAGACGCATAACGGATGACAGGACGCGCATGGAACTCTCCTTGAGCTGACTGCGCTCATGATGCGCGAATTAGCCCCACCCAGCGCAATGCCTTTTTAGGCTGCAGCCGATTTTGTTTTTCGCGTCATGACCACGGACTACCTCATGACCATCGACTACCTCCGTAGCAGCTGCCGAGCCCGCGAGGCTGCGTTCGGCCGCGCAGCGGTCGTAAAATCCGACAACGCGTTCCTTCAAGCAAACCACGTACACAGGATTGGCGAGGACTTCGTCCTCGAACGCAGCCTCGCGGGCTCGGCAGCTGCTACGAGGGGGAGCGTAAAGATTGCAGATTTTTATTACGTCACGAGACGTCGGCGGGGAGAGAAGGGCGGGGTGTCAGCGCGCGGCTTCCCTGCGCGATGACGAGCGCAGTGGCGATCAGCGCCAAGGCGACAACGAAGGTGATTCGCATACCGCTGGCAACGGCCTCGGGACGCGCCGCGGTGATGTCGTTTGTTGCCGATGCGAGCACGAACACCGCACCCAACGCGGACGCACCGGTGATCAGCCCCAGATTCCGCGACAGGTTGAGCAAGCCGGAGATAACGCCGCGCTGGTCCGGGCGAATGTCGCTCATGACCGCGGTGTTGTTGGCCGTCTGGAACAAGGCGTAGCCGATGGTGATGACAACCATCGGGGCGATGTAGCCGAGGACCCCGAGTGTCTCTGGTATCAGCGAGAGCATGAGACAACCGCTCGCCACTGCGATGAGTCCGAAGACGGTCATGCGTTGCGCGCCAAAACGGTCCGTAAGACGACCTGCTGGCACCCCGGTCAGTGCTGCGAAAATCGGTCCGACCGACAAGGCAATCCCAACCAGCACGGCGTCAAGCCCGAGGCCATGCGAGAGATAAAACGGCCCGACCACCAGCGTCGCCATCATCACCGTCGAGACCAGCGCGCTCATGGCGAGACTCCCGCTCAGCACCGGATCGCGGAACATCGCCAATCGAATCAACGGTGAGGCAACTCGCGCTTCGGCGAGCACGAAGAGGCCGACACCGAAGGTTGCCGCCACCAGCAGGGCCACATTGAGTGGACCGAAACTGCCGTGCCCAATCGTCATGGCCAGCGCATACGCCGCAAGCGTCAGTGCCAGCAACAACGTACCCAACGGATCGAAGCCGGCGCGCTCAGGCTTCGGCGCTTGGCGATCGACGGGCAGGTAACGATGCGCGAGCAGAAACGTCAGGATTCCCAACGGTACGCTAATCAGAAAGATCGCCTGCCAGCCGAGGCCTGCGATCAGCACGCCGCCGAGCGACGGTCCCAGCGCGGTGCCAATCGCAGACATCGTCCCGAGCAAGCCCATGGCGCTACCGGTCTTTGCCTTCGAAACCGTCTCGCCGACAAAGGCTATGGTCAGGGCCATCATGATGGCCGCGCCGAGGCCTTGCAGCGCCCGGGCGGCAATCAGCAGCCAGAGCGTGGGCGCGACGCTGCACAAGGCCGAGGCCAGCGTGAACAAGAAAATGCCGGCCAGTAGCAGCCGCCGACGACCAGTGATATCGCCGAGGCGTCCGACGCTGACGATCAGGGTGGTGATAGCGAGGAGGTAAGCGAGGACGATCCACTGGACTTCCTGGAAGGAGGCGTTGAACGCCTGTGCCAACGTCGGCAAGCCGACATTGGCGATGCTGGTGCCGAGCGAGGACAGCAACATGGATAACGAAAGGCTGGCGAGGGCCCAGCGAACCGAGGGTACTCGTGGTGCGCTGCCGGCGACGGCCTCATCTCGTGCTGCACTGATTGGCTTCATCATGTTCCCTTTGTTTGGCGACGTCCGAAACGGAGTTGTCAGAAATCTACGCTGGCGCATAACATGGCGGAAGGCGCAGCATTTGCACTTAATTCGTGCGTCTAACGCCTTATCACCCTCACGCCGTACCAAGGGGCGATCCATGTCGACACCCGATCTCAACTTGCTGGTCACCCTTGATGTGCTGCTCGCAGAAGGCAGCGTTGCACGGGCTGCGAAGCGCTTGCGGCTGAGCCCGTCGGCGATGAGTCGGGCACTGGCGCGACTGCGTGAAACCACCGGCGATCCGCTGCTGGTCAGGGCCGGCCGCGGACTTGTGCCCACCCCGAGAGCGCTCGAACTGCGCGAGCAGGTCAGTCAGTTGGTGCAGGATGCCGAGACGGTTCTGCGCCCGGCTGAAGCACTCAACCTCCAACGGCTGGTCCGCACATTCACGCTGCGCACCAGTGAAGGTTTTGTGGAGAGTTTCGGCGCGCAGTTGATTGCACGCGTCAGCGAGCAAGCCCCCGGCGTACGGCTGCGGTTCGTGCAGAAGCCCGATAAAGACAGCACATCACTTCGCGATGGGAGCGTCGATCTGGAAACGGGTGTGGTGGGGAAAAGTGAAGGCCCCGAGGTGCGTACGCAGGCACTGTTCAGGGACCGTTTCATTGGTGTTGTGCGCAAGGGGCATCCGCTGAGCCAAGGCGAGATCACGCCGGCTCGTTACGCGGCGGGCAAGCATATTTACGTTTCCCGGCGGGGGCTCGACAAGGGCCCGATCGATGAAGCTCTCAAGTCGCTGGAGCTTGCGCGGGAAGTGGTGACTATCGTCGACGGCTTTTCGACTGCAGTGTCGCTCGCCCGGGCCAGCGACATGATCGCCAGCGTTCCGCAGCGGCACACCGAAAACCTGCGCGCCGGCATGCACAGCTTTGCGCTTCCACTGACCCTGCCGACGTTCACCGTCTCAATGCTCTGGCATCCACGGCTGGATGCCGACCTGGCGCATCGCTGGTTGCGCGGCTGCCTTCGGGAGGTGTGTGCGCAACCCGGCAATGAGCGGGCATTGGACACGAGCGCGGTTGAAGGGGGGGCCTTTCTTGCACCAGCAGATACGAAAAAGCCCGCACAAGGCGGGCTTTGAAAATCGAGTAGGTGGCCGGCGCTGGTCCCCGGCTTACAAGGTTTATCAGGCCTCTCACAGAATTGCACGGGAACAAAAATATGCTCTTCTGCTTCACACGGCATAAGGGCTGGATCTCAGCGCGGAGATCTTTCTAACCGTGTACCCTTCGGAACGTCGCCCCACGTTTCCTTGCTATCCTCTTGCGCATCAGTCTGCGTCTTCACCTACAGTTTCAGAATAGCAAAAACTCCAAAAAGCAGGCCGGGATTTTTTAGACCGATTGCGTTCAAGGAGGAGGGTGGCAGGATGGAAAAATGCTATCGCCAGCCGGAGATTTTTGGCGCCTTCGGCCCATGTGCATCGCTTGTGGCTGGGTGGATGGAAAGGTCAGCCCTTGGGGGTTTTGCAGGCAACCTCCCGGGCGAAACGTTACGAAGGTTGGTACCGGCAAATAATCTATCCGGGATATTGGAGCCGTTCCACGGTCACTCGGGTAACCCGGCCAACCGTAGTCCATCGGCGAAGCGCGTGGAATCCTCGTGCCGTTGGATGGGTAGCCAGTCTTTCAGGTTGGAGATACGCAAAGAGGGATCCAGATCGCGAAGACGCTGCATCGCCAGCCGCGCTTTATCCATTCGTCCGCTGAGGGCATGACTGGCCGCCACCAAGGCCACCGGGGCGAGGAAACTGGGCAGGTTGCCCAGCGCCTTTTCCGCCCAGTCCGTCGTGAGATCGAAGCGCCCGGCAAAGAAATGCGCGAGCGCCATTCCGACCTGCATCCTGAACATTTCCGGATCCAGCGGACTCAAGCGAATGGCATGGGTAAGTTGCTCGATGGCGGCGTCTGTTTCACCGCGCAGCGTGCGCAGGATACCGCCCAGGTACCAGGCGGGGGCGAGGTTGGGGTTGAGCAGACGTGCCCTGTCGAGCAATGCAATGCCGCCGTCAACATCGCCGGTGAGATGGCTTAATGCATGTCCGCCTCGCGTCAACGCGACTGCATCATCCCGGCCAAGCGTCACCGCCAAACGCGCAAGCCGTACGCCCTCAGCGATCTCTTGCGTACGATCGGTCATCCAGCCATTCAGCTTGCGCCAGAAGTGACACCAGGCTGCCATGCCATAGGCCGATGCAAATTCCGGATCGAGCTCGATGGCCTTGTAGAACAACGGCAGCGCCTGGTCGAGGGCTTCCCGGGTGCCGTTGTGCAGTTTTGCCATTCCACGCAGGTAGTAGTCGTAGGCGTCCAGGCTTTCCGTCGGTTTGCGTTTGGCACGTTCGATTTCTGCCCGTTCGAGCTGCGGTGCGATGGCTCCGACGACGCTTTCGGCGATTTGATCCTGCAGCTCGAAGATGTCGTTGAGCGTGCCTTCGAAGCGCTCCGCCCAGATATGTGTCCCGCTCGTCGCGTCGATGAGCTGCCCGGTGATGCGTACCTTGTTCCCGCACTTGCGCACGCTGCCTTCCAGCACGTAGCGAACGCCCAGCTCCTGGCTGACGCCCTTGGCGTCCACCGTCCGGCCCTTGTAGGTGAAGCTCGAATTGCGCGCGATGACGAACAGCCAGCGGATACGCGACAGGGCAGCGATGATGTCTTCGACGATGCCGTCAGCGAAATATTCCTGCTCCGGATCGCCGCTCAAGTTCTGGAAGGGCAAGACGGTAATCGAAGGTTTGTCCGGGAGGACGAGCGAGGAGGAGGGCGTTTCCTTCGGGTCTGTATGCGCGCGTTCGTCGATGACAGGCTGGTCAGGCTGTTGCGCTTCACCGATTCCGCCGACCTTGATCTGGCCGACAAAGCGGTAGCCCTTGCGGGCGACGGTGCGCACCAGGCGCTGCTCCTCCCCCGTATCGCCAATGGCCTTGCGCACCGCATTGATGTGACTGGTGATCGTCGATTCCGAGACGATCCGGCCACTCCACACGGCCTTGAGCAGGTCGTCTTTGCTGACGACACGATCAGGGTTGTTGACGAACAGCAGCAATAGATCGAAAACCTGCGGTCCGACGGCCACGGTTTGCCCGCGCAAGGTGAGTTCCCGGCGCTCCTCATCGAGCACGTAGTCTTCAAATACGAATGGCAAAGTGCGGTTCCCCTGGCGAAGCGCCCTCAACTCCGTGTCCCGGGCGACTGGCGATTAGTATTTGATTTGATGATACGGCAGCGCTAAATCCGCCGCACCGTCCGTGGCAGAGACGGCGGCGGACAGCGGCGTCTTTGGACGTAAAACCAAGCATTCGTGGAGGGAAACCCATAGCAGGCACAAGGACTAAGTTCACGCGCGCAGGCAATCTCCCCTTACACCGACGCAATGGTTGCAGTCGATACGTGGAGAAAGCCCATGAAGATCGTCGTCATCGGAGGCACCGGCCTCATCGGATCGAAACTTGTGAAGAACCTCCGCGAGCGCGGCCATGACGTGCTCGCTGCCAGCCCCAGCACCGGCGTAAACAGCATCACTCGCGAGGGCCTGGCCCAAGCGATGGATGGTGCCGACATCGTCGTCGACGTGGCGAACGCGCCGTCGTGGGAGGACCAGGCCGTCCTCGAGTTTTTCGAAACGTCGAGCCGTAACCTGCTGGCCGCCGAAGCGGCTGCCGGGGTTCGCCATCACGTTGCGCTGTCGATTGTCGGGAGCGAACGGCTTCCCGAGAACGGCTATTTCCGGGCCAAGGTCGCGCAGGAAAACCTCATCAAGGCATCCGGCATTCCTTACTCTATTTTGCGTGCCACGCAATTCTTCGAATTTGTCGGCGGCATTGCCCATTCGTTTACCGTCGGCGAAGAACTTTGCGTTTCGCCGGCGCTGATCCAGCCGATGGCGTCCGACGACGTGGTGGCGGCACTTACCGACGTCGTGCTTGCATCGCCGGTCAATGGCACGGTCGAAGTCGCGGGGCCCGAGGCTATGCCGCTCGACGAGTTGATCAGGCGTTTTCTGCGGGCCACTCAGGATACTCGCCAGGTCGTACCGGACGTACACGCACGCTACTACGGCGCCGTGCTTGACGATCGATCGCTGACCCCCGGCAAGAACCCGCTCCTGGGCGCGATCCGTTTCGAAGACTGGCTCAGCCAGTCAACGGCCGAAGCGGGCCGCTGAGGCCCTCAGGGACAACTCACGAAGGCGCCGCCCCGGTAGTGGGGCGCGCCGTCATAACCCCTGCACACGAAGGAGTATTGCCATGGTTGCCCGATTTCTCTTAGCCGCTGCTTTCGCAGCACTGTCGATCAGCGCAGCGTCGGCCGCTGAGCCGCCTGATGCCAAGGTGACAGTCGTGTTTGACCGTCCCATTCCCAACATCCCTGGCAAGAGCATGAAGGGTGTGGTCGTCGAGTATGGGCCGGGCGCCGCGTCGCCGTCCCACACCCATCCGAAAACGGCCTTCATCTATGCGACGGTCCTGGAGGGCGCGTTTCGAATCAAAGTCAAAGGCCAGCCGGAAAAGATCTACCACGTCGGCGAAAACTTCGTAGAGGAACCGGGTTCCGTGCACGAAGTCAGCGCCAACGCCAGCAACACCGAACCTGCACGCCTGTTGGCCGTGTTCGTCCTCGACAGCGACGAAAAGACACTCGTTATACCTATCAAAAAGTGAGCGGATCAACGCGCTCATAAATGCTCGACAGCCGGGCGGCAGGCCACTGTCGCCCTGGGCTGCTGTAGTGCATGGCATTGAACAGGAAATGAAAAAATGAACTCGCTCCAGGACCAGGCCGCCATTGCCACCGGGGCAATCGCCGGACCCACCGTCGTAGTGGCGCGGCGAAGCACGCGCAAGACAATCGGCATACTGCTGTGCGTCGGCGCGGTGGTGGTCGTGGCTGCCTGGGGGACCATGGCTGTTTCGAGCGGCACAACCTCGACCGATAACGCCTATGTTCGCGGTGACGTGACCTCACTCGCTGCAAAGGTGGCCGGCTATGTCACTGCGGTAGAGGTCGTGGACAACCAGACCGTCCGGGCGGGTGACGTCCTGTTTCGTATCGATGACCGGGACTTTCGCGCAAAGCTTGCGCAAGCAGAGGCTAATGTCAGCGCGGCAAAGGCTCGCCTGACCCATGTCGATGCGCAGACCCAGCTTCAGCGCGCGTTGATTCGGCAGGCCGAAGCTCAAAGACGTTCAGCCAGCGCCGACATGGATCTGGCAACCAAGACCCACGATCGCAGTCGCAAACTGATCGCCAGCAACGCGGTGAGCCAGGCCTTGTTCGATGAAACCGGCACGGCGCGTTCCAGAGCCGAGGCGTCGGTATCGGCCGCTTCGGCAACGGTGGAGGCGCAACAGCAACACATCGCCGTCTATGTGGCCGAGCGAGAGGCTGCTGTGGCGGCCGTGTCGCAAGCACAGGCTGCGCGCGATCTCGCCCAGATCGATCTTGACTACACCGCGGTACGCGCGCCAGTGGATGGCGTCGTCGGTAACCGCCAGGTTCGTGTCGGCCGGCTCGTGACGCCGGGCGTTTCCCTGCTCGATATCGTGCCGGTCAATGATGTGTGGGTCGTGGCCAATTTCAAGGAAACCCAGCTCGAACATATCCGTCCCGGACAGCGCGTGCGCATCACGGTCGATGGTTACCCCAACACGGCACTTGAAGGCGTGGTCGACAGCTTTGCGCCGGGGAGTGGGGCGGCGTTCAGCTTGCTGCCGCCTGACAACGCAACCGGAAACTTTGTCCGTGTCGTGCAGCGGGTTCCGGTCAAGATCCGGCTGGCCGACAATCCGCTGCCGGGGCGCATCGTGCCAGGTCTGTCCGCGCGGGTGGAGGTGACGCAAGGGGGCGGCTCATGAACACCTTTGCCAGCGCAACGCCGAGCGGCGCCAAGGCTACGACTGGCGTCCTGCTCATCGTGGGCGTCGTGCTGGCCACACTGACGGAAGCGATCGCCGGCACCGTTCTATCAATCGGGCGCGGCGATATCATCGGCGACACCTATGCAACACCTGATGAAATCGCCTGGCTGGATGTCGGCTACACCACGCTCAAGCTGATCGGGTTCATCATGGCCGCATGGCTGATGCAGCGTTTTTCTGCGCGTAACCTGATCATCGGCTCAACCCTGGCCATGGGCCTGGCGTGCTGCATGGCCGCCATCATCGCTCGACTGGACCTGCTGATCGCGCTTCGGATCATTCAAGGCTTCGCCGGTGGCACCCTGCTGGTGGCGGGCCAGGCGATGATTTTTCGTGCCTGGCCGCGAGCCTTTCAGCCGATACTTCAAGCCCTGTTTGCCATGGGCTCGGTGGTTGCGCCCGCGACTATTGCCCCGGCCCTTCAAGGGTGGTTGATCGACAGTCAGTCCTGGACCTGGATTTTCTTCAGCGTGGTACCGCTGGCCCTGGCGGCGACGGGTCTTTTGCTCATTGCAGACGGCCCATCGCCTGCCCAAGTCCGGCAGCGCCCCTTCGACTGGCTCGGCTTCTCCCTGATCTCGGCCACCTTGTTCTGTTTCACCTACGTGCTCAGCCAAGGCAGTCGATGGGACTGGTTCGAGGAACCTCGGATCCTGATGCTGACAATGATCGGCACCGCCGCGCTGCTGGCATTTTTCGGCCAACAAGCGTTGGCCAAAGGCCTGGGGGTATTCGATTTCACGGTGTTCAAATCGAGTGATTTTACCTTTGCCTTTATCGTCAGCTTTGTCGCTGGCGCCGCCTTGTTCGGCAGCGCATTTCTGATTCCGGCATTCGCCCTGTCGGTGCTGGCGTTCACCCCGACCGACGCCGGCTTGCTCCTGCTGCCCAGTGGCGGTTTGTTTGTCGGCTCGCTGCTCATCGCTGCCTTTTTTATCAAAGTGCGCCGCGTTCCACCGGTTGCGACAGTGCCCTTCGGCATCCTGCTGATCATGGGGGCGATGTGGATGCTGTCCGGCTCCACCAGCGACAGCGGCGCCGGTGACATGATGGCGGCTATCCTGTTGCGGGGCCTGGGCCTTGGCTTCCTGTTTCTGTCAATTACGCTGATCGCCTTCAGCGACCTCAACAGCCGCAACCTCGCTTTCGGCATCGGGCTGTTCAATACCGGGCGTCAATTGGGTGGCTTAATGGGCGTCGCCGGGATCCAGACCCTGATTGACCATCACATCGTCATCAATGTCGCGGCTCTCGGCGCCAACGTCACCCCGGGGGGAAACGCGCTCATCGAACGACTGACGGCCACCACGGCGATGTTGGCAGGAAAGGGGATGGATCAAGTGGCCGCTGGCAGGGCAGCGACGAGCCTCTTGGGCAAGGTCGTGTCAGGTCAGGCCACGGTGATTGCCTTCGACACCGCGTTCTACGCCGTGGCCCTGCTGTTTGTCGTCGCCGCGCCCATACTGATCGGCATCAAGATCGGCCTGGTGCGATACGCGAAAGCGCGAGCTGTCGCGTGAGACAGCCCACACCAACCGAGCCCCTGAAACGTCAGCAACAGATACTGTCTGCCAATCTCCTGGCCTGCTGAGTCGCGGCCTCACGCGCGCTGCGATCAACGTCTTCGCCCAGGATGGTTTTCTCCACAATCACTGAATGCACATCCGTCACGCCGACAAACTTCAGCCAGGCTTCAACATAGGGCTTCTGAAAGTCGAAGCGCGTTGCCGGCGTGCTCGACCGCGCCGAAAAATCCAGGCCACGGGCGTACATCACCACGGCGGTTTTGTTGAGCAACATGCCTTCCAGGCCGCGCTCCGCGTCAACGCTGAACAGGATGTCTTTCTGCGACACCAGGTCGATGAAGTGCTTGAGCTTGTACGGAATGCTGAAGTTCCACAGCGGTACAGACATCACCAGCACATCCGAGCGGTGCAGGTGACTTGCCAGCTCTTTCAGGGTATTCCAGGCGTCTTGTTGCGCCGGGGTCAAAGGCGTGCCATTGAGCCCGGCGTATTTGGCCTCCATGGCCAGATCATCGAATTCCGGTAACGCCATGTTCCAAAGGTCGAGCGTGATGATTTCGGTGTCTGGGGCGTGTTCTTGGTAACGCGCAATGAAGCTGCGGGCGACTTCAAGGGAGGCCGAGCGCTGCTTGCGCGGAGAACATTCAATGTGCAGAAGAGTCGTCATGGTTCGCCTCGAGTGGTGGGGGGTAGGGCAGTGGGCGCATTGCAACATAGTTGGATTTGAAATATAAATCGTAAATACCAACACAATTGATCACGAATAAAACTATGTTCGATACACTGCTGCTCAAGACATTTGTCACTGTCGTCGATGAACAAGGCTTCAGCCGTGCCGCCCAGAAGCTGCACCTCACTCAGTCTGCGGTCAGTGGCCACATGCGGCGATTGGAAGAGCAGATTGGTAAACCGCTGTTGACGCGCACCACCCGCTCCCAGCAATTGACTCCCGATGGCGAACGCCTGGTCTCTTATGCGCGCACGATCCTTGTGCTGAACCGTGATGCCTGGGCAGAACTGACGCGCACGCCGTTTCACGGACGGCTGCGGATCGGGGTGTCTGAGGATTTTGTCGAATCGCGGTTATTGCGCACTTTTCAGGATTTCGCGGCGCAGTACCCGGGCCTGGAAATCGACGTGCAGGTGGGCATTCCTGGCACGTTGCTGAACCTGATGAAGCAAGGCCATCTGGAACTGGTCATCGGTTCTCTATGCGAAACCAGCGAAGCGGGGCTACTGCTGTGGCAAGAACCGCTGGTGTGGGCCTGGTCGGCGCAACCCGTCGCTCGGTTACCGACGCCATTGCCGTTGGCCCTGTTCCCCGAGCCGTGCCCTTATCGAGAGACAGCGCTGACACGGCTGGCCCAGGCGGGGATCGCCCAACGCACGGCGATGTTATGCAGCAGCGCCGCCGGGTTGCGGACGGCGGCGCTTGCAGGCTTCGCGGTCGCGCCCATGCCTCTCAGCCAGTTGGGGCAAGGACTGGTGGCTCTTGGGGCCGAACAAGGGTTACCGGATTTACCGGATGTGCAATTTCGGTTGTTCACCTCTCCTGAAGCGGATCAGGCGATTGTGGCGGCGGTTACTCAGCTCATTGTGGCGTATTGCTCTACGCGCAGGGCTTGAGCGTCTTTATGAAGGGGCGTTTTCGACTCAAAGCGGTCACCTCCGCGTTCCAGTATTACTATGCCGATGCTCAGACTGTTTATAGGTAGGTTGATCTATGGCCAGAAGCGTTAGGCTTCAAAAAAAACTTCATACACGGCATCTGATGGAGACAGCTGAAGAGGTGGTACTTGATGATTGCCTTGTTGGAAAACTATGGGCGCTCAACCAAGGTGACAGATTACAGTTGAATTCAGCCTCCTTCGGTTCTGGAGCTGTTCAAAAGTACCGCTTGGAATACGTGATAACGAGAGGCCCTGTTTCTGGACACTGGCTGTACAAAAAATTTGACCCAGAAGAACTTGTATTATTTTTTACGGCAAAAGACTTTGACGGCATTTGCCATGGCTGGACTCTGTTTGACGAGTGACAACCTCAGTTTTGGCTCTCTGAGAGGCAGCTTTGGGTTTGCTGCCCATCGCCATGGGTAGCAATCGGCCAAAAGCGGTCTGTCGACGTCCTGCATGTCATTGGCGAAGACCGGCAGCAGTGCCTCGTTGAAGTAAACATTGGCCATCGACAAGCTGCACAGTAAGGCAATGCCCGCCAGAATCAGCGGCGTGAAGTGTGTGTTGAGTGACATCAGGCATGGCTCCAAAGCGACTTTCAGGTATCCGATGAGAGACGGGCGACATCGGGCGCGGATTCGGCGCCGACCTCGTTTTGACGTCCCAGGAATAGAAAGACCACGGCGGCAGTGAACAGCGTGAACATCGCCAGCAGTTGCAACAAGGTGTTGAATCCTGCGGTATAGGCCGAGCGCAGCATCGTCAACGGGATTTGGCTGGCGTCGGTGCTCGCGTGCTGGATATCACCCATCACCAGGCGTTGCGCGATAGTTGAATAGTCAACAGCGGACAGTTTGACCGAGTCACTGATGCTCAGATGGTGTGCGACCAGGGCTGTCAGCACCGCAACAGTGATTGCCAGGGCGACACCTTCGCTGGCCACCCGCGTCGTGTTGAAAATACCAGCGGCCATCCCCGCCCGTTCCTTGGGGATCACGCTGATCGACAAACCATCCATCAAACCCCAGGGCAGGCCTGTACCGATACCGGTCAGCAGCATGGCCGCGATGATCTGCGCGTGCGTGCCGGCCGGGATCGTACTCAGCCAGTAGAGCCCGGCCGCTGCGATCACGAAGCCGATTGCGCAGAGTACGCCCGCCGACAACCAGCGAGTTAGCGACGCGGCAATGATCGGGACAATCAGCATCGGGGCAGAGAGTGCCAACATCATCAGCCCCGCTTCAAAGGCGCTGGCCCCGTCCACGCCGATAAACCGAAACGGCAGCAATACGATCAAGACGATGTAGCAATAGCAGGTGCCGATCGGCAGGATCTGTACACCGACAAAGCGCGGAAACAGAAATAGCCCCAGATCCAGCATCGGATGTTTCGCCCGATTTTCAACAATGATAAACAGCAGCAAAAAGACCACCGACGCGCCAAGCAGCGCATGGATGACCGGCGAGCCCCAGCCTTGCTCAGGTGCCAGGATCACCGCCGTGGTAAACATGATCAGCAGGCCGGAAAACGTCAGCACGCCGGGCGTATCCAGACGCTGTGCTTGCGGGTCGCGGCTTTCGCGCATTTTCGGCAGGGCAAATATCAAGGAAAGGATGGCGAGCAGGGCCGTGAAAAGGAAAATTGCACGCCAGCCCAAGTACTCGATCAGCAACCCCGATAACAACGGACCGAAGGCCAGGCCAACCCCGAAAGTGGTGCCCAGAAGGCTGAAAGCACGAGTTCTGGCATGCCCATCAAACTCCTGCGCCAGTGCCGCCGAACCGCTGGCCAGGGCTGCCGCCGCGGCAATGCCTTGCACGCCACGCAACAGGTCCAGCCAGAAAATATCGGGGACCGCCGCCAACAGGATCGACACCAGTGCAAACAACGCCATGCCGCACATGAATAGTCGCTTGCGCCCGTAGAGGTCAGCGAGGGTGCCGGCGGCCATCAGCAGGCTGCCGAAGCTAAGCATGAAAGCATTGGTGATCCAGGCCAGTTCCGTGGGATGGGCATCAAAGGTTTGACCAATGAACGGCGTGGCCACTGCCCCGCCGGTAAAGCTCATGGGCAATACCAAGGCGGCGAGGCAAATTGCAGCCAATATGGAGTGCCGGCCATGGGCCGGCAGCGGTTCGGTAGCTGAGTTCATTAGGTGATTCCCTGCATATCTATGAAGTATCAGTGCTGTCCAGGCCGAGGCGCGCGATCGTTCGTACACTCTAGTTAGGATACAATCGAAGATAAACGGGCTTTTATTCCGCTTATAGTGAACCAAAAGGATGTAATCGAGTTGTGGACAGTCTTAGTGGGGTGATCTCATTCGTAAAAACCGCCGAGGCGCTCAGTTTCATCAGCGCCGCCAGGGTGTTGGGGATTTCTGCCTCGGCCGTGGGCAAAAACGTCGCCAAACTTGAGGCTTCGCTGAATGTGCGGTTATTGCACCGCAGCACCCGCAAAGTCAGCCTGACAGCGGAGGGACAGTTGTTCTATGAACGCTGCCGAAAGATCCTCGACGATCTTCAAGATGCCCGGGCGATGCTTTCCCATGCCACACAGGAACCCCGTGGAAAGTTACGCGTCAGCTTGCCCACCATCGGTTATCGCTTTCTTTTTCCCCATTTGGCGCGGTTCCGCAAAACCTATCCGGAGATTGAGCTGGAACTGGACTTCAACGACCAGTTGGTGGATGTGATCGATGAAGGCTTTGACGTAGTGATTCGCAGCGGCGGCCAGGCCGACTCCAAGCTGATGGCCCGAAAGTTGGGGCCTTTTAAGTTTGTCCTGTGCGCATCACCTGACTATCTGCAGCGTAAGGGACGGCCTGTCACTATCAGTGACCTCGAGCATCACGAGTGCTTGCGTTATCGATTTGTCACGACGGGTAAAATAATGGACTGGAGTATGTCTTCGGCCCCCCAGTTCACGCAGTTGCGCCTGCCAACCGCTCTGACATTGAACAATATGGAAGCCATGCTGATGGCCGTGGTGGATGGGCACGGTATCGCATTTGTCCCGGACTTCCTGGCGCGCGAAGCTATCGCCCAAGGGCGCCTGGAAACGCTGCTCGACGGTCACAGCGAAGATCAAGGGCAGTTCTGGGCATTGTGGCCGTCCAGTCGCCATCTTTCACCGAAAATCCGCGTATTCGTGGACTTTGCCGCCGAGCATCTGTTTGCCATCCCTCCCGTCGACAGCCCAGCTGCAACTCGCTCATGAAGCACAGTCGCCACCGCGCCGTCCTTACAGGTTGTTGCCTCTGTGCCGATAATCGCTGACCGTCCGCTGGAACGAAAAGGTAACGAACAGGGGACGGATTTATTTATGGATGTTGTCCCGTCCTGAATAAGGTTTACAGCTGTTTCAGGACTAGACATTTCGAATATATTTTTTTGGAGAAGACATGTTCAGTCACATTCAGATTGGCGCTCGTGACCTCGCTACCATGATCACTTTCTACGATGCGGTTCTCACGACCTTGGGGTTGGTGCGTATGCCTGATGAAGATGACGATGGCCCTGCTGGAGCAGGCTGGCGGCTCCCAGGAAGAAAATGGCCACAATTTTTCGTTCAGTTGCCCTTTAACGGATTACCGGCTACGTGGGGGAACGGCACACAAGTCAGCTTTGCAGCCCACTCACAAAAACAGGTGCAAGCTGCCTGGGAAGCCGCGATGGCGATGGGCGGCAAGGACGAAGGAGCGCCGGGCTTACGGCCACAGTATTCGGAAGACTACTTTGGCGCGTATTGCCGCGATCCCGAGGGTAACAAACTGTGCTTTGTCCATGCAGACGATATGGTGTGATACACCAACGCCCTAAGCGCTGGATCAACAAGACGTATTGCCCGGAAGGGGCGAACGTTTCGCCCGCGCAGCGGAGGCAGGAAGAGTTTCCCCGGCCGTGATTACCAGCATCATTGCGTTGGTCCTGCTGGTTTGGGCAACCTATGCTTCGGCGGGCCCCTTCGTGTGGGTCGGCACTGAACCGAAAATGGGCGTCCCCTTTTTGCTATTTGGCGAGCATTCTCGCCTAAATGGGTGTCCGGTTTCATTAGACCACTACAATTCGCCTCCTTAATGCGTCGACATCACTGCCGGCCTGACCGGAAGCTCGGAGTATTGTGGGTGCTGTTTCACGAAGGTTCGAACCGACTGTTCCTGCCTGTCCGCCACACACACGGCAATGCTGGGGTGGTCGACCGTACAGGTTGCTAGTGCAAGAATGCCGCAGTTCTTGACGCCATAGATGGCTGCTGGGTGCGCAGCGAGTGGGCAGCCGTACGTCATCTCGCCCAAGTAATTGAGTTGGCCATTCGTCACGGTAAAGCGCAGGGGTTTTGAGTAGGGCCCCATGAGGCCGCGACGCGAGCCAAGGTCACTCACCTCATAGGTGCCTGCGGGCAGCCATGCCGAGTAATAATCCTTAGGGGCCCAGCCGTAGGTTTTGCCGGTATTCACGTCGCGAAAGCTGATCCAGGTGCCATAGGGGCCGCCCTCGATCAGTGCACCCAGGACGAGGCCTGCGTTTTCTGCGGAATAGACTTTTGAGTCCAGGGCCATTTCGGGCGGCAATGCCGAGCAGGCACCCACTAAGGCTGTGACTCCAATCACAAACAGCTGACTTATCTTGTGCATTCAATCCTCGGTCCATCGAAACAAAATGTGGCTTTCCTATTATGATGCAGTACTTCTCAACTCAAGCGTTAAGGATGACACCCCTCTATGAGTAGTTTTTTTACGGGCCGTGTATTGGGTGCCGTGGCTTTCGCATTGATCTTGAGCGGCTGCAGTGTATCGGGCAGTTACCCGGACGCAACCGAGCTAGACGCCGCCAAGCTACGTTTTATCAGCGACATGAGTAGTGCCACTTTGAGCGTGCTCGATGAGCAGCACTGCGGTGGGCAAACCACGGGCATCCTCAATAACTTGTTCCTCGCCAATACTCGCAGGCGAGTGGACATGTCGATGCCACCGGTCTCTGATAAAACGCCTTATCTGGAAATCCGGCTGTCCCCGAATAAAGAGCTGCTGCTGCATTTGAATACCCAAGGGACAGGCTCGGTGTGTGGCATGGCCTTCACCTTCACGCCGCAAAGTGGCGCTGAATACGAGTTGACGTTCAATCGCGCCGGCAGTCAGTGCATGACAATGCTTAAACGTCTGCACCAGGTGCAGGGCCAAGTGGCGCGCTCACCAGTCCCGCTGGTGAATAAAGGAATACCAAGCTGCATGGGCGCTAACGCCCTGTTCCCTGTGCCCGCAAAAGGCCTGCCGGCCACCCCGGAACGTGACGGATTGATTGAGCAGATTGTCTCGCAGAGTATCATCACGGAGATGAAACCCGGGGCCACTTCTCTAAGCGAGAGCGCCCAGGTCGAGGCCGTCGATCTGGTGGTCAACAAGCGCAAACAGCAGATGAACCTTGATCTGCCGGATGCCTATTGGGTCCAATATCGACAGAACGTCGCGACTTACCTGGTTCAAACGCAAGGGATAAAGGCCAACGCGTTTGATCAGTACAAAGTTGAGTACCGCACGCGCCTCTCCCGATTGGATACACCCTCCATCAAGGCGCTGGTGCCTGATACCCAAGCAACTGACGTCACCCAGGCGCTGGCCACTAACGGTGCCATGTTGCAGTACTACCACCGGCTCAATGAACAGCTGCAAAAGGAGGTGATGGCGAATAACTGGGCGCGCATGGCCGAATTGGACAAGCGTTATGGAGTGTGCGAACGATACGCACAGTGCTGGCAGAATTGATGATTGAAAGTGGAATGGAATATCTATGGCGAACGCATGTAAATCCGTCACGCCCTTGTCTTGATCCACCTGGCCGCCGTGTTGCTGTTTTGGCAATACGCGACGCCAGTTGAACACGCGTATGAGCGTGGACGGTGACGTAGTTGACCAGTGAGTAGTGATTCAAGGACGCCACGGATGCACATACCCCCCCGCCCTTCAGAGCAGCAGGTAGGTTCTTGCGAAGCTCCTCGCGGGTATCAGACTTGGCTGAATTGATATCGTTCTTCCCCTTCACACGCTCGATCACCCCCCTCAGTTTGAGAGGAGGATCAGTTCGGCAGTCGGTGTCGGTTTGGGTGTCATCCATTTTTTTTGGGGGGGGGGGGGGGGATGGTTCAGATGTGGGATGGGTTTGCCTGGTCCTTGGCAAACTGCGATTCAAGAATGCACGAAAAGGGGGTTGGGCAGTGAAGATTCGTCGATCTCTTGAAAAAAGGATGAAAGCTATAGAGACCTCAGGTCGAGGGCGCTTTCATGAGGGTGCTGAAGAGGGGGAGGTATTACTTTCTACTAATCTAGAAGATGGCAGGCTAGATGTATATGTGGATGGTTTTTCCTTTGGGAAAAATGAAATCGTGGATAAAATATTGTTTGCTGACATTTCTAGCATTAACAGCCACCTGAAGGTAGAGTTGTTTTTGAACGCTGGGCGCTCAGGGGATTTGGATTTTTATGTTCCTTTAGATATAGAATATGGCTCATCTCATTTGTCGCTTTCTCTACCGTTCTTGACTTACTCTAATGTTATGAATATTTTGGTTGGGCTTAGAGAGGACTGGATGAAACAATCCTCTTCTAATGGATAGTTGCTGCAAAAAGGTCGTGTGATCGGGGCTGTAGATGATATTCCGGCAGTATCACCACTTGCTCGGGATGGTTTGCGCGAAGACTTAGCGGCACGAACTGGTATTCCTCAAGATCTAGACATTAAAAGGGGAAGGATTTATTTATTGATAAACGATTTAGTCGTTGAAAATAAATCTGTCCGCTTTTTGGTCCGTTTTTTTTGTGTTTTTTTAGATGGTGGAGAGCTTGATGCGTAATGCTGAATCCAAAGCATTGAAGTCGTTATACGATTTGGCCAGTCCGGGCAAACGCCTGGCCGGATATTTTATTGATCTGTCTATTGTGTTTGTTCTGATGTTTTTGAAAGGATTGATTGGTTATAAACTCATGGCGAGTAGCTCCTACAGCGTCGCGCTTTTTTACAGCGTGATCAATAATATTCTGCTGGTTCTCGCGATCAGCTATTTTCTGTTTTGTGATGCTCTACCGAACGGCCAGAGTGTGGGTAAACGGTTGTTGAAGATGTCCGTAGTAGGATTTCCTGTGAATACGAAGTGCACGATTTTTCAGTCGCTTTTACGAAACGTTCCGAAAGTGATGTTTAGTATTTTAGACGCAGTCTTTGTGTTTTTCGGGTTTAGGCGACGTCTCGGCGATATGCTTGCCATGACCATGGTGGTCAATGTCAAATAAATTGATTTCGGTATGGCTATGATGAGAGAAGGGGGCGGATTTATTTATGGATAACCGAGTTTTGTCTGTCCAGTCCTGAAATAGGTTTACACCTGTTTTCACTTCAACGTCCGGTTGCAGCTCTTCCTGTTTCTGCCACTCTGGCGAAGTCACCCCGGATGATGACTGCTGAAGTGGCAAACGTTGCGCAGCCTCTGCGGTCGACTTATCGATAGATGGCGTAGTCATTTGATCGTAACAACGACCTTGCCCTTGGCTCGTCCCTGCTCGACGTACTTCAATGCCTCTGCCGTAGATTCAAAGGGGAAGGAGCGGTCAACTACAGGTTTGATGATTCCGGCCTCAATGAGCGCGGTGATTTGTTGCAGCTGGGTGCCATTTGAGCGCATGAACACGAACGCGTAGCTGACGTCCTGCTTGCGTGCCTTGCGCCGAATACCGAGGCTCAGCAGGCGCATGACTTGCTGCAATGGCCAGGACAACCCTTGCTCCTGCGCGAACTGCGCAGTGGGTGGCCCTGAGATGGAAATGAGCTGGCCACCGGGCTTGAGGACCTTGAGTGACTTCTCCAGTACGTCTGCGCCGAGGCTGTTCAACACCACGTCGTAGTCGTGCAAGACACTGTCGAAATTCTGCTGTGTGTAGTCGATCACCAGGTCGGCCCCCAGCGCCTTCACCCATTCGACATTCGCGGTGCTGGTGGTGGTCGCGACAAAGGCGCCGAGGTGTTTGGCAAGTTGGATGGCGAGGGTACCGACACCACCGGAGCCAGCGTGGATCAGCACTTTCTGGCCACTTTTCAGTTGGGCGGTTTCGACCAGCACCTGCCAGGCGGTCAGCGCGACCAAGGGGATGGACGCGGCTTGTGCCATGTTGGTATTGGCAGGTTTCAGGGCGATCGCGTTTTCGTTCACGGCGATCAATTGAGCGAACGTCCCGATCCGCGCTTCGGGCGGGCGAGCGTAGACTTCATCTCCCGGTTTGAAGCGTTTCACGTGCGAGCCAACCTCAACCACGATGCCCGCCAGGTCATTGCCCAGTACCAGCGGAAATGAATAGGGCAAGATCAGTTTGAATTCGCCTTTGCGGATCTTCGAATCCAACTGGTTGACGCTGCTGGCGTGTACCTCAATCAAGACGTCGCGGGCGCCCACCGCGGGGGCGGGCACTTCGCCAATGCGCCCGGTGTTCTTGCCATAGCGATCAATTAAAAATGCCTTCATCGTTGTGCGGCTCTTGTCGGTTGGAATGAGGGTGGGCGGAGCGTTTGCGGCGTTGCTGCGCCGTGTTATCAGGCATCAAGGAACGCCAGTACCTTGGTCACAAAGTCAACGTAGTGCTGGAAAATGCCGCCGTGCCCGGCATCTTCATAAATGACCAGCTGTGCGTTGGGAATGCAGTTGGCAAGCGCAATCGAGTTAACGCTGGGCACCATGATGTCGTTGTCGCCGTTGACGATCAGCGTCGGCATCCACAAGCGCCCGAGGTTTTGGGGCGCCTGTTTGCCCCACGCGGTGATGGCTTTCAACTGCCGTAGGAAAGCGCTGGGCGTCGGGCCTTTGTCACGATTTTTTTTGCGCTCTTTCAAGCGCTGCAAATACTGCGATGCGGCTCGATTGCCATTGGGCGTCGAAGTAAAGAACAGGTAGACCTTGGGATCTCGCAAGGTCAGCAAGCCCTTGATCATCAATGGCCACGTCACCGAACCGACCTTGTCGATACCGGTGCCGCCGGCCGGCCCGGTTCCGCTGAGAATCAATCGGCGTACCAATTCGGGTGCCTTCAGGGCGATGTCCTGAGCGACGAAGCCTCCGAGTGAAAAACCGAGCACGTCGACGGTCTCGAAACCCAGCGCACGTATCAGCTGGATGGCATCGTCAGCCATTTCGCCGACCGTCAGTGGCGCGGTTCCACCAGAGCCGCCGATGCCGCGATAGTCGGTGGCAATGACGCGCCGTGTTTGTGCCAGGCCATCGATTATCGCGGGGTCGAAGTTGTCCAGCACCGCGCCCCAATGGTTAAACAGTACGAGTGGCACACCGGTTGTGGGGCCGGTGTCGCGATAGGCGAAGGGAATGCCGTTGACCGTAATCGACTGGTTCGCCGCGTCGACGAACGACGTCTGCGAGCCAGCGGGGGTATTTGTCTTCGTTGGATTCATTTCTACTCCGAACAGCGGGCCGGATTCGATGCAGCGTCTGGCACGCCTGCATCGAATCCGGCGCGAATGCTCGCTACCAAAAGATCACTGTTGAGTGTGGTAGCGCTGGGCAACCGCAGACTGGCGGATTTGCCCCAGCAGACCCTGACGTGCGATTTGCAGGTCATCCCAGCGTTCAGCTTCTTGCAGCGGCGGGATCGTCACCGGTTCGCGACGATCGAAACCGACCAGTGCTGCATCCACCAGATCGTCCACTTCCATGATTTCGTTCAAGGTGTTGATGTCGACGCCGGAGCGATCCCAGATTTCCGTGCGGGTGGCCGCCGGCAGCACGGCCTGCACGTACACGCCCTGAGGTGAAAGTTCCAAACTCAGGCCTTGGGAAAGGAACAGCACAAACGCCTTGGTCGCACCGTAGACCGACATGCCGAACTCCGGCGCAAGACCCACCACCGAACCGATGTTGATGATCGTGCCGTCGCCTGCTTTGGCCAGGCGTGGGGCGATGGCGCTGGCCAGGCGCACCAGCGCCGTGGTGTTGAGGGCGACCAGTTGCGCAACGCTGTCGGTGCTTTGGTCGATGAAGTTGCCGGACAGAGCGGCGCCGGCGTTATTGACGAGGATGCCGATACGGGCGTCGTCGCGCAGGCGGGACTCAACGGTTGTCAGATCGCTGAGTTGGGTCAGATCCGCCGGAATTACATCGACGGCGACGCCGTGTTCGCTGCGCAATCGGGCTGCAAGTGCGTCCAGGCGTGCCTGGTCGCGGGCGACTATTACCAGGTCGTGACCGCGTTGAGCGAAGCGTTCGGCGTAGACGGCGCCAATGCCGGTGGAGGCGCCAGTGATGAGAACAGTAGGGCGAGTGCTCATGGGATCATCTCTCTTTCAGGGTGTGTGAAAACAGAAAACGCGGTCATTGATTGCTCAGCTTGCGGTGGAGCTCGATTCAGCCAACGTCGGGTAGTCGATGTAACCTGCCGAGCCGCCGCCATAGAGGGTGGCGGGATTGAAAGCGGACAACGGCGCGCCACGCTTGAGGCGCTCCACCAGATCCGGGTTGCCAATGAACGGGCGACCGAACGCGATCAGATCGGCCTGGTCTTCGGCGAGCCGCGAAGTCGCCAGGTCCAGGTCATAGCCGTTGTTGGCGATGTAGGTGTTTTTGAAGCGCTGGCGCAGGGCGCCGAAATCGAATGGCGCCACGTCACGCGGGCCACCGGTCGCGCCTTCGACCACGTGCAGATAAACGACGCCGAGGGCGTCGAGTTGATCAACGACGTAATCGAATTGCGCCTGCGGATCGCTGCTGGAAACGCCATTGGCCGGCGACACCGGCGACAAGCGCACACCGGTGCGATCCACGCCGATTTCATTGACGACGGCTGCCGTCACGTCGAGCAACAGACGCGCACGATTTTCAATCGAACCGCCGTAAGCATCGGTGCGCACGTTGGCGCTGTCCTTGAGGAATTGATCCAGCAAATAGCCGTTTGCGCCGTGAATCTCCACGCCATCGAACCCGGCGGCGATAGCGTTTGCTGCGGCCCGGCGGAAATCGGCGACGATCCCCGGTAGTTCGCTGATGTTCAGTGCGCGCGGCTCGGAGACGTCTTCAAAGCGGTTGTTGACGAATACTTTTGTCGCGGCTCGCAACGCAGAAGGGGCTACGGGTGCGGCGCCGTTTTCTTGCAGATCAACGTGCGATACGCGGCCGACATGCCACAGTTGCAGGAAGATTTTTCCGCCCTTGGCGTGGACGGCATCGGTCACTTTGCGCCAGCCATCAATCTGCGCCTGCGTATAGATCCCGGGGGTGTCCTGATAGCCCTGACCCTGTTGGGAAATCTGCGTGGCTTCGCTGATCAGCAAGCCTGCGCTTGCGCGTTGGCTGTAATAGGTGGCCGCGAACTCGCTTGGCACAAAGCCTTCGCCTGCGCGGTTGCGTGTCAGTGGCGCGAGGACGACACGGTTCGACAGCGTGAGGGCGCCAAGCGTGTAAGGGGTAAACAGATTCTGGTCGGTCATTTGGTATTTCTTCCGTGCCCGTTGATGAAGATCGTTGTGCGTGCAATTAGGATGATGATCGAAATCTAAACTGTCAACGATTTTGATTATGACCAACATCTATGTATCATTGGGCGCATGATTTCCCAGTGGACATGAGGTATTGCACGTGAGAGTGACCAAGGCCCAGGCGCAGGCCAATCGGGAGCACATCGTTGAAACGGCCTCTGAGCTGTTCCGTGAGCGCGGCTTCGACGGCGTCGGTGTATCGGATCTCATGGCGGCTGCCGGTTTCACCCACGGAGGTTTCTACAAGCATTTCGGTTCGAAGGCCGACCTGATGGCCGAAGCCTCTGCCTGCAGTCTTTCCAAATCGCTGGTGGGCGCGGAAGCGCTCGATGTTCCGGGCTTCATCGACGTCTATGTGACGAGGGAGCATCGGGACGGACGTGGCAGCGGTTGCACCATGGCCGCGTTGTGTGGCGACGCGGCGCGTCAATCGGACGATGTGAAAGCGACGTTTGCCGAAGGGATCGAGCACATCCTGCAAACACTGGGGGACAAATATCCGACCAGGCCGGATGCCGCTCCGGGTGAGGACAGAAAGAAAATGATCGACCTGCTGTCTCGTGCTGTCGGTGCGATTATTTTGTCGCGTGCCTGCCCGGATGATTCCGCGCTGGCGGATGAGATCCTTGAGGTGTGCCGCGCTGAAATGTTTGCTTCGTTACCGGTCAATGAAGCGGAAGCGGGGTAGAGGGGCGGCTCATTCAAAGCATGATTTTCGGTAGAACTTCGATTTTGATGCGCGGACCTGAAAGTCAACTTTTGGGTGTGGATTCAACCGTCTATGCTTTGGCGGGCCCCTTTGTGTGGGGCGGCACTGGACGAAGCAATCGGTTCATCGTGATCAGTTCAGCACTTGGAGTACCGATGACGGTGCGAGTGAGATAAGTCCGCCTGGGGGGAGGGGAGACTCACCCCGCGTCAGCATTCCGCAACAAAGCCGTATATGTCTGGACATATTTTGCGGGTGCCAGACCGACCATCCGGGTGAAGTCCCTGATGAAGTGTGCCTGATCAAAATAACCCAGCTTGAGCGCGAGATCCGTCCCCGGCCTGGCTTCGCCGCTCTGCAGCAGGGTCAGTGCTTCATGTAGCCGGTATCGGGCAATCACCCACTTCGGACTTACGCCAACGTAATGGGCAAAGAGGCGTTGTAACTGCCGCTCGCTAACTCTGGACAACTCACTGAGTTGTGCCACTGTTGTCAGTCTGTTGTCTGACGCGATTTGGGCGATGAGGTCATTGAGCAGTTCTACACGCTCATCGGGTTGCGGCAAGCAGGGACTCAGCAACGCTTCTGATTGCTCGCACAGGCTCGCCATCCCCGGACATTCGATTTGCTCGGCCAACCTGTCGACCGCCGCCCCAAAAACTTCAGAGGCCAGGATCGATCGGTTGGCCAACCGACTGACAGGTCCGCCCAGAAATGGCTGGAATGCAGCGGGACGAAACTTGATTCCAAACGCCCAACTGTTGCCGGACAGCGTCTTGCTGAAGCGGGAGCGACGGGGTCCCCACACATGGACCTGACCCCTTTCCACAACGAGATGCACATTGGGGTGAGGCAGGGTTTCCTGTTGCTGTGCAGGCTGATCGCTGAGATTCCAGCTGACATACCAATAATGCTCAACCCAGGGTGTCAACTGGACTGAGGGGGCCTCGCGAACGTGAGTGAACTGCGGGCTCGTCAATCGCTGATTAAGGACGCCTCGTGCGGGCTGCAGGATAACAATAGAGGCTGGTCGTGTTTTTCCAATCATCTTCGGTCGCCATCTGCTCCAATACAAATCAGGGATAGGTCCGACTGTGTGGACCGCTCAAATAAGCCGCTGATCTCGGCATAGGCGGACTGTAAACAGTCGAGGGATTAGCGTCGACAACAACTGCGTCAGGTATAGACCTTACGGCATTACCTGGATTTTTAATGGAGATGACAGCATGCAAGCCAAGGGAACATTCGACGTCCAACTCCCCGTCCATCCTGTTGCGACCGGTACCGAGGCCGCTCAACTGAGCAGAAAGGCCATACACAAGACGTTTCAGGGAGACTTGGTGGCCAATAGTCTGGGAGAGATGCTTGCCTCCCTCTCGACGGTCCCGGGATCTGCCGGCTATGTGGCGATGGAGCGGGTTGAGGGTAATCTGGCGGGAAGGGCAGGCAGCTTTGTGTTGATGCATTTTGGAACGATGGACAGAGGCCAGCGAACACTGACCATTCAGGTCGTGCCCGACTCGGGTACCGGCGAATTGGAGGGACTCAGCGGCACGATGGAAATAGATATCCGTGATGGGCAGCATTTCTATCTGTTCAACTATCAACTCATGCCACGCGCTGAACAGTGATGAAGCTCAAACGCATCATCCTGATATCGGCCATCACCGTATTGACGTTACCAGCCGCCGTGCTGGCTTTCGTGAAACCGCTCCGAGTCGTTGCCCCCATGCTCGTTCCGGAAGTAACTTGCCCACTTGCGAATATCTGCACAGACAGCGTGGCGCAATTGGACGACGCGCAACAACTGTACGCTGCGGGATATGCAACGGCAGTGGCATGCCGGCCTGGGTGCACGAGACATCTGGGATGCAGCGCGCAGTGTGAATTGAAAAACTGGAGAGACTGTGAATGGACGTTATTCAGATGCTGCGAGTGGATTGGCTCGATACACAAATGGACAAGTGCGATGTTATGGCCGAATGGCTTTATCGGGAATTCAGTTATGAATTTGCGCAGCAATCTCTTTCAAGTTGGCAACAAGAGTTCTCCGATGGACAGCGTGATGGCCGTTGGAAGTGCCTGATCGCAACGGAACGAGACCAGTTGCTGGGCGGCGCTACACTTGCCAGTAACGACCTTTCTGACCGGCCGGATCTGGGCCCGTGGCTTGCGTGTGTGTTCATCACACCTGACGCTCGAAGGAGAGGGCTCGCAGCGCAGTTAATCGCAGGCATCTGTGACCATGCAAGAGACACTGGATTCACGACCTTGTACTTGCACACCCACAACCAGAGCAATTATTACACCACGCTTGGCTGGGAAGTGTTGGAGCGCTTTGAGGCTTGGGGGAAAGAGCAATACCTTATGTCACGGAGTTTATAGTCAACGCCGACTTCACATTTCCGCTGCGTGTTTTTTATAAGCAGCAAAACTCTGATAGGACGCCTGCGTTTTCACACAGCCTGGCCCACAGCAGTCATCGAAAAGAGACCGATAGGGATACGCTAAAGTTATGCAGGTCGTCGATCAATGGTGATCGACTGTGCGCGCTGCGTCCGTCCCTGGAGGACCCAATGCCGCCTATCACCACGTGCCTGGTGGCGCTGTTTGTTCTTTGCCTGACTCTTGCAGTGCCAGCCCAGGCCAAACCCTGCCCAGCTGGCGAGAAGCAAGTGTGCCTGGACGGCTGCATCTGCCTGCCGGATCTGGGGCCGATGCCTGATGGCATCGACCAGATCGCGGCACCTGCCCTGGCGTTGTGGCTGACCCAAGCGCGCGCTGAAGCAGCCAACGGCGGCGTCCAGCCCATTCCGCCGCACATCCGGGAGCAGTTGCTGCGCTGGTACGACTCCAGTGTCCTCGATGCCGCGCGCTACACAGTTAGCGACAACGGCCAATTCAGTTCCGCCACTGCCATGCTGCAAAACCCCGATGTCGGTGCCGTGACGCTGATCGATATCATCCTCTTCCGGGACGTTCAAACCGCAGAGCAGGACATCGCACTCTGGGCTCACGAACTCAAGCACGTGCAGCAGTATCAGGAATGGGGGGTAGAAGGATTTGCCCAGCGCTATACACAAGACTTCAATGCTGTGGAGGCGCCGGCTTATGCCATACAGGCTGAAGTCAGACGGTCGGTGCGGGAAGGGACTCACTGAAGATTATCCGCAAGCTGGAGCCTATGCAGCGGGAACTTCAGGGTACTCGCCAGGTCAGTTGGGAGCTGTTTTACGGCAGTGCCGTCCGAGATCAGTCGAGTCCACCCCCTGATGCCAACCAAGAATTTTCTGCCGGGTCTTATCCTGGTGTTCTGCGCCGTCGCGTCGCTTGGTTCGGTGGCTGCCGAGCGGAGAGCGCCCTCGCAAAGTAACAGCGCATCAACCACCCTGATCGAAACGGCCTCGCGGCAGTACGGCGATGGCCAGTTGGACCAGGCCGCTGCCACGCTGGAGCGTGCCCTGCATATCCAGCCGAACAATCCCGCGACTCTGCATTACCTCGGTGTATTGCGTCTTCAGCAGGGGCAGTACCAGCAGGCTGAAACGTTGGCGGTGCGCTCGAACATGCGGGTGGGTGGCAACGTCGCGTTACGCAACCGCAACTTCCAATTGATCCAGGCGGCGCAGCAGGCCCAGGCTTCGAATACCCCACCCAACGCCAAAGCGGACCAGGTCGCCGTACAGCAGGGGCTGGAAGAGGAGACCCAACGGCGCCGCGAAGCAGAAATGGCCGTTGCTGAACAATCCACTCGGGATGCTGGGCGCGACGCTGGTAACTTCGCTTACGCAAAGGCAGATGGGGTATCGGATTCACCGACGGCTGGCAGACCTCGGCCCGAAGGACAAATGCAAATGACTTCCGTCGAGCCAGAGCCAGAGTACGAGTATGACGAGGTCGAGATTCCCCGCGGCCATTGGCCGCCTCCAGGTAAATGCCGAATCTGGTTTCCTGATCGCCCGCCAGGGCATCAACCCGCACCCGGCAGCTGCAAGAAGCTGCGACATCGGGTGCCGTTAGGGGCTTACCTGGTGCGCGGTTGAGTTTCTGAGTGCCAGTCGCCGTAATTCGCTGACATCGGCGAACCACTCATGGGATTGAAGTGTGTCGAATGCGTCATGTGTCCCATATCCCCAGGCAACCGCGCCAAAGGCGATACCGGCAGTCGCTGCGGCTTCACCATCCGTAGGTTGGTCGCCGATGTAGATCACGTCCTCTCGCGCCACGCCGAATTTGCGCATGACACGACGCAAGCGAGACGCCTTGCCGAAAATCGAGGCACCGCACTCGAAGGCCTGGATATGTCGACAGCTGGAGCCCAGAATTTGCGTGACATTTTCTCGGGAATTAGAAGACACCACGGCCAGAATCAGTCCCTTTTCGTCAAGATGGGTCAGGGCATTGGCGATGTTTTCAAAGAGCAGGATCGAGCTTCGATGTTTCTTCATCAAGCCCATGAAGGTTCGCGCTACCAGAGGCAACTTCCAGCGGGGCATTCCGATATGCGTCATGATCTCCCGAGCTCCCTGCTTGCGCAGAGAGTCCAACTCTTGCGAGTGAATCCGACGGAATGCGTGCTTGTCAGCGACCTGGTTGAACACCGTAACAAAGAACGGAAATGAATCAGCGAGCGTGCCATCAAAGTCGAAAATGACAAGTCGGTATGACATGTAAAAGCTCCTCCCTGGAGTGTGCTAGCCGAATACAGACGGCTGCTTGTGCAGGGCGATCAAGTCGCCCGATTAACTGGGAGGGCGCATTATCCCTGCTCCGGAATCGGTACGGAAGGAGGGCGAGGTTAACGTTTGTAGAGGGGCTGCTTCTGGATCTGAGTGTGTAAAAACGCTGGCACGTTGAAGCTCATTTCTGCGCCTGCTCCAGTAAGCCTTCGGATCAGGAAGTGCGTCGCATCCCTCTATTGTTTGAGGAGGCCGTCAGCTATTTATGCAGTGGCATGCTAGAACTTTTCCCTATTTACCGGTCTATGTGGATACGCACATAAAGCTCGGTAAGCGCGACCCGAAGGTTTCCCGCAGCCAAATGGCGACATGTCCAATTGTCAATCAGAGGTTGTCTTCGCCCATGAAATCTTATGTCCCACGGATGGTGCTTCTCAGCCTGTTCGCGTTTGCGGCAGTGGGCTCGGCATCAGCATCACAGATGAAGACCTCAAACCCTGTTTTCGCAACTGAAGTCGCAGCCGTTCAGGCTCCGGTCCAGGCTGCCGGAAACCCTTGGCCGAGCTTGGCCAGTATGGCCGGCAAGCAGCCAGGGCCGTTGCTTGCCCATGACGACCGATACTGGCGTGACGGCCGTTGGCACGATCGTAGAGAAGACTGGCGCCGAGACGAATGGCGTAGAAACGAGTGGCGCAGAGAACAAGAGCGCCGGGAAGCCGAACGCCGTCGTGATTGGGAGCGCCATCATGAGCACCGCTACGATGACGATCACCGCTACTATCGTCGCTAATACGTAGCCACGGGATAAGTCCGCCGAAAGCACTGCCTGCTGATTTGTAAATCCAGGTGGTGCTTAAGCGATACAGATCAGCTCTCGGAAGAAGTGATTGAGTCGAGAGTGGATTCAGCCGCCAGCTTCAATCGGTCGGCTTTGCAAATGTATTTAGACTTGCTTTTCGGTGCCAATTTGGCACTGGCCTTTTTGGCGTTAGCCTTTAATAACTGATTTATTTTTTTACGACGATTCATCTTTTCTACTCGGTTTGTACGTTTTCGAATGATATCAGCTTAAATATTGGGCCAGAGCCTTGTGGTATGCACTTGAGCACTTTTGGCCGTTATCTGCCCGATTCGCTCGACTATCGGTCCAGCAAAGGTGCCAGCAGGGCACACATGCCACGCCAGTGCGAACCCTCCCAGTAAATTCGTTGGCAGGCGTCGCAGCGCAGGAAGTGCGAATAGAGGGCACCAACGCGTGGCGGCACCAGTGGCCGGGCCAGTTCCGGGCTGATCTCGTGCAGCGGCAGGTTGCAATGCAGGCACAGGCTGAAGGGCCGCGCGCTACGCGCCAGGTCGAGGCGCTCGTACACTTCGCGCAGTTGCAGCGACGGTTTCAGGGCATGCACGTAACAGCCGTGGCTGATGATCCGCCGCTTGAGCAGTTCGCGGTCGCGGGTTAGCACGATGCGCCCTTGCTGCGCCGCGATCTCGGCGATCTCGCTATCTTCGAAGCGATTGTCGTAGAGCGTGTCGAAGCCGCTCATGCGCAGCAGGTTGGCCAGCCCGCCAAGGTGCGCATCAGCGACGAAGCGCAGCACCCGTAAAGGTTGCGCACGAACCTTTAGCAGCGGGCTGATGTCCAGCGTTTCGAACTTGGGATACACCGCCAACCGGTCACCGTCGAAGATTACCCGCTCGAGGCCCACCGACTCGCCGTTGAGCAGCACCAGCTCGACCTCGGTGTGCGGTATGCCGAGCGCCTCGATCATGTGCTTGACCGTCGCCCCGCGCGCGCACTCGCAGGTAAAGGACTGCCTCCGCCGTTCGGCCGGCAGGAAATCGTTGAGCTCCTCGTAGAAGCGGAAGGTTGCACGGGTCATGCTCAACAGTATGGCAGGGCTGCGGGATGGGCGAGTCCAGATCCGGAGATCTACTCCGGCAGGTCCCATCCACCCACCGTTCGTCCGCCAGGTTCGGTAACCCTTATTGACAGAAAAATGCATCAGGAGAATACTCGGCCAATATTCATATATATGACTAGATAACAAGGTGAATAAAGTCGATGAATTCCCTGTCCAGTGATGTCCGCCTACCGCTTTATCAACGCCTGCGTGATCAGTTGGCCGAACAGATTGCCAACAATCGCTGGCGTCCGGGGGAGGCCATTCCCACTGAAGCTGCGCTTTCAGCGGAGTACAAACTGTCCACTGGCACCGTGCGCAAGGCGGTCGACGCGCTGGTCAGTGAGGGCATCCTGGAGCGTCAGCAAGGTCGAGGTACCTTCGTTCGTCGGCCTCAGTTTCAATCTTCGCTTTTCCGCTTCTTCCGCTTCCAGACTGCTGCGGGTGAACGCCAGGTCCCGGAGAGTCGCATCCTGTCTATCGAACCGGTGGCTGCACCCTCGGCAGTGGCCCAGGCGTTAGGGCTGCCAATCGATGCGCCGGTCATTCGCATTGTCCGCGTTCGTCTTCTGGATGTTCAGCCGGTACTTGCCGAAGAAATCTGGCTGCCTCGCAGCCGGTTTCAGCCGCTACTGGAGATCGACCTGAATCGAAAAGGGCCATTGCTTTACCCGATTTACGAAGAGCTCTGCGGTCAGGTCGTCGCCTCTGCCGAAGAAGCACTCACCGCCGAGTCGGTAAATGACGTGCATGCGCGGTTATTGAAAATACCGGTCAACAGTCCCGTGGTGGTGATCGAGCGTCTGGCGCGTGACTACGCCGGTACGCCTCTGGAGTGGCGGCGCTCCCGTGGGCATGCCGAGCATTTCCGTTACAGCGTGGATATTCGCTAGCGCATTGCCCGGATAGCAGATCGCTCACCGGCGAATCGATCGCTGGCGGATTCATCGTTTTGTTTGCCATGACTGGCCTCGTAGCGGCGCGGTTCGCTCTCGGCTGCCTCATGTTCCACCTATAAGGATAAGAAATCATGTTCAGCTGGTATCGCCAAGTCACTCCTCGGGAGCGCAAAACGTTTTGGGCCTGCTTCGGTGGATGGTCGCTGGACGCACTGGAAGTACAAATGTTCGGCTTGGCGATTCCGGCGTTAATTGCCGTCTTCGCGCTGACCAAGGGCGATGCCGGGCTCATCAGCGGCGTTACGCTAGTCACTTCGGCCATTGGCGGGTGGGTAGGGGGGACGTTGTCCGACCGTTACGGCCGGGTGCGTACGTTGCAGTGGATGATTTTGTGGTTCTCCTTCTTCACCTTTCTGTCCGCCTTCGTCACCGGGTTCCAGCAGTTGCTGATGGTCAAGGCGCTGCAAGGCTTCGGCATTGGCGGTGAGTGGGCGGCCGGCGCAGTACTGATGGCCGAAACCATCAACCCGAAATACCGCGGCAAAGTGATGGGCACCGTACAAAGTGCCTGGGCCGTAGGTTGGGGTGTGGCGGTCGGGGTTTTTGCGTTGATTTATTCGTTCGTACCGCAAGACATGGCCTGGCGTGTGATGTTCATCGTTGGCTTGTTGCCGGCGCTCCTGATCATCTGGGTTCGGCGCAATGTCGAGGAGCCCGACAGCTTCCAGCGTCTGCAAAAAGAACACGTTATCCCACAAAGTTTTTTCAAATCCCTGGCCGGTATTTTCCGCCCTGAACTGATCCGCGTGACACTGTTCGGCGGGCTGTTGGGCCTGGGCGCACACGGCGGGTACCACGCGGTGATGACGTGGCTGCCGACCTTCCTCAAGACCGAACGCAACCTGTCGGTGCTGAACTCTGGCGGCTACCTTGCCGTGATCATCCTTGCCTTCTGGTGTGGCTGCGTCGTCAGCGGATTCTTGATCGACCGTATTGGCCGCCGCAAAAACATCGTGCTGTTCGCCCTGTGCTGCGTGGTTACCGTGCAGTGCTACGTGTTCCTGCCCCTGACCAATACCCAAATGCTCTTCCTCGGTTTTCCGCTCGGCTTCTTCGCAGCGGGTATTCCGGCCAGCCTCGGTGCACTGTTCAACGAGCTGTACCCGGCGGACGTGCGCGGCGCTGGCGTGGGTTTTTGCTACAACTTCGGCCGAGTGCTCTCGGCGGTATTCCCGTTTCTGGTCGGCCACATGAGCGATTCCATGTCACTGGGCTCGGCCATTGGCATCGACGCCGGGATCGCTTACGGCGTGGCCGTTATCGCGGCCCTTTGCCTGCCGGAAACCCGTGGTCGCAGTCTCGACGCTGCAATCCCGTCCGTCTCGGTGAACGGCCGCGAAAGCGCCCGAGCGTGATGATCATTACTTGCGATAGATGAAACCCATGCCTGATACCTGTTCAACATCGATCACTGGCATCGATTCCCATGCTCATGTCTTTAGCCGGGGGCTGAAGCTGGCCGCTACACGGCGCTACGCCCCTGACTACGATGCCACGCTTGCGGAGTATCTGAATCACCTGGGTGCCCATGGCTTGAGTCACGGCGTATTGGTGCAGCCGAGCTTTCTGGGCACCGACAATAGCTACCTGCTGGCGGCGCTGAGGCAAGTGCCGGAGCGGTTGCGAGGAGTGGTCGTGCTGGAGCCGGGCGTTAGTCGTGCCCTGTTGAATGACATGGCCCGCATCGGCGTGGTCGGCGTTCGCTTGAACCTGATGGACAAGGCGTTACCTGATTTTCGCAGTCGCGCCTGGAGAGCATTTTTCAGCCACATCGCTGACCTTGACTGGCATGTCGAATTGCATCGGGAGGTAAAGGATCTGCCGGCACTGATCCAGCAATTGACGCCGATCGGTTTGAAGCTGGTGATTGATCACTTCGGACGGCCGGATGCCCGTTTGGGAATTGATCAGCCAGGGTTTTCCGAGTTGCTCGAATTGGGATCGAGAGGGTCGATCTGGATGAAGGTATCGGGAATTTATCGTTTGGGAGGTACGCCGCAACAAAACCTCAATTTCGCCCGATCGGCATTACCGCTGTTGGAGCAAAGTTTCGGCCTCCACCAACTGGTATGGGGCAGTGACTGGCCACACACGCAGCATGAGAAAAGCATCGGTTTCGGCACAGTGATCGATCAGCGGCAAGCCCTGGAGTGTTCGATGCAGCTGAGTCATTCGTTGCTCGTGCACGCACCTCAACGGTTATTCGGTTTTGCACAACGCGAAGGCTGAAGCTCACCCAAGAGCAGCCTATTACAATTACAAGAGAGCGGTTTCCATGAACAAGCCATCCACTACTGAAATTGAAAAATCGACCATGCGCAAGTTGGGGATTCGCCTGATCCCCTTTCTCGTACTGTGTTATTTCATCGCCTATGTTGACCGGGTCAATATCGGCTTCGCTGCACTAACCATGAACCAGGACATCGGCCTGACGGCCAGTGCCTTCGGATTCGGCGCCACGCTGTTTTTCGTCGCTTATGTCCTGTGCGAAATGCCCAGCAACATGGCCATGGAGCGTTTCGGTGCCCGCCGGTGGATCGCGCGCATCATGATCACCTGGGGCATCGTCGGTTTCTGTTCGGCATTTGCGGTCGGGCCGATATCCTATTCGATTTCCCGATTCCTCTTGGGGGCAGCCGAAGCCGGCTTCTTTCCCGGCGTCATTCTTTACCTCACGCAATGCATCCCCAAAGCGTACATGGCTCGAATCGTTGCGCTATTCATGGTGGCGATACCACTCTCCAACTTTCTCGGTTCACCGGTGTCGGCACTGCTGTTGCAATTGGACGGTCTGGCCGGATTCAAGGGATGGCAGTGGTTACTGATGCTTGAAGCCATTCCCGCCATCACCCTGGGATTGCTCGCGCTGAAAGTGTTGCCCAATCGCCCAAGCGAAGCGAAATGGTTGACTCAGCAGGAACAGGATTGGCTAGGCGAGCAACTGACTAACGATAAGGCCGCACGCGAAAGTGGTATTCCTCAGCACGCTCACAGCATCAGCGGCACCCTCAAGGCCGTGTTTACCAACAAATATGTATGGGTGCTTTCGATTATCTACATGGGCAGTTCGGCAACCAGCAACACGCTGTCGTTGTGGATGCCGCAGATCCTGAAATCCTTCCATCTGACCAACATGCAAACAGGTCTGATGAACATGATTCCGTTCGGCATGGCCGCAGCGTTCATGATTTACTGGGGACTGCGTGCAGACAAGAGCGGGGAGCGGATCAAGAGCACTGCTATTCCGCTGGCTATTACTGCGGTGAGCTTCGCTGCCACGCTGTTCACGGACTCCCTGACCATTACGCTGGTACTGCTGACGCTCGTATTGATGGGTAACTATGCGATCAAGGGGCCGTTCTGGGCACTTTGCTCCGAATCCCTGCCGCCGGCGACTTTGGCCACCGGGATTGCAGCGATCAATACTTTTGCTCACTTGGGTACGGGCGCCATGAGTTCGGTAATCGGTGTACTGCGTGATCAGACCGGGAGCTTTCCAATTGCACTGATGCCACTCTGCATAGTGACCGCTATCGGCTCGCTATTGGTGTTTCTGATTGGCAAACAGAACGCTCGTGCGAAGCAAGTCGCTACGGTCGGCAGCTGACCCATTGCTTCTGAGGAGGCTCGAAGTGGGCGAGCCTCCTCGTTGTGTATGTTCCAGTTTAAGGCCAGTAACATAACGGCCACCCCTTTTCCGGTACCAACGCTTGAACCGGCAGAATACCGATGAATCGTTCTTCAAGGAGATATCCATGACAACAGGGCAGTGTCTTTGCGGGGCTGTACGCTTTTCCCTCGGGGTTGAACCACGATTTTTTTATCGATGCCATTGCAGCCTGTGCCGCAAGCAAACCGGGGTCGGCCATAATCTCGCCACAGTGGTCAAAGCTCGCGACTTTCGATGGGAAGAAGGGCTAGGTGCGGTCACCAGTTGGCGCAAATCCAGCGGGTACAGAAATGACTTTTGCTCACGATGTGGCTCGACCGTGCCTAATGCTCTTCGCGAGACGCCTTACTTCTGGATTCCGCTTGGACTTCTCGATGGCGAACTGAGCATGGAGTGTATTGGAGATTTCTGCACCGATGACGCTATGCCATGGGATGAACAACGCTCGGGAAAAAGTCATTGCTCAACCCCGGACTCACTTGGGTTTCTTCTGCAGGAGCTCCAGGTCGACAATGATTGATTCAGGAGCCTGGTCGGCATAGGGACGAAGGTAGCCTGGCCCAAACTCGGTTCACCACCGTTCGCTATTGGTTGTGGATTCAATCTGTTGCATTGACCGGTTGAATCCACAACCCGTACCGGCCTGTTTGGGGGGAATTATGACGTAGCATGGCTACATGATAATCAGCTTCCGATTTTATCGGGAATGGCAGTCGGGCCACTGAAAGGAATAATGTTTGGCTACCACATCACCTGCTCACACTCTGCGTGCACTCTCCGATCTTGATTACTATGACAACAGGTCGGTTCCGCTCGCTGTTGAAATCACTACTCTTGACGCCTGGAACATCATGACGGCCGAACCGGGACTGCTCATGCGGCTAGCTTTCCGAACGAGGGACGCAATTTCCTCGTTGTTCGGCGTGAAGCGGATCGGCGGGTTCTCCGACGCCAGGCGAGAGATGGTACACGCTGGCGAACAGCTGGATTTCTTTCTGGTGGAGCATAGTGCCCCCGACATGCTGGTTCTGACCGAACGTGACCGGCATCTGGATGTCATGATTTGCCTTTCGATAACAGATCGTGTGTTCACGATCACCTCATCTGTCGTAACGCATAACGTCTTTGGGCGCATCTACATGTTGCCGGTAGGTCTAGCCCATAAGCTGATCGTCAATAGTGATCTCAGGCGACTGAAACGAAAGCTTGAAGAGAAGTAGATTTTGGTTGTTTCAGCTTTGTCCCAGCGACCGCTCCTGGCCATTTACCGTTACTCGGGATCGGCAACCCGTCCGGATGGCTGCGCTGTTTCGTCGACCCGATCAGCTGTGAAAATACCTGGTCTAGCGCCAGGCTTTTCTACTGTGTGCAGTGCTCGGATGGAATGAGTGCGACCAGATCCGTATCACCTATGTCGACACCCGCTTGTGAAAGCAAGGTCGTCACTTGTCCGCGGTGATGCGTCTGATGGTTGAAGAAATGCATGACCAAACCATAAAAGTTCCTGTCAGCGGGTATTCCCTTCATGCTTGTGTAATGGAGGGTGTGATCCAGATCCGGCTCTGCAATGGAGCGAGACCACTCGACAATGTTCTGGTCGAGCCACACTCGATGTGCCGAAAGTTCTCGGATATTCGAGAACAGCAACTGGTCGAGGCTTTTGAGCGCCGGAAGCTGCTGAATCGGTTCCAGCGCCAAGTAGTTAGCTGGGTGCTTGGCGAATCGCTTTAGCCAGACCGTGTCGCCGGCCACCAGGTGGTTCAACGTCCCGAGAATTGAACCAAAGAATGCTTTCCTGTCCACGGAGAGTTCTTCATCTGGCAGGCTACTGGCGGCCTCATAAATCTTTGCGTTCATCCACTGGTTATAGGTCGCCATCAGGCAGATATGACCGGTTCGGTTCATCATGCTCATCCTTTCAATGAATACTTGATAAGCGATCCGCGCTCATCTTGAATCCCGGTCCAGTGCTGGGCTTTGTTGTTTTGGGGGCAGCAGGGGGAGGGGCGCTCTTGTTTGATGCTTGTATGTGGCTCGGCGAATGTCTTCATTTGGCTGTGGATTCAACCGGTTGAATTCACACCCCAAAGCCGCCTATTACATTCATTGACCAATGAAGAGTGGTGGTTACTTGATCTGAAAGATTCCAGCAATTGCATTCAAGGCTTTCCTGCCGTCAGATTCATAAAGACCATGTAGCAACCTCTGCTCGCTGAGACGATGCAGACGGAAGTGGTTGTAGAAAGCCTGACCCAATCTCTGGTTCTCGAATGCACCGCTGTCCCAAAGCGCTAAGAACTCATCATAGGCCGCTCTCTCAATTTCCGGTCTTATTCTACTTTTCAATGCGGGCCTCAATTGATGGTGAGCGCTGGCAGGATTCTACAAAGCCGGAACTGACGTTGACAGACCTGAGGGCCTACATCGCGAGCATCTCGGGTTAATGGAGTGACGTGATTACCATAAGATGGGGTATGCCGTTACACTGCGGCCCCCGAAATTTAAGCAAGGAAGCTTTGGATGCGTTCGCTCGTCAACGGTGTGCTCCTCTCCATGGTCTTGGTAGCCCCGGTCGTGGCCGCACCACTGTCATTTGCGGTAAATGACCCCAGTGGCAAGTACCTGGTGGAAGTGCTGTTCCCGGAGCCACCGGAAGACCCGCATCAACTGGCGCGAGCGCTCATCACTTTGCGCGACAAAAACACGCTCGAAACCCTGCAGCAATTGCAGACCCAGGCCGGTAACGTGCCTGCAAACCACAATGACAAAGCCGACGCGTGGTTGCTCGGGCCCTACGGTTTGTTGTACTTCGCCGATTTCGACTTCGATGGTCGTCAGGATCTGGCAATTCGCAACGGCACGGATCCCAAGGTGGATGGCCAGGCGCATTTCGATGTCTATTTGCAAGACCCGCTGCAAACCCGATGGGTCCTCAACGGTGCATTGACGGACCTGGCGAAGGAGAGCAACGGGATGTTTTCGGTCAGCCCAACTGGCGGCATTCTGTATTCGCAAACTGACCGCGGCTGCTGCTGGATGCGCACTAGCCAATGGAAAATGCGCGACGGCGAGTTGGTCCGGCTTCACTCGTACACCCAGGAAGAAGTCCCTCCGACCGAGTTTGGCGAAAATTCCAGCATGCCCCGCGGCTATATGCTGCGCACCACCGGCGACTGGAAAGATGGTCAGTGGCACGAACAACCCAGCCTGGAAGGACCGGTCATCGAAGATTCTCAGAGTCTCGTCGGAACCCTCAACGGCAAAATCCCGGTAGAGATCTGGTACCAGGATCAGGGGGCGGTCCTCATTGGTGAGGTGCGGTACACCAAGGGTGGCAGCGGTGAGCCGATCAAACTGGTGGGTTCTCGGGAAGCCTACGGCGACGATAGTTTTGTCTACCTTCACGAATATGCTGACGATGGTCGTCGGACGGGTATCTGGCGGATAACGCGGCAAACCATCGAACCCCACAACTACACCGGCACATGGGTCAGCGGCGCCAAGGGTGACGACCGCGAACTGGCGATCCTGCTACACGATGAATACCGTGAACCGGACTACGACAAACTCAACGAAGTCGACCGTGACCAGCGCAGCGGCCATTACCAGATGCGCCGGGACTTTCTGGGGCGCGACGGAGATCTGGACTTGAAGATCCTGCCTGACCGCGATGCCGAGGGGAGAGAAGTGGCGGAGTTCACCGTGACATTGAAGGACGCTGTGACCTTGAAAGACATCGTGACCGAGCATCACATCGTGCCCATGGAAACCGAAAACCTGATCATTGTGCGTGAGCCGCAAGCGTCCAAGATAAATGGCCCGTATCACATACAGCTGGTGAAAAACTTCGCGGTCATCAACTACAACGCTGAGCCGGATTCTCAGAAGATGCTGACGGGGATGTACCGGAAGCAGCCTTGAGTAAAACCTGTCTAGTCCTGAAACAGCTGTAGACCTTATTCAGGACGGGACACACTCTTGAACCCCAGGCACTGGGCTAACGCTAAAGGCGCGAATCGACTGCCGGGATGGCGAAAGTCCGCCTCTACTCAAGGCAGATTTCAGGCGTTGCGGGCAAGCTATCGAGAAATGCGGCAATCTGCCGGTTACCGCGCAAGTGCACCGTAGGAATATTCGGTCCTATGGACAGGCGCACCTTCTCGATACCTGAGCGGTAACCGCGATCGAAATTCCACACGAAATTCAGGAAGGTCAGGAACGCTCGGTCGAGCTTCTCTTTACAGCCTGTTGGCAGGTCAGGGCGAGGGCGGTTCATGACGCTGCGCAGGATCACTCGGGCGAAACAGGTAAGCCGCGAAGTATCGAGCCAGATGATCAGGTCGGTACGGGGCAGGCGAAGGTCAAAGGTTCGCCGCGCGTAGTTGCCTTCACAAACCCAGGCATCCGCTGCGATTGCTTCGCGGACCCGTGCGCGGAATTGTTCGGCGTCGGGTTCGACCCAGCCAGGCTCCCAGAACAGCGTGTCCAGATGGACCACGGGCAGGTTCAGGCGCTTGCCGAGGGCGCGGGCTAGGGTAGATTTGCCGCTACCGGCATTGCCCAGAATGACAATCCGTTGCATGGGGACTTCCTGTCGCGAAAAAGCCGGCGATTGTGCAGGTTTTGAACGTCCAGTTAAAGGCTGGTGGGAGGGGGCGACCGTACCGCGGGAACGGGTGTTGTGTTGCATCGACCGGTTGAATCCACAGCCGATTTCTGCCTATCTTCGACTTCAGCTCTGAGCGTTCAGAAACAGTGAGAACAGCTCGGACTGAGATTTAATGCCGAGTTTGCTGTACATGTGCTTGCGGTGGACCTTCACAGTCTCGGCGGAAATCCCCAACTTGCGCGCGATCTCCTTGTTTGAGCAGCCGCTGAGCATTAGCCGGCCGACTTCCAGTTCGCGGGCGGAGAGCGGGGTATCCAACTGCTGGTCAGTGGAGTCCAGCCAGCTCTGCCAGTTTGGCGTCGCCGACGCGTTCTGTTCCAGCACCTCCCGCTCGAATGCCATGCGCTGACGCATCAGGGCGGCAACCCAGGACTGGATGAGTGTGAGCAGGGCTATCTGCTCTGGACTGAAGCGGCCCTCACTTCCCAGCGACAGACTGAGGGTGCGTTCCGCGTCGAGTTGGACGTTGATATGCACTTCGTCGGCAACGACATTGAGGCGGAAGTAGCGTTGGTAGTAGTCGGTTTGTTCGAAGCACTCCGGCGCCACATCGGCTAGCCACAACAAGCCGTTCTGCGGTGTCTCTCGGTTGGCCAGGTAAAAGGGGTCGAGTAGATACAGGCCTTTGAGGTAATCCTGAAAGAGCGGGTCCGGCCCGCCATCCTTGCCAGGGCTTTCTGCGAGCACCCGCGGCCGGCCATTGCTGAAAATCAGCACGACCCAACTGTCCACCGGTATGTATCTATCCAGCAGACGCACCAAGGCCAGCCAGAAATCAGGACGGTCGAGTGCCTCAATCAGCCTGCCAATTGCCTGGTGCCAGGCCATATCCTGCAATGTAATGCTCACGTTTCTACCCATACGGGGTTACCCCATCGATGTGATTACTTTCCGTTTTATGGCTCTCCATACTCCATCCAGCCCTGGCGAGTGCTGTTCAGTTTGGCGATTGCGAGCCCACATACACGTGAAAGGATCACCGATGAAGATTGAACTCGTACAACTTACCGGTCGCGATGGCGATACCGCTTATAACCTAGAGCGTACCTTGCAGGCTATCGCTACCTGCACAGCGGATACCGATCTGCTGATATTTCCAGAGACCCAGTTGATGGGATTCGCCAGCGCGCAACAGCTCGCCGAAGTTGCCGAGCCCCTGAACGGGCCAAGTGTGCAGGCCGTGCAGCGCGCTGCACGCGAACGGAACGTCTCGGTGGTGGTTGGCATGGCTGAGAACGACTCCGGCACCTTCTACAACACCTCCCTGCTGGTAACCCCACAAGGGATCGCCTTGAGCTATCGCAAGACTCACCTTTGGCCGTCGGAACGCGGCCTGTTCCAGCCGGGAGACCGCTATGCCACTGCGATCTGGAAGGGAGTCCGTGTCGGCATCCTGATTTGCTACGACATTGAGTTGCCGGAAAGCGCTCGAGCCCTCGGCCAACTCGGCGTCGAGCTTATCCTGGTCACTAACGGCAACATGGATCCCTACGGCCCTGTCCACCGCACCGCGATCATGGCTCGCGCTCAGGAAAACCAGGCATTCACGGTGATGGTGAATCGAGTCGGCGACGGCGATGAAGGCCTCGTTTTTGCCGGTGGAAGTGCAGCGATCGATCCCTTCGGGCGCACGCTCTTCGAAGCGGGGCGGGCAGAGTGCCGTCAGGTTGTCGAGCTGGACCTCGATCTGCTGCGCTCCGCCCGCCGAGACTATGACTACCTCAATGACCGCCGCCTGTTCCTGACTGGCGAACAGATTGAACACGCTGATGGTCGCCGTGAACTACTGATCCCCTGTGCCCTGCGCGAGGGGGCGTCTCGCACGAAAACAGTTCTTCAACCTTGATGCTGATTTCAGCCCTGCCATAACAATAATTCACACACTAGCAGGAGCGGCGCGCGCGTCCACGGACTCGCCGTTAACGCTCTGGAGCACCCCGATGAAATCGACTCGTTATATGCAATTCGCGTTGGCCTCGCTTCTCAGTGTCGGCCTGGTCGGCGCCAGGGCCGACCAGCCCGCCACCCCCACCGTGCACATCTACAACTGGTATGACTACATCGCCCCGGACACGGTGAAAAACTTCCAGAAAGAAGCAGGCGTCAGCGCTGTGTACGATGTGTTCGACAACAGCGACGTCATGCAAAGCAAGCTGATGGCCGGCCGAAGTGGCTATGACGTGGTGGTCGCCACGGGTGACCTACTACCGAACCTGATCAAAGCAGGTGTGCTCAAGAAACTGGATCGCAGCAAGTTGCCGAACTGGTCTCACCTCGACCCGGACATCCTCGCCAAGGTGCAGAGCAACGATCCCGGAAACAGCTATGCGGCCCCTTATCTGTGGGGTACGACTGGCATCGGCTATGACGCGGACAAGGTTAAATCGATACTCGGCCCAGATGCGCCAGTTAATTCTTGGGACCTGATTTTCAAGGAAGAAAATCTGGCCAAACTGAGTCAATGCGGTGTGGCCATGCTGGACGCCCCTAGCGAGATCATTCCCATCGCGTTGCACTACCTTGGACTGCCCTACAACAGCCAGAACCCGGAGGATTACAAAAAAGCCCAGGATCTGCTGCTGAAACTGCGTCCCCATATCGTCTACTTCGATTCTTCCAAGTTCATCTCTGATCTGGCCAATGGCAACATCTGCGTCGTGCTGGGCTGGGCTGGTGGTGTCGCCGATGCGCAAAAGGCTTCCGAGCTGGCTGGCAACCATCGCAACCTCGTCTACAGCATTCCACGCGAAGGTGCCCCGGTGTGGGTGGAGAGCCTGGTGCAGCTCAACGATGCGCCGAACCCGGAGCAAGGGTTAGCCTTCATCAACTACATGCTGCGCCCCGAAGTCATCGCTGAGTCATCCAACTACCTGAGCTATCCAAACGCCAACAAAGATGCCACCGCGCTTGTCGAGAAGAAAGTCCGCGACAACCCCGGGGTGTATCCGTCCAAGCAAGTCCTTGACACGCTATTTCCGCTAGAACCACTCCCGCTGAAGATAGAGCGCGTGCGCACCCGCGCGTGGAACACGGTCAAGACCGGCGCTTGATTGGCAGACTCGGCTCTGCTGATGACTAGCCAAGCCCCTTCATGCAACAAATGAAACAAGAGAGAGACCATGAAAGAGACGATGAAGCCACGTGCCCGCGACCTGAACATTCAGTTCGGCCAACTGCAACCCGGCCCCCTCAATGCCATCACCGATGTGCCCGGCGTACGGGTCGGCCACAGTAATGTGCGAGGACGCACCGCCAATGGCCGCGACATCCTGACCGGTGTCACCCTGATCGAGCCTCGTGCCGGTTCCACCAGCCAGCAACCGTGCTTTGCCGGCGTCCATGTGTTGAACGGCAACGGCGACGCCACCGGTCTGGAATGGATTCGCGAGGCAGGTCTTTTGACCAGTCCCATCGCCTTCACCAACACCCACAGCCTGGGCGTGGTGCGCGATGCGCTGGTTGTGCTGGACCGTGAACAACAGCCTGATGACGGGCGCCTCTACTGGAACATGCCGGTGGTGCTGGAGACTTTCGACGGCCTGCTCAACGACATCAACGGCTTCCATGTGAAGATTGAACATGTGGCCGAGGCCCTGCGTTCGGCCAAGAGCGGGCCGGTAACGGAAGGCTCCGTCGGGGGCGGTAGCGGCATGATCTGTCATGAATTCAAGGGCGGCATCGGCACCGCATCACGGCGTCTGAGCAGTGCTCAGGGCGGCTGGACCGTTGGGGCCATCGTCCAGGCCAACCACGGCATCCGTAACGAATTGCGCGTCGACGGTTACCCGGTCGGACGCTACATGGAACAGGTCGACTCGCCGTTCCTCAAGGCGTCGCTGCCGCACCCGGGCATGGGCTCGATAGTCGTTTGCCTGGCCACCGACGCGCCGTTGCTGCCGCACCAATGCACGCGTCTGGCGCAACGTGCCAGCCTCGGCCTCGCCCGCACCGGCGGCGGCAATGAAGACCACAGCGGTGACATCTTCATCGCCTTCGCCACCGGTAATCAGCATGTGCCGCCGGCCGCTTACGAGAGTAAGCGTGCGCCGACTACCGACAACCTGAGCATGGTCAACAACGACCACATCAGCGAGTTGTTCCTGGCCGCCACCGAAGCGGTGGAAGAAGCCATCATCAATGCCTTGCTGGCCGCCGACACCGCTGAAGGCAACGGCCATGCCGTGCCGGGCCTGGATTCCGAGACGCTGCTCAAAGCCTTGCATCGGGCCGGCTGGCGGGGAGCGGCGAATGACTAACTGATCTCGCGGTATTGAGGTGGTGTGATTGTTTCGCGTTCATGCCACCTCGAGCACATTGATTGCATCGTCAGGTTCCAGGGAAGACGTCGTGACCCAGGGCTCACACGACGTTTAAGTGAGAGCTGTCGGGCAGACCCGCGCCATAAATCGTACGTTGCCGCACAGGCAACCGCCGATGAATCGTTCCTTGCAGTGTCTCGTCTGAAATCAAGCGGCCGGAGTGTCGACCGGGTAACCCGCGAGTGCCGCTTCGATTGCCGCGATGTCTATCTTGGTCATTGTCATCATGGCGTCGAAAGCGCGCTTGGCCGCCGCTCGATCGGGGTTGGATATCGCGGCGCTCAGGACACGGGGCGTGATCTGCCACGACAGGCCCCATTTGTCCTTGCACCAGCCACATACGCTTTCCTGGCCGCCGTTTGCGACAATCGCGTTCCACAAACGGTCAGTTTCGGCCTGGTCGTCGGTCGCCACCTGGAATGAAAAAGCCTCGTTGTGCTTGATCCCCGGCCCCCCGTTCAACCCGAGGCAAGGGATGCCCATCACCGTGAACTCGACCGTTATCACATCGCCTTGCTTGCCCGCCGGATAGTCGCCAGGCGCGTGATGGACGGCGACGACCGCGCTGTCCGGGAATGTCTGGGCGTAGAACTCTGCAGCCTCCTGCGCAGTGCCGTCGTACCAGAGGCAAATCGTGTTTTTGCTGACCATTTTGCTTCTCCAGAATCAGGTCTGATACGTTCACTCCAGCCGCGTAGTCAGCTGCGCTGAACGTTGGCAAATCAACAGGCAAACCCCAAGTATTGTTCAAAGCGCTGATTTTTCAAAAATCGGCCAAAGGAGATCTTGATGGCCACGGCACATGTTTTCGTTGCCACCAGTTTGGATGGTTTCATCGCCCGACCTGATGGCGACATCGACTGGCTGTTGCAGCGCGATGATCCGACTGAGGATCATGGCTACTCAGCCTTCATCGCCGATAAGGATGTGATTGTGATGGGGCGGGGAAGCTATGAGAAGGCGCTGACCTTCGACACGTGGTTCTACGACCGGCCCGTCGTGGTGCTGTCTGAACAGCTGGCCGATTCGGCGGTGCCCGAGGCACTGACGGGCAAGTTGCGTTTCTCCAACCTCAAACCCAGGGACTTGATGGAAGAAATGGCGAGGCAAGGCGTGCGTCGGGTCTATGTCGATGGCGGGCAGTTGGTGCAATCATTCCTGCGCGAAGGGTTAATCGCCGATATGGTGATCACCACTGTTCCTGTGCTGATCGGGGCGGGAAGGCCATTATTCGGGGGCCTTGAGCAGGACATTGATTTGAAACTGGTATCCAGCCGCTGCTTTCCTTCGGGGTTGGTGCAGTCCACTTATCGGTTGAACCCATGACCCGTCCGTGTGGATGTCCGATCCAAGGCTAGGGGGCGCGTGAAAAAAGGGAGACCCATTAGGTGGTATCAAATCAAGGCTAATGGGTGTCCCTATTTATTTCTTGATTCGTTACAGGTAATTCACGATGAACGTCACTTCGGTATTCGCGGTGCCGGATTCCAGTTTGCTGTCGGCCAGACGGTAGTAAGCGGCGGACAGCGGGATGGTGAAGTCGGTGCCTGTGGTGTTGAAAGCGCTGAAGGGGTACGCGGTATCCAGGGCGATGGGCGTCCCTGCCTCATTCATCAGTTGCAGGCCAATGCCTTTGGCCGTCGAGCCAGCGTTCAGTGCCACGATGCCCTTTTGCGCGTCGATGACCTGGGTGGTGGCCTTAAGTGAATAGGTCACCTTCTGGATGCCGTGCTGGCATTGGTTCAAGGCGAGGTTGAATTTGATCGTCCGAGAGGTATCGCCGCTCTTGGTGAACTCCGCCAGGCGATAGTCGTCGCCCATTTGAACCGACACTGCCGGGGTCTGACAGGAGACCGTATTCAGGGTGATGGGGTTGATCAGATTAAATTTGTTATAAATTGCTGCACCGGCTTGGAATTGGCCAAGATAACCGGCGGGAACACTGTTTTCCGATGCCAATTCACTTGACTTGATGATTTCAAGTCGGAAGGTTGTAGCGTCAAAAGAATAAATCGCAGGACGCCCAGTAAGTCTAAACAGCTTTGGTAAGTATCCATTTTTTGTGTTGGATGGTTTTGTTGTAGAAGCTATTCGAAATGAAAGCCCTGTTTTACCCAGCGGAAAGGTAGTGTCGCTGGTCGCGCTGCCTAGTGCCGGGTTCAAGGCAAAGCCATAGAGTTCGCCTGCATAGCATTCAGCCGCTGTAAACGGCGCGTTAAAACTGTCCTGGTAAATGACAGCGCCAATGGGGGCATCCATAGGGACTGTCAGGCTTTCCGTCAGATTGCTTCCGAAGTTTACGGTGAGTGTTTTTCTGTTGTTGGTGAGTTGGCACGTCTCAGCCATTGCTCCCGACGAAAATACAATCGCCATCGCGGCGGCGATGCTCAGCAGCGGGCGCAGTTGGCTCTGCGTTCTTGAAGTTTTCATATTGATGTCGATACAGGATGGCGAAGTGGCGGCCACTCTGGGGGTTGCTAAAGGCCGCGAACATAAGGCACTCCTTAAAACGTCGGTGACCTCTTGACAGACAATGCGCCGATTCGAGCTGTTTGGAGGGAGAGGCCGTCGGTTCAGTCCTAGGAAACGACTACAGATATCGGGCGCTCAAGCGAATTCTCCGACAACTTTTCAAGGTTGCCGGGTGGGAAGGTGAATGGATAACCTCCGGGTGTCGCTGCCAATTCAGCGACCGGGCCTGGAAACCTGAGGAGCAATAGGGCACAACAGCCCCCCTCATGACATACTGCAGCGCTTTTTTACGCCAGCAGTTCTACGTTATGGCGGCTGTGTGCGGGAGACCTTCGGGTCTGCCGGGTTTGCCTTTTGCCTCGGTTTTCCAGCCCGCGCACAGCTGCCACCCTTTCGCCTGGAAACGAAAGTGGTAGCTCCAATCTGCAAAGAGGAGCTTCACCATGCACAAGGTCACTCCAAACCCACCAGAAACCCCAAGCACTTCCCCTTACGCCACCACCGACTCAAAAAAACTCCACGACGCCGCCGAGCGGGCGCTGGATCATTACCTCAAGCCGCCGTTCGACAAGGGCAACCTGCCCGACAAGCGTCCCTCCAACATCTTCGCAGTCATCCCCGATCTGGATAACGAAACCCTGCTGGCCCACGCCTCGGAAACCCTGGCGTCGCTGAATGTACTGGCCAGCGATCTGGCGTTCGAGCTGGAAGGCACGCGTCGGCATGTGGCGTTGGCGATTCAGCAGATGATTTCGTTGGGGGAGTTGTTGGTGAATCGGGCGCTGGATAATTACGATCAGCCAGAGGCGCCGTAGTACCGCGTTGTAGCGAGGCGGCTTGCCTCGTCGGCCGGTCTGCGTTGGCTCGCGACCGGTCGGTGGGTTCAGTGCCGGCGCGGTTGCCGGCGTTGCGCCGTGGTGCTTATTTCACGGCGTAAAACTTGCGGACATACCGGGTGCTTTGCCAGGCGCACGGTGCGCCTTGCGGTACGAACACGGTGTCGCCGGTGTTGACTGTCAGGCTCGTACCATCGGCTGCTCGCAGGGTGACGCTGCCTTCGATCAGGTGCATCAGCTCGTTGAGTTTATGCGGCCGGCCATGGCGTTCGTAGGGTGTCGAATCCCAGACGCCGACGCGCAGGTCGGTGCTGCTGTCTTCGAAGGCATTGCGTGAGCGGCACTGCGGGGTGGGCCCGATCAGTATTTGCGGTTCCGGTGCGGCCGAAGGGGAGAGCATCGCTAAGCGGTCCAGCGCTGTCAGCCCTGGTGTCGGTTCAGTGTTGGGGCTGATGACGGCGCAGAATGCCCAGCACGTCTCGGCTTGCGCCTCGATTCGCAGCGTGGTCCCACGACCGATGACCGCGCTGGCACCGATCGCCAGCTCCAGTGTCTGGCCTTGGGATTTCAACACAACGTGGCCGGCGTGGACCACGATCACTTCGGTGTGCGGGAAATCATTGATATCGAGTGATTCGCTTGTGTTCACGGTCCCGGCGCAGATGCCATCGAGCCCGGTGTAGGCGACTTGACGGTGTTCCTTGAAGGGGTCGGCAGCGCTCAAGGACGTTGCATTGAAAGACGTGGCGACACGGCTGCCGTCGGCGCGAGCCAACAGCAGAACGGTAGGTTGAGACATGCGGGTGACGCTCCATGCAAATGGGGGGTGGAGGATGTTGGAGAGCGGCGGCTGCTTTGCGCGCGGTTGTCAGCCAATGGCCTGGGTGACGAGCGCAAACTGTCGGACGCCGTTGACCGCTTGCGGCGGCGTGCCCCGTGCCATTTGCGCCACGGTATCGACCTGCTTGAGGCCGACCGTTGCGAGCCAATCGCTCAAGCCACTGTCCGCCGGAATGTCGATGCGCACGAAGGCCTCCGGTACGTGGGCCAGCAACACGGCGATCAGGTGTTTGGCCTGTTCGATGTTCTCGGCGACCACCGGGCCAAGGCCGCGACCACGGCCATAAGGACGCAGCAGGGCGAAGGCGCGCACTTGGCCATCGCGCTCGATGACAGCTGAATGCTCCACCACATCGAACAGCTCGTTGAGCACCGTCTGCCGGTCCAGCCCGGTGCCGGCATTGGCCAGTTCCAGCACGCGGGCCTTATCGGCCTCACGCAGCGGGCGACAGCTTTCACCGTTGGCCAGCGGCACAGGTGCAACGGCTTGCGCCGGGCCCTGGTGTTGCTGAATCCGCCCGAACTCGACAAAGCCCTGACTCGCGTAAAGCGGCGCACCGGCCAGGGTCGCGTTGAGTATCGGGGTACGCGACTGGCACGCATCAAGTGCCTGCTCCATCAGCTTGCGGCCGATGCCCTTGCCTTGATAGTCGTCGCTGACGATCACCAGGCCGATGGTGGCGAAATCGCCTTGGGGGCAGGTGAACGCCGTGCCGATCAGACGCTCGCCATCGAGTGCCACAACGCCGTCGCTGAGGCGCAACACCATGGCCCAATCATCCAGGCGATGGGGCCACTTCAATTGCACGGACAAGGCATGGGCCGAGGGCAGGTCGGCGGTCGTCATCGGGCGATAGACATAAGCAGAAGGGTGCGGGGCGGACATGGCGAGTCTCCGTTGGACAGTGTGCGCAATCAACCGGCTGTGCGGCGCGATGGTGCCTGTATCCCATCTGCGCGAAGGCCTGACAAGAGGGGCTGGAACATTCGGCAGATTCCGCACGCCCGGGGCCACAAGACCACACTTACTACTTAATTGCCCGGCAAGGTCGGCAGCAAATGCTTGGGCTTTTTTTCTACGATGGAAGCCTGAGTTCACGACTCGCCGTCCCTTTTCTGGAGAGCTCCATGGATAGCTTCGATCCTCGCCTTATCGCTGTGCGCAGCGCTCATTTCATTGCCGGTAAATACCGCGATGCTCAACCGGGACTTGAGGTGGTGCGGCCGTCGGATGGCCAGGTCTATGCCCAGTTGCCGGTCGCCGATGCCGATCTGGTGGATGAAGCGGTCAACGATGCCTGGCAGGCGTTCAATCGCAGCGACTGGGCCAGCCGCCCACCCCGGGAGCGGGCGCGGGTCATGCGCCGTTGGGCCGATCTGATCGAAGCGGACGCCGCTGTCCTGGCGCCGTTGGAAGCGGTGGGCTCGACCCGTCCCCATAAAGATGTGATCGCCTGGGATATTCCCTACGTCGCCGAGGGCATTCGTTTCTTTGCCGAGCTGGCTGACAAGCATGGCGGTCATGTGGCTGCCACCCAGACCGATCGACTGGGCATGCAGATCGCCGAACCCTACGGCGTGATTGCCGCCATCGCACCGTGGAATTTCCCGTTGAGCATGGCTTCGTGGAAAGTCGCGCCGGCGCTGGCCGCAGGTAATGCCGTGGTGCTCAAGCCTTCAGAGCTGACGCCGTTTTCCAGTCTGCGCTTTGCCGAACTGGCGTTGCAGGCGGGCATGCCGGCGGGGATCTTCAACGTGATTCAGGGCGATGGCCGCGTCACGGGCGATGCCTTGTGCCGTCATCCACGGGTGGGCAAGGTGACCTTTACCGGTTCCACCGCGACCGGCTCGAGCATCATGTCCACCTGCGCGCTGGTCGGTCCGAAACCGGTCACCCTGGAACTTGGCGGCAAGAGCCCGCAACTGGTCTTCGCCGATGTGCCGGATATCGCCAAAACTGCTCGCACGGTGGCCATGGCCATTACCGGTAATGCCGGGCAGGTGTGCGTGTCCGGGTCTCGGCTGTTGATCCAGCGTTCGATCATGGAGCCGTTTATCGCGCATTTGCAGGCGTATTTCGAGGAGCTGCGCCCCGGCCCGACCTGGTCGTCCGAGAGCACGCTGTCGCCGATCATTTCCCGGCTGCAGGCTAGCCGCATCGATGGCATCGTCCAGCGCTCGCGTCAGGCCGGTGCCGAAGTGCTGACCGGTGGCGGGCTGTTCGAGGGGCTCGGTGGCGCCTATTACCAGCCGACTTTGCTGACCGGCCTGGACCACCAGAACCCGGCGATCTGCGAAGAAATCTTCGGCCCGGTGCTGACGGTGCAGGCGTTCGATGATGAAGAGCAGGCGCTGAGCCTGGCGGCGCATGCGACTTACGGTCTGGCGGCGGGTGTGCACACGGCCGACATCAACCGTGCCTTGCGTCTGGTTCGGCACCTGGAAGCGGGGACGGTGTGGGTCAATCGTTACGGACGCAGTAACGACTACATCCTGCCGACCGGTGGCTACAAACGCTCCGGCATTGGCAAGGACCTGGGGCGTGAAGCGTTCGAAGCCAATTTGCGCTTCAAGAGTGTGTTGATCGATATCGTCCAATAACACGCCGATCATAAAGCCCGACGCAACCTGTAACACCGTAGCAGCTGCCGAGCCTGCGAGGCTGCGTTCGGCTGCGGAGCAGTCGCAAAATCAGAACTCGCGGTACATCAGGCAGATCTCGCACACCGGGTTTACGACTGCTTCGCAGCCGAACGCAGCCTCGCAGGCTCGGCAGCTGCTACGAGGTGTACGAGGTGCACGAAGGGTACGAGGGGTAGAAGTAAGCTTTAAACCGCATCCAAACGGGCGCTTCCTCAGGGAAGCGCCCGTTTTCGTTCTGCTTGGCGCAGGTTCTGCGGTCAATCGGTGTGCGCTTGAGCCTTGCGGCGTTATAAAGGCCCATAAGAGCGCATGAATACGGGGTTTGCCCAAGGCTGGAGCGGCCCGCAAAGTCTGCTGAGGGGGGGCGCTAAAACGGTGGTTTGTATCGAGCAGAGGTCGCTTTTAACGCCATCTGCTGATTTCACGGTGGTGTAATGACGGTGTGCTGCAGCGATGCATCACGGCTCCCGGAACGGAGCGAATGCTTGTCACGCCATGACCTCAACGAACTTCAGGACCGCACTCAATGAGCTTTCTTCGCCCCAAATTCATTACGTTCGACTGCTACGGTACGCTGACCAATTTCCACATGGGTACGATGACTCGCGAGCTGTTCGCCGATCGCGTGGTGCCCGAGCAGATGGAGCAGTTCGTCAAGGACTTCTCGGCCTATCGCCTGGACCAGGTCATGGGTGACTGGAGGCCGTATGACGAAATCCTCAAGACCGCGCTGGCGCGGACCTGCAAGCGTTGGGGTATTGAATACCGTGACGAAGGCCAACTGTATTACGACGCCGTGCCGACCTGGGGCCCGCACCCGGACGTACCGGCCGGCCTGTCGAAAATCGCCGACAAAATCCCGCTGGTGATTTTCTCCAACGCCAGCAACAGCCAGATCATGTCCAACGTCGACAAGCTCGGCGCACCGTTTCACAAGGTTTTTACCGCCGAGCAGGCACAAGCCTACAAACCGCGCCTGGCCGCGTTCGAGTTCATGCTCGACAACCTCAATTGCGGCCCGGAAGACATCTTGCATGTGTCGTCGAGCTTCCGTTACGACCTGATGCCGGCCCACGACATGAAGATCAAGAACAAGGCCTTCGTCGCCCGTGGTCACGAAGTCCCGGCCAACGCTTTCTACGAGTACCGGCAGATCACCGACATCGGCGGGCTGGCCGCGCTGGTCGGTCTCTGAGTCGTCACGGCAACGGCATTCTCACGGCAGTCTTTTTGGTAGAGGCGGATTAGACATGGGCAGTGAATCCTACTGGCTCGACACTGCACCGGCGTTCACCGGTGCTCAGACCGGCGCGTTGCCCGGGCAGGTCGACGTGGCCATCGTCGGGGGTGGTTTCACCGGCCTGGCGGCGGCTCGGGCGCTGGCCTTGAAGGGCGCCAGTGTGGTGGTGCTGGAAGCCGGCAGGGTGATCGGCGAAGCCTCGGGTCGCAACGGCGGTCAGTGTAATACCGGCGTGGCCCAGGATTACGCCGGCCTGAGCGCCAGCCTCGGCGCGGACAAGGCGCGGGCCTATTACAAGGCTTACGAGAGTGCCGTGCACAGCGTGGTTTCGCTGGTGGAGCAGGAGCAGATCGCCTGCGACCTCAAGCGTAACGGCAAGCTCAAGCTGGCCGCCAAGCCGATGCACTACGAGGGCCTGGCGCGGACTTGCGAGTTGATTCGCCGAGAGGTCGATGCCGATGTCGAGTTACTGACTGCCGAACAGATCCGCGCTGAAGTCGACTCGGCCCAGTTCCACGGAGGATTGCTGCAGCGCAACGGTGTGCAGATGCATGTCGGGCGCTTCGGCGTCGGTCTGGCCGAAGCGGCGGCACGGCACGGTGCGTTGATCTATCAAGACACGCCGGTGACGGACTGGAAAGCCCAGGCTGGTGGCTATCAGGTCAATACCGCCAAGGGTTCGCTGCACGCCGGGCAAGTGCTGCTGGCGACCGGCGCCTGTCAGCACGGCGGGTTGGGCTGGTATCGGCGGCGGATCGTGCCGGTGGGCAGTTTCGTGATCGCCACCGAGGTCCTTCCCCAGAGCCTGATCGACCAGTTGTTGCCCGGTCGGCGAGCCTATGTCACCAGCCGGATGATCGGTAACTACTTTCGCCTGACCCCGGACAACCGCCTGCTGTTTGGCGGCCGTGCGCGGTTTGCCATGTCCGACAGCGTCTCCGACGCCAAGAGCGGCAAGGTGCTGCGGGCGGCGATGGTGCAGATGTTTCCGGCGTTGGCCAACGTCAAGATCGATTACTGCTGGGGCGGGCTGGTGGACATGACCTCCGACCGGTTGCCCCGTGCCGGCCAGCACGGCGGGGTTTATCACTCCATGGGCTACAGCGGCCATGGGGTGCAGATGTCGGTGCACATGGGCCAGGTCATGGCCGACGTGATGGCCGGCAAGGTCGAGGCCAATCCCTGGCGCGAACTCGACTGGCCGGCGATTCCCGGGCATTTCGGCAAACCGTGGTTCCTGCCGCTGGTGGGCGCTTATTACCGGTTCCAGGACTATTTGCATTGAGTTGATGTTGTGGCTTTACCGTCGTTTGCGTTTCCAGGACGTTCCGGTCAACCGGAACACTCGAGCCTTCTCTTTATCGACAGGTACAACAGATATGACTGATAACAAGATCGACTCCAAACTCATCTCCGGCCAGGAAAGCCTGAGAGTCTTCGAAGGCCTCAATCGCGGCATGTCGCGCCGCAACGCGTTGCAATTGCTCGGTGTCGCCGGGGTGGCTGCAGCGGGCGCCGGCAGCCTGTTCGGCGCCGCCGGCAAACTGTTCGCCGACGAAGCCGCAAGCCCCGGCAAAGGCAAGCCGGGCGGACGGATTCGCGTCGCCGGCATGTCCAGCTCCACCGCCGATACTCTGGACCCGGCCAAGGGTGCGCTGTCCACCGACTACGTGCGCCACTATATGTTCTACAACGGCTTGACCCGTTTCGACAGCCATCTGGTGCCGCAACTGGAGCTGGCCGAGCGCATCGACAACACCGATGCCACGCTGTGGACCATTACCTTGCGCAAGGACGTGACCTTCCACAACGGCAAAACCCTGAGCGCCGCCGACGTGGTGTTCTCGCTGTCGCGACACAAGGACCCGCTGACCGGTTCCAAGGTCATGCCGCTGATGGAGCAGTTCGCCGAGATCAAGGCCACTGGCCCCAATGAAGTACAGATCCGCCTGAGCGCGCCGAACGCCGAACTGCCGTCGATCCTGGCCGTGTCGCACCTGCTGATCGTTCCCGAAGGCACCACCGACTTCAATCAGGGCATCGGTACCGGGCCGTTCAAGGTCAAGGAATTCAAACCGGGCGTGCGTTCGATTGCTGCGCGCAATACCGGCTACTGGAAACCGGGCCTGCCTTACCTGGACGAGATCGAGTTCATCGCCATTGCCGACGAGCCATCGCGGGTCAACGCGCTGCTGTCGGGCGACGTGCACATGATCAACGAGGTCAACCCGCGCTCCACCACGCGAATCAAGGCCAGCGCCGGCCACCGCGTCGTCGATGCGCCCTCGGGCAACTACACTGACTTGATCATCCGTCAGGATCAGATGCCCGGCAAAAGCGCGGAATTCACCCAGGCCATGAAGTACCTGATGGACCGCGAGCAGATCAAATCCGCAGTGTTCCGTGGTTTTGCAGTGGTCGGTAACGACCATCCGATTGCCCCCGGCTCGCGCTACTACAACGCTGACCTGCCGCAGACCGTCTACGACCCGGAGAAAGCCAAGTTCCTGCTGAAGAAGGCCGGCATGGACAGCATCAACATGCCGCTGGTGGCATCACCTGCGGCGACCGGTTCGGTGGACATCGCCGTGCTGCTGCAGCAATCGGCGAAACAGGCCGGGCTCAAGCTCGACGTCAACCGCCTGCCCAGCGACGGCTACTGGTCCAACCACTGGATGAAGCACCCGTTGAGCTTCGGCAACATCAACCCGCGGCCGAACGCCGACGTGATGTTTTCGCAGTTCTTCCAGTCGAGCGCACCGTGGAACGAATCGGGCTGGAAGAACGACCAGTTCGACCAGTTGCTGATGCTCGCCCGCGCGGAAACCGACGACGCCAAGCGCAGCAAGATGTACGCGGACATGCAGACCCTGGCGCATGACCACTGCGGTATCGGCATCCCGGTGTTCATCAGCAACATCGACGGCGTCGACCAGCGCGTCAAAGGCTATGGCAGCAACCCGTTGGGCGGCTTCATGGGCTACATGTTCGCCGAGCAGGTCTGGCTGGACGCTTGATGCGCCGATGAGGTTTGTGCCGTAGCAACATTGCAGGAGAACAGGGCGATGAATAGCAACACACTGTGGTTGATCGGCCGGCGCATGGGCGCCGCGATCGTGACCTTGTTGATCGTGTCCATGGTGGTTTTCGCCATCACGGCGGTACTGCCGGGGGACGCGGCACAACAGGCCCTCGGGCAGTTCGCCACGCCGGAACAGGTGGCGGCACTGCGGCTGAAACTGGGGCTCGATCAGCCCGGTGTGTTGCGTTACCTGCACTGGTTGATGAGCCTGCTCAGCGGCGACATGGGCCTGTCGGTCTCCAACGCTATGCCGGTCAGCGACTTGATGGCCGGTCGGGTGCCCAACACGCTGATGCTGGCGGCCGCCACGGCGCTGGTGTCAGTGCCGGTGGCGTTGATTCTGGGCATCGGTTCGGCCATGGGCCGGGGCGGGCGCATCGACAGCTTTCTCAGCTTTGTCACCCTGGCGATGGTCGCCGTACCGGAGTTTTTGGTAGCGACGCTGGCGGTGCTGATTTTTGCGGTGAACCTGGGCTGGTTGTCGGCGCTGTCCTATGCCAGCGACATCACTTCACCGCTGCAATTTCTACGCACGTACGCCTTGCCGGTGATGACGCTCTGCTGCGTGATCGTTGCGCAAATGGCGCGCATGACCCGAGCGGCGGTGATCGATCAACTCGATAGCCCGTATGTGGAAATGGCCCGGCTCAAAGGCGTGAGCCCGGTGCGGATCGTCCTGCGCCATGCCTTGCCCAATGCCATCGGGCCGATTGCCAATGCCATCGCCTTGAGTCTGTCCTACCTGCTGGGCGGGGTGGTGATCGTCGAGACGATCTTCAACTATCCCGGCATCGCCAGCCTGATGGTCGATGCGGTGACCAACCGTGACATGGCGCTGGTCCAGGCCTGCACCATGCTGTTTTGCACGGCGTACCTGGGGTTGGTGCTGATTGCCGACCTGTGCGCGATTCTTTCCAATCCAAGGCTGAGAAACCAATGAACAAGCTCATTGTGAAATCGATGCCTGTGACCCCCGACCTGTCGGTTGGCAAGGTGTCAAACGGGCCATCCTGGCTGGGTCTGGTCGGGGCAGCGATGTGTTTTATCTGGTTGCTGGTGGCGGTCTTCGGCCCGTGGCTGGCGCCGCACCCGGTCGGTGAAGTGGTCTCCGACAATGTCTTCGATAGCCTGAGTGCAGCGTACCCCTTTGGCACCGATTACCTGGGCCGCGACATGCTCAGCCGAATCCTCGTCGGCGCCCGTTTCACGGTCGGCCTGGCGCTGGTTGCCGCCGTGCTGGCCAGCGGTCTGGGCACCAGCTGCGCACTGTTGTCGGTGGTTTCGCCGAAATGGCTGGATGAAATCATCAGCCGCTTGATGGACGCGTTCATTTCGATCCCGAGCAAGATGCTGGCGCTGATCATGGTCTCGGCCTTCGGCTCTTCGGTGACGTTGCTGATCTGCACCGCAGTGCTGAGTTTCACCCCCGGCGCGTTCCGCATTGCCCGCAGCATGGCGGTGAACATCGAAGCGCTGGAGTACGTACAAGTGGCCCGAACCCGTGGTGAACGCCGGCTGTATATCGCCTGTGTGGAAATCCTGCCCAACATGCTCAACCCGGTGCTGACTGACCTTGGGCTGCGTTTCGGTTTCATTGTGCTGTTGCTCAGCGGCATGAGCTTCCTCGGCCTGGGCGTGCAACCGCCAGATGCCGACCTCGGGTCGCTGGTGCGCGAAAACATTGGCGGCCTCAATCAGGGCGCGCCGGCCATCGTGATTCCGGCGCTGGCGATTGGCACCCTGACCATTGGCGTGAATCTGTTTATCGACAGGCTGTCGTCCCGGCGTAGTCGACGTACGGGGGGGCATTGAAATGAGTGAATTGATTCGGGTCCAGGACCTGCGCGTGGTCGCCTGTGGCGAACGCGGCGAAGTAGAAATCGTCAAGGGTGTGAGCTTCTCCCTGGAAAAAGGCGAAGTGCTGGCGCTGATCGGTGAGTCGGGCTCCGGCAAGACCACCATCGCCCTGGCGCTGCTCGGTTACGCCCGGCGCGGTTGCCGGTTGGCCGGCGGCGTGGTGCAAGTCGGTGAACACGACATGCTGGCGTTGAGCGAACGTGAACTGCAAGGCCTGCGCGGGAACCGTGTGTCGTATATCGCGCAAAGCGCTGCGGCGGCGTTCAACCCGGCGAAAAAACTCATCGACCAAGTGGTGGAGGGCGCGCTGATTCACGGCCTGGGCAACCGGACCGTGCTCGAAGCCAAAGCCATCGAGCTGTTCCGCGACCTGGCCCTGCCGGACCCTGAACACATCGGCCAACGCTATCCGCACCAAGTGTCCGGCGGACAGCTGCAGCGGGTGATGGCGGCGATGGCGCTGATCAGCGATCCGTTGCTGGTGGTGCTCGACGAGCCGACCACCGCGCTCGATGTGACCACTCAAATCGACGTGCTGCGCGCTTTCAAGCGGGTGGTACGTGAGCGTGGGGCGACGGCGGTCTACGTGTCCCACGACCTGGCCGTGGTGGCGCAAATGGCCGATCAGATTGTGGTGCTCAATGGCGGCCAGATCTTCGAACAGAGCGCCACCGCGCCCTTGCTCAAAGGCCCGGCCCATGAATACACCCGTAGCCTGCTGGCGGCGGCGCGCCCGGATACAACGATCCGCCCGCCCTGTGGTGTGGCCGAAGATCAGCCACTGCTGACCATCAAAGGTTTGACCGCCGGCTATGGCAACAAAAACACCCAAGGCATGCCGTCGATCCGCGTGCTGGAAGACATCGACCTGACGGTGCGCAGGGGCCAGGCCATCGGCGTGATCGGTGAATCGGGTTCCGGCAAGTCGACCCTGGCGCGGGTGGTGGCCGGGTTGCTGACGCCGGCGTTGGGTGGCCTGACCTTTGATGGTCAGCCACTGGGCGGCAGCCTGTCCGAGCGTACCGACGAACAGTTCCGGCGCATTCAAATGGTCTTCCAGAACGCCGACACCGCGCTCAACCCGATGCACAGCATCAGCACCATTCTTAGCCGGCCGCTGAAAATGTATTTCGGCCTCAAGGGCGCCGCCTTGCGCGAGCGTATCGGCGAACTGCTGGACCTGGTGCGCTTGCCGCGGAGCCTGGCCGAGCGTCGGCCGAATGAACTCTCCGGCGGGCAAAAGCAACGGGTCAACCTGGCCCGGGCTCTGGCGGCCAAGCCGGACCTGATCCTGTGCGACGAAGTGACCTCGGCGCTGGATACGGTGGTCGGCGCGGCGATTCTTGAACTGCTGCGCGACCTGCGTCAGGAGTTGGGGGTGTCCTATCTGTTCATCAGCCACGACATCTCCACCGTGCGCGCGCTGTGCGACGACATCGTGGTGATGTACAGCGGCTACAAGGTTCAGGAGGGCAGTCGGCAGTCGTTTGCCCAGGCGCCTTTCCATCCGTACACCGACCTGTTGATTCATTCGGTGCCGGAGTTGCGTCAGGGCTGGCTGGAGAACTGCGGCACCACCTGCGGCACGCTGCCGCCGATCGGTGCCAAAGCCAACGTGCCGGAGCTGTGCACGTTCCTCAATCGCTGCCCGGTACGGGTCGACGGTTTGTGCAATCGCACCGCGCCAAACCGCCGGACGCTTGTCGGCGGCAGTGAAATCCTTTGTCACCACGACAGTGCCGAGCTGCTGAAAACCCAGCAGGATTTGAACAGCATGATTCAGGGAGCCTATGCATGAAGGGGCGTTTTGTGAGGCTGGCCGAGCAGGGCCGGCCGACCGTCAAATTGACGGTGGACGGCACACCCATCGAGGCGTTGCAGGGCGACACGCTGATGGTCGCGTTGCTGACCCAGGGTTCGGCGCTGCGTCAGTCGGAGTTCGACTCGGGCCGGCGGGCCGGTTTTTGCCTGATGGGCGCCTGTCAGGATTGCTGGGTCTGGACCCGCAGCGGCGAACGGCTGCGTGCCTGTTCCAACGAAGTCCGTGAAGGGCTGGATATCATCACCACACAACCGGAGGCGATATGGCCACTGCACGGCTGAGCACTCATCGAGTGGTGATCGTCGGCGCCGGGCCGGCCGGCATTCGCTGCGCCGAAACCTTGCTGGCGGCGGGCTGCAAACCGATCCTGATCGATGAAAATCGTCGGGATGGCGGGCAGATCTACCGTCGCCAACCAGAAGGATTTACCCGCGATTACGCGACGCTGTACGGTACCGAAGCGGCCAAGGCCAAAGACTTGCACCAAAGCTTCGACCGCTTGCGCGGGTTGATCGACTACCGCCCGGACACGCTGGTGTGGAACCTTACACCGGGGCAACTGTGCTGCGTCAGCCAGGGCAAACACTCGACGGTTGATTACGACGCGCTGATCCTCTGCACCGGCGCCACCGACCGCTTGATGCCGATCGAAGGCTGGCAACTGGCGGGCACCTACAGCCTCGGTGGCGCGCAGATCGCGCTCAAGTCCCAGGCGGTGTCGATTGGTCATCGCGTGGTGTTCATGGGCAGCGGGCCGTTGCTGTATCTGGTCGCCAGTCAATACCTCAAGGCCGGTGCCAACGTGGCGGCGGTGCTCGACACTTCGCCGTTGAGCAAGCGCATCGGCGCCTTGCCGAAGCTGCTGGCGCGCCCCGGAGTGCTGTTCACCGGGATGAAACTGTTGGCGCAGCTGTACCGGGCGAAGATCCCGGTGCACCTGGGGATTTCTCCGTTGCAAGTGCTGGGCGATGCCCAGCGCGGTGTCAGTGGTGTGCGGGTGCGGACCGCCGAAGGCAAGACGTTGACCGTTGAGTGCGATGCCGTGGCGCTGGGTTATCACCTGCGCCCGGAAACCCAATTGGCGGATCTGGCCGGTTGCCGTTTGCGCTTCGATGAGGCGTCCAGTCAATGGTGGCTGGCCACCGATGAAGAAGGCCGGACCTCGGTGAATGGTGTGTATGCCGCCGGCGATGGCTCGAAAATTCGTGGCGCGGATGCCGCCGAGCACGCCGGGCGCCTGGTGGCCATGGCGCTGCTGGAGGATCTGCACCAGCCGGTGGACGCCGGGTTGCGCGACGAACAACGCCGCGCCCTGGCGCTGATGGACCAGTTTCGTCTCGGCCTGGCCCAGGCGTTTCCCTGGCCTGCCGAACAAGCCAAGGCCTTGCCCGACTCGGCCATTGTCTGCCGCTGCGAAATGATCAGCGCCGGCGAATTGCGTCGCACCGTCAGCGAAAAGGGCGCCTGTGAAGTCAATCGGGCCAAGGCGTTCAGCCGGGTCGGCATGGGCCGCTGCCAGGGCCGTTATTGCTCCCAGGCGGGGGCCGAGGTGATTGCCGCTGCGGCCGGCGTCAATGTGCAACTGGTCGGTCGCCAGCGTGGTCAGGCGCCGGTCAAACCGCTTTCGATGCTCACCGAGGAGGTGTCGCCATGACGCTACAGAAGGCCGATGTGGTGATTGTCGGGGGCGGCCTGATGGGCTCGGCGGCGGCGTTTTTCCTGCGCCAGCGCGGGCAGTCGGTGATCTTGCTGGAGCGCGACCAGATCGGTCAGTACGCCAGCGGCGTGAACTTCGGCAACGTCCGGCGCCAGGGGCGATTCCTCGGGCAACTGGAATTGGCCAACCGTTCCTGGGCGTTGTGGAAACGCTTGCCGGAGTTGATCGACGACGACCTCGAATTCATCGCCAGTGGGCACATGCGCGTGTGCTACCGCGAAGACGAAATCGCCGAACTGGAGGCCTACGCCGCCGCTCCCGAGGCGGCGCAACTGGACCTGAAAATCTATCGCGGCGCCGAACTGCACCAGCGTTTTCCGTTTCTTGGACCGGATGTGAAGGGCGGTTCCTACGCGCCCCACGACGGCCATGCCAACCCGCGTCTGGCGGCCCCGGCGTTTGCCCGCGCCGCACGGCGTCTCGGTGCGCGGATCGAAGAGCAGACCGAAGTCGCCGAAGTGCAAAAGGTTGGCGGTGAGTTCACCGTCACCACCACCGATGGTCGCCAGTTCAGCGCCGAACAGTTGCTGATTACCGCCGGTGCCTGGGGCCAGAAGCTGTCGGCGCAGTTCGGCGAACCGGTGCCGCTGGACACTCACGGCCCGCAAATGGCCGTGACCGAGCCGGTGCCGTACGCCTTGCCAACGGTGATCGGCGTGTACACGAAAATTCCCGAGGAAGTGATTTACTTCCGGCAGATCCCGCGCGGCAACATCGTCATCGGCGGTGGCTACCGCAGCAAGCCGGACATGCTGAACCGTCGGGCCCAGGTCGAGCCGCGCAGCATCCTCAACCAGATCCAGCAGATGCGGCGCCTGCTGCCGGGTGTCGGCAACCTGAACATCATCCGCGTCTGGAGCGGCATCGAAGGTTACATGCCCGATTCCCTGCCGGTGATGGGCCGCAGCGGTACGGTCGACGGGTTGTTCTACGCGTTCGGCTTCTGCGGTCACGGCTTTCAGCTTGGCCCGGGCGTCGGCGACGTGATGGCCGAACTGATCAGCACCGGCAGCACCAACACTTCGATTGAGCCGTTCTCCATTCGCCGGTTCGCCCTTTCAGCCGAGCAACGGAGCAAGGCCTCATGAAACCCCGTGTACTGGATATTCTCAAACGGCTGATGGCCTTCGATACCGTGTCTTCGGAGTCGAATATGGCCTTGATCGAGTACGTGCGCGACCTGCTGCTGAGCAAGGGCATCGAGTCGCTGATCGTCAAGGATGAAACAGGCAAGAAGGCCAATCTGTTCGCCAGCACCGGCCCTAAGGAGTTGCCGGGGATTCTGCTGTCCGGGCACACCGACGTGGTCCCGGCAGCGGGCCAGGCCTGGACCGTTCCGGCGTTTCAGGCGACGGTGCAGGAGGGGCGGATTTACGGTCGCGGCAGCTGCGACATGAAGGGCTTTATCGCGTTGGCCATCGACGCCATGCTCGACGCCGCCGACCATTCGTTGAGCCGACCACTGCAACTGGCGCTGTCCCATGACGAAGAGACCGGTTGCGTCGGTGTGCGGCGTTTGCTCGACGTGTTGCACCTGGCGCCGGTGCGGCCATTCCTGTGCCTGATTGGTGAGCCGACCAACATGCAGTTTGTGCTCGGGCACAAGGGCAAGGGGTCTTATCGCACGTACTGTCGGGGGCTGGAGGCGCACTCATCGCTGGCACCGCGCTCGGTCAATGCGATTCATGTGGCCTGCGATTTCATCGCGGCACTGCGTCAAAGCCAACAGCAATTGCAAGAGCAGGGCGCTCAGGATGCGGACTACGACGTGCCTTACAGCACGGTGCATGTCGGGCAGATTGTCGGCGGTAAGGCGCTGAACATCGTGCCGAACCTCTGCACCCTCGACTTCGAAGTGCGCAACCTGCCGGCAGACGATCTGGATCAGTTCCTGGCGCAGATGCAAGAGCGTGCGGAAGTAATCGTGCGCGAGGCCAAAAAGCTCTCCAGTGTGGCGGACATCGAGATTGAAACCCTCAACGTTTATCCGGGTCTCGATACCCATCCGAGTGTCGAAGCGGTGCGCTTTCTGAAGAACTTCGCCGCACCGGATACCGGCACCGCCAAAGTCTCGTTCGGCACCGAAGGCGGTTTGTTCAAGCAGCGCCTGGATGCGCCGGTGGTGGTCTGCGGACCGGGTTCGATCGAACAGGCGCACAAGCCGGACGAGTTCATCGAGATCAGCCAGATGGAGGCCGGGGAGCGGTTTCTCGAGGGGTTGCTCGGTTCCCTGAAACAGTGATGATCATTCCCAGGCGATACGATTCCCTGTGGCGAGGGGGCTTGCCCCCGCTGGGTCGCGAAGCGGCCCTGAAACCTGTAATCCCATTTCGACAGGCACACCGCATCCACACAGGGTTGCGGGTTGGTTGTCAGCTCCTCGAACCCCTTCGGTAGAGCCTGCCGTCCCACCGCGATTTTCAGCATCCGACGCTGCCCTCAAGGCGCTTTCAGCATCCTCTTCCGAGGCACCTCCCTAGACTGGCAAGTGTCTCGGATCAGGACTCGACCATGCTCAAGAATCGTTTGAAAGACCCAAGCCTTTTGGCAGAACTCGCCTACATCGACGGGCAGTGGATCGGCGCCGACAACGCCGCGACCCTCGACGTCATCGACCCGGCCAACGGCCAGTTGCTTGCCCGCGTACCGGCGATGCAAGGCACGGAAACCCGCCGCGCCATCGACGCCGCCGAAAAAGCCTGGCCAGCCTGGCGCGCCCGCCCAGCGGCCGAACGTGCGGCGCTGCTGGAGCGCTGGTATCAGGCGATGATCGACAACCTCGATGACCTCGCGTTGATCATGACTTGCGAGCAGGGCAAACCGCTCAACGAAGCCAAAGGCGAAATTCGCTACGGCGCCGGTTTCGTCAAATGGTTTGCCGAAGAGGCCCGCCGGGTTTACGGCGAAACCATACCGGCCCCCAGCGGCGACCGCCGACTGCTGACCCTCAAGCAACCGGTGGGGGTCTGCGCCGCCATCACCCCGTGGAACTTCCCCAACGCGATGATCACCCGCAAGTGCGCGCCGGCCTTGGCGGCGGGTTGCCCGATCATCGTCAAACCCTCGGACCTGACGCCATTGTCGGCGCTGGCGCTGGCAGTGCTGGCCGAACGCGTCGGGATTCCGGCCGGGGTGTTCAACGTGCTGACCGGAATGCCCGCCGGCATCGGTGAAGAGCTGACCGGCAACCCGAGCGTACGGAAGATTTCCTTCACCGGCTCGACAGCGGTCGGCCGCTTGCTGATGCGCCAGAGCGCCGAACACATCAAGCGCTTGAGCCTGGAGCTGGGCGGCAATGCGCCATTTATTGTGTTCGACGATGCTGACCTGGAGCAGGCGGTGGCGGGCATCATGCTCAGCAAGTTTCGCAACGCCGGGCAGACCTGCGTCTGTGCCAACCGCATCCTGGTGCAGGACGGCATCTACGAGCGCTTCGCCCAGCGGCTGGTGGAGGAGGTGGGCAAGCTCAAAGTCGGCAATGGCCTCGACGCCGATGTCACCATCGGCCCGCTGATCAATCCGGCGGCAGTGAGCAAAGTCGCCCGGCATATCGACGATGCCCTGAGCCAGGGCGCGCGGTTGCTCTGCGGTGGTGTTCCCGAGGGCGATAGTCAATTTGTCCAGCCAACGGTACTCGGCGATACCCACGCCGGCATGCTGCTGGCCAACGAAGAAACCTTCGGCCCGGTGGCGCCGTTAATGCGCTTTACCGAGGAGGCCGAAGCACTCGCGCTGGCCAATGCCACGCCTTATGGACTGGGCGCCTACTATTTCACTCAGGACCTGCGCCGCTCGTGGCGTTTCGGCGAAGCGCTGGAGTTCGGCATGGTCGGCCTCAACACCGGGATCATTTCCATGGAAGTCGCGCCGTTCGGCGGCATCAAGCAGTCGGGCCTGGGCCGTGAAGGCAGCAAGTACGGCCTGGATGAATACCTTGAAGTCAAAGCCTTCCACATTGGCGGGCTGTAACTCACAGACACGGGGAGCCACGATTGATGAGCAAGACATTCAGAATCGCCGCGATTGCCGGCGATGGCATCGGCAAGGAAGTCCTGCCCGAAGGGCTGCGGGTACTGGAGCAGGCGGCGAAGAAATGGCAGCTGGAGTTGAGCATCGAGGTGCTCGACTGGGCGCACTGCGATTACTACCTGGAGCACGGGCAGATGATGCCCGACGACTGGTTCGAACAGCTCAAGGGTTTTGATGCGATTTACTTCGGCGCCGTGGGCTGGCCGGACAAGGTGCCGGACCACATTTCCCTGTGGGGTTCGCTGCTGAAATTCCGTCGGGATTTCGACCAGTACGTGAATATCCGCCCGGTGCGGTTATTCCCCGGCGTGCCGTGCCCATTGGCCGGCCGCAAGCCGGGGGATATCGATTTCGTGGTGATTCGTGAGAACACCGAAGGTGAATATTCCTCGGTCGGCGGCAAGATGTTCGAAGGCACCGAGCATGAGTTCGTGCTGCAAGAGTCGGTGTTCACCCGACGCGGCGTCGACCGGATTCTCAAGTTCGCCTTCGAGCTGGCCCAGACCCGACCGCGCAAACGCCTGACGGCGGCGACCAAGTCCAACGGGATTTCCATCAGCATGCCGTACTGGGATGAGCGCACCGCATTGATGGCCGCGCAGTACCCGGAGATCACCTGGGACAAACAGCACATCGACATTCTGTGCGCGCGTTTCGTGTTGCAACCGGACCGCTTTGATGTGGTGGTGGCGTCGAACCTGTTCGGCGACATTCTCTCCGACCTCGGGCCGGCGTGTGCTGGCACTATCGGCATTGCGCCATCGGCAAATCTCGACCCGGAGCGGCGTTTTCCATCGCTGTTCGAACCGGTGCATGGCTCGGCGCCGGATATCTACGGGCAAAACATCGCCAACCCGATTGCGATGATCTGGTCCGGGGCATTAATGCTCGATTTCCTCGGTAACGGTGATGAGCGTTATCGCGCGGCGCATGACGGGATTTTGCAGGCAATCGAGCGGGTGATTGCCGAGGGGCCGATCACGCCGGATCTGGGCGGGAAGGGCTCGACTCAGGATGTTGGAAAGGCGATTGCTGACCGACTTTGAGTTTGTTGATGTTGATCGTTCCCACGCAGAGCGTGGGAATGCCTCAATGGTGTTTTAGTCAGTAACCTTGGATGCGATCAACTTCACCCACCATTTTCTCCCCCCGCTCATACCGCCGAATATTCTCCAACAACACCCCAAACGCACTTTCCGGTTGTGTCATCGCCGCAATGTGCGGGGTCAGCAGAATCTGCGGATGGTCCCAAAACGGATGATCCACCGGCGCCGGTTCTTCCTGTAGCACATCGAGTACCGCACCGCTCAGTTGCCCGCTGTCCAGCGCCTCGAGCAAATCACTTTCCACCAGATGCCCGCCACGGCCCATGTTGATCAGCGCTGCGCCACGGGGCAGTTGCTGGAACAGTGTGCGGTCGAGGATGCCGTGGGTCTGTTCGGTCAGCGGCAGTACGCACAACAGAATGTCGCACTGGCTCAGGAACGCTGGCAGTTGCTCGTTGCCGGCATGGCAATCGACGCCCGGGACTTGATGGGCACTGCGCGCCCAGCCGGACAACGTAAAACCCAGGGGCTGCAAGGTCGCCAGAATCTGCCGGGCCTGGGTCCCGAGGCCCATGACGCCAACCCGGCGCTTGGCTGCCGGTTGCAGCAAGTGAGCCTGCCAGCACCGGGCCATTTGTTGCTGGCGATAGCGCAGCATGTCCCGGTGCAGGCTGAGCACCGCGAAACTGGCGTATTCGCACATGCCGCGAGTGATGCCAGGGTCCAGCAGGCGCACCACCGGCAAGTTTGTCGGCAAGCGGCTCAAGTCCAGTTGATCGACCCCGGCGGACAACGCAAACAATACGCGCAGATTGGGCAGCAGAACCTCGAGATCATCCGGTGCCTGCCAGGCGGCCAGGTACTGAATGTCTTTGGGATCGCCGATGTCCGGCCAGGCGCGCCATTCGATATCCGGGGCATGCTCGGCGAACAGCGCTTTCCACTGTTCGCCGCGTACCGGGTCAGCTTTATAAAGCAGGGCCATGGGCATTTCCTGAAGGGTGAAGAGGCTGTCCATCATCGCGCAACGCCAGCGCAGGATCTGTCGAAAGGGCCGGGTTAAACGCGTTGCGCCTGTTTCTATCAGGCATGCCCCGGCAGATTCGGCGGGCTGAAGGAATCTGCCGTTTGGCGGGGTGAAAACAGTCGATCCGAATTTCTCAGGGCGCAAGTTCGGCGTAGTTCGTTTCGCACAAGCCTTAACCTGAACACCATCGCAACCACCTCCCGGTTGCCGGACTCACGATGGGAAATGCCATGAACAGCAAAGTCGACGAAACCCCTCATTTGCTCCGTCAGCGCGATCAATTCGTGCCACGTGGCCTGGTTACCGCTCACCCGTTGGTGATCGATCGCGCCCAAGGTGCCGAGTTGTGGGACGTGGACGGCAAGCGCTACCTGGATTTTGTCGGCGGCATTGGCGTGCTGAACATCGGTCATAACCACCCCAAGGTGGTCGCCGCGGTGCAGGCCCAGTTGCAAAAGGTCTCCCACGCATGTTTTCAGGTGGTGGCCTATAAGCCTTATCTCGATCTGGCCCAGCGCCTGTGCGAAATGATCGGCGGCAACGAAGCCTATAAAGCGGCGTTCTTTACCTCTGGCGCCGAGGCCGTGGAAAACGCGGTGAAGATCGCCCGCGCTCACACCAATCGCTCAGCGGTGATTGCGTTTCGTGGCGGGTTTCACGGTCGCACCTTGCTCGGCACCACGCTGACCGGCATGAGCCAGCCGTACAAGCAGAACTTCGGGCCGTTCGCGCCGGAGGTGTTCCATACGCCGTATCCGAACGCCTATCGCGGCGTCAGCAGCGAGATGGCGCTCAAGGCACTGGACGAGTTGCTGGCCACCCAGGTTGCCCCTGAGCGGGTTGCGGCAATCATCATTGAACCGGTCCAGGGCGACGGTGGTTTCCTCTCGGCACCGGTGGAGTTCCTCCAGGCGTTGCGCGCCCTCACTGAAAAACACGGGATTGTGCTGATTCTCGATGAAATCCAGACCGGTTTTGGCCGTACCGGCAAGTGGTTCGGTTTCCAGCACGCCGGCATCCAGCCGGACCTGGTGACTGTCGCCAAAAGTCTTGCCGGTGGTCTACCGTTGTCCGGTGTGGTTGGCAAGGCCGGGATCATGGACGCGCCATTGCCTGGTGGCCTGGGTGGTACTTACGGCGGTAACGCGCTGTCATGCGCCGCAGCGCTGGCGGTAATTGAAGCCTACGAGCAAGAACAGCTGCTGGCGCGTGGCGATGCCCTGGGCGAGCGTTTGCGTCAGGGGTTGCTGCGCTTGCAGGCCCGTCACCGGCAAATCGGCGACGTGCGCGGCAGCGGGTTCATGCTGGCGATCGAACTGATCAAGGATGACGACGCGCGTACCCCGGATGCGGACCTGAATCAGCGGCTGATCGACGAAGCCCGAGCGGGGGGGCTGCTGGTGATCAAATGCGGCGTTTACCGCAACGTGCTGCGCTTCCTTGCGCCGCTGGTGACAACAGAAGATCAGATCGACGAAGCGCTGCAGATTCTTGAAGCAGCATTGGCACGCGTCTTGAACTGAGTTCCCGCGTGCTCCGGGCGATACTGCAAGGTATCGCCCGTGAGCATTTATGGCGCATGGAGTGACGGAGTGCATTATTGGAGGCTTGGCGTACCATGGGGCTGACTGATTATCGAGCGTTGCTCATCGATTGCGATGAAGTCCTGGTCGATCGCGATTCGGGAGTCTGGACGGCGCTGCAACCGCTGCTCGACAGCCTTGGCGGTCGTCCGGACAAGGAACAGGTATTGGCCGAGTACGGCGAGGTGGTGCGTGCGCTCTACTCGCGTTTCGGTGAGCTGGGCTTCAGTGGCTTGCTGTGTTTCGCCCATCGGCAGTTGGCCGAGCGCTGGGGGCTGCGAGCCAGTTGGGAGGAGGGCATGAGTTTTGCCCGTTCGGTGGCCAGTTGGTCGCTGTTCGAGGACGCGCCCGGCGCGATGTTGTACCTGCGCAAGTTCTATCGCTTGCTGGTGCAGGGCGATCGGGATGCCGAAGATCGAGGGCTGCTCTGTGAGCGTTTGGGGGTCATGCCCGACGACTTCATTTCACTGGCCAGCGATCCCTTGCTGGATCGGGACTGGTTACAGGCCAATGGGCTTGAGGCCCGGGAGATCCTGCAAGTGACCCGACCGTCTGCCGGTCGGCAGACGGCCAGCGATGTGTGCCTGATTTGTCGCGGGCGGGCAAAACCTGCAACGTCGTGTGCGGCGGATTACTGCATCAACAGCATGGCTGACCTGGTGGCTCAGCATCAGCTGTCTTTACGGCGCTGATTTTGCTAGAAGATTGTCCTACAAACGGCAATCAAGAGGTACGCAATGGAAGGTTTAGTGAAACTGGACCGGATCGACATCAGCATCTTGGTTGAGTTGCAAAAAGACGGGCGCATGACCAACGTCAGCCTGGCCGATGCCGTGGGGCTGTCAGCCAGCCCGTGCCTGCAACGGGTCAAGCGACTGGAGTCGGCCGGGTACATCTCGAGTTACAAGGCGCATTTGAACCTGGCCAAGATCACTGACTCGGTCACGGTGTTCACCGAGATCACCCTGAGCGATCACAAGCGCGAAGACTTCGCCAAGTTCGAGTCCAATATCCGCCTGGTGGATGAAGTGCTCGAATGCCATCTGATCAGCGGTGGCTACGATTATCTGGTGCGCTTCATGACCCGCAGCATCCAGCACTATCAGGAAGTGATCGAGAGCCTGCTGGACAAGAACATCGGCATCTCCAAGTACTTCAGTTACATCGTCATCAAGTCGCCCGTGCTCAAGGATGGCGTGCCGCTGCGCAAATTGCTGCGCCATTGAGACGTTCTCAGTAACCGCTTGTCGCCCGCTGCGTCTTTGCAAGAGGTGCACGCCGGGCGGCGCCTCAGGCATCGCGCAAAAGGTCGTGAGCGTTAAGCAGCTCGTAGGCAATCTCGGGGTGTTTTTCCAGACCGCGACGAATGGCGGCTGGAATCGACTGACGGGTTTTGCGGCACAGCCCTGGCAGGTCCAGAAGCTGAATGCCGATGCCGCGCATGCTTCGCACTTCGTGCACGCTTGGGGTGATGTGCACGCGAATGCCTAACTGCTCGTACATCCGCCGCTGCATGTGCTCGAGGTCGGCCAGGCTCTGCAGATTCTCCAGCCGGTCGAGCAGGCGCTTTTCCTCCTGGCGGGTCAGGTGCAGGATGCGCAAGTCCGCGCTGGGTATGTCCAGCAACTGTTCGCGCCTGCAATCGCAGGCGCCGGGCGGGCAGGGTTGTCGAATCTGGAGAGAGGCTGTCATGGTCTCCAATCATAGCTATCGGCAACCGCTATTGCCCAGCGGGTTCGTCGCGACCCGATGACGGTGTGGGGCGGACAAAACCACCCCGCACTGATCGCCCTCAGCCCCATGTGTTTCCGAGCGCCTCCAGACCAGCCCTTTGCAGGTCTTGTGGGCTCATGACCAGACGGAACTTGCAGGTGGCATCGAAGTTGAGAAAGAACGGTTCTGCAAAGCTGGGGATCTGCGAGGAGTCTTGTACGTCGATCAGGAAAATCCCGCCGCGCAGTCCATCCTGCTCGGTAAAGTAGGCAGCCTCCGGTTTGATGCTTTCCAGGATTCGCCCGATGACTTCGCCGACCTTCCCGGCCCTGACGAGTGCGTTGAAGGGTTCATTCGGGCACTCGACCATCATTAGCATTTTCATTATTCGATTCTCTTTTCAGATAGCTGCCTCATCTCCCTGCCTTTGCTCCTCGCGCTCACGCAACGAAGCTCGTATTCGCCCGCTCCAGCGGTGTGTGGTTAAGCATAGCGAAGCATGAGCTGACGCCCGTCCGGGGTTACGGGCGGTCGTGGCGCTGAAAGTGAATCATGTCACCCGTTTTGCACGGCTTTCAGCTTGCCTGAGCAGTTGCATAATGGTGCTGGTGGTGTTGAAACTTATACGGTTAGCATTGCGCTTTACCGACGCACCAAATGACCGGTGGGTTAACGCAACCGAGTAGGTCGAACATTGATCGAACGACGCCAATTTAGCGGAGGCATGAAGGGGAAAAACCTTCGCTATCTGAATGAGAATCCCAGTGAGTCTGCTCAAATGACCCGGGCAGGATTTCTGCTGCTCGAGCATTTCTCGCTGCCCGCGTTCACCCAGGCGCTGGATACGATTGTTACCGCGAATCTGCTACGCCCCGGGTTGTTCGCTTCCCGAACGTTCGGCTTGAATGACGGGGAGGTCATCAGTGATCTCGGCCTGGTCATTCGTCCGGATGCGCGTTTCGATTCTTCAGCCATTCAAGACCTGGACCTGTTGGTCATTTGTGGCGGCTACCGGACAGAACTGAAGGCGACGGATGAGCTGATCAGCCTGTTGCGAGCAGCGGCAGAGCGTGGCGTGAGTCTGGCGGGGTTGTGGAATGGCGCCTGGTTCCTCGGCAGCGCTGGCTTGCTGGATGGATATCGATGCGCCATTCACCCGGAACATCGCCCCGCACTCGCGGAAATTTCCAAGGCGACGCATGTCACCAGCGAAGCTTTTGTCATTGATCGAGACCGGCTCACCGCTTCCAGTCCCGCGGGGGCATTCCATATGGCGCTGGACTGGATCAAGGGGCTACACGATAAAGCGCTGGTCGAGGGTATCGAGGACATTCTGGCTTTCGAGGAGTCTCGTTATCGGCGCATCAAACCAGCTGAAAATGTCTGTGTGAGCGCGCCATTGCGTGAGGTGGTCAAGCTGATGGATGCCAACCTCGAAGAGCCGCTGGAGCTGGAACAACTGGCGGTTTATGCCGGTCGTTCCCGTCGACAGCTCGAACGCTTGTTCAAGGAGCAACTGGGCACGACGCCGCAACGGTATTACATGGAACTGCGGATCACCGAGGCGCGGCGACTGCTGCAACACACCGAGCTGTCCCAGGTCGATGTGCTGGTGGCCTGCGGTTTTGTTTCACCGAGCCATTTCAGCAAATGCTATAGCTCGTACTTTGGATACAGACCCTCCAAGGAAACGCGACTGGTCAAATGAAAACGACGCCACCGCAAGGCCGGGCCAAGCGATTGTCACGGCTGTCTTGATACGTCTCCTATACTGATTCGCGTTGCCAGGATCAACGCTGGCACCCAACGCCGTCGGGCCCGCTGTCAGGGGCTGACAGCTTCCCCATCAGTCACTGTAAGGAGATTGAACATGGCAATTCGCATTGGCGATGAAGCACCGGACTTCACTGCCGAAAGTACTGAAGGCCCGATCCACTTCCACCAGTGGATTGGCGACAAGTGGGCGATCCTGTTCTCGCATCCGAAGGACTTCACGCCTGTCTGTACTACTGAACTCGGTTATATGGCCGGACTCAAGCCTGAGTTCGACAAGCGCAACACCAAGATAGTCGGGCTCAGCGTCGACCCGGTCAGTGACCACCGGGCCTGGCTCGGTGACATTGAAGAGACCCAGGGGCATGCGGTCAATTATCCGATGATCGGCGACGAAAACCTGGTCGTGGCGAAGCTCTACGACATGATTCACCCGAATGCCAGCGGCGGCTCACGCACTGCCGCGGACAACGCGACGGTGCGCTCCGTGTTCATCGTCGGCCCGGACAAGAAAGTCAAGGCGATGCTGATCTACCCAATGAGTGCCGGACGCAATTTCGATGAAGTGTTGCGCCTGCTCGACTCGCTGCAATTAAACGCCAAGCACACGGTCGCCACCCCGGTGAACTGGCGTCCGGGTGAGGACGTGATCATTCCCACGTCGGTGTCCGACGAAGAAGCCAAGAAGAAATACCCGCAGGGCTTCAAGACGTTGAAACCCTATTTGCGCACCGTGGCGCAACCGAAGTAATTCACTCGGCGTCCCTCCCTTGCAACGATTGCCTCAGGCTCGGGCAGGGGAGGGTTGTTTAATTCGATCAAAAGCAAGTGGCTGTTTTAAAACCAATTTATGTGCTTTTGGGGCTTCCCAGACGAAACAAAAGTTGATAAATTTCCGCGCGTTCTTGCAGAGGCCCTCACGGGGCTTTCAGCAACAGCTACAGGGGCGTCGCCAAGCGGTAAGGCAGCAGGTTTTGATCCTGCCATGCGTTGGTTCAAATCCAGCCGCCCCTGCCATTTTCCCAAGTTCATCCAGGTATTCCCTCAACCACCAGGTTTTGCGCGAGTTCGGGATGAGCGTCTTTGCCGGGCGACGTTATTCAAAGCGTTGCTCAAAGGCAGACAGCTGATTCGACATGATCGGCTGAAGCGGCACCCAGACATTCCCCGTCGATGCCGACAACCGCACTTTCTCCCTTGGCTGTTCCTCCTTCTGTATGCCTGGTCGTCGTTTTCGACGCTGTCTTTACACCTCACTCCGCTATCTCGAACTCTCCGGTGAGCTTGTCATCCTTCGGATCTGACGCGCCACGAAGGCCTGCATTTACGCGAGGTCAGTGAAGATCAGGGTAGACGTTGTGGCCTGATACAAAACAGTGTGTTCGGTAATTTGCACGGTTCTTGCAGAATATTTTACAGATGCCTTGATCTGTAACCCTTCTACCCGTGGAGTCGTTGAACATGCCGTTACGCTTGAAGTTAGCCCTAAGCTACCTGCTGATCGGTTTGATCCCGGTTCTGGGCATGGCCTTTACGGTCTATCAACAAGCCAGTACGGCCTTGCGCGAGCAGACGCTGAACGCTCTCGAGGCGGTTGCCCATATCAAACAGCAGCAATTGCTGGATAACTGGCAGGAACGGCGCAACCAGATCAGCACCCTGGCCAGTAACCTGAGCAACAGTTACCAGGGACTCGACGACACCGCGCTGATCAGCACCGCCCATTACGACCGCCCGATGTTTCAACACTTCATCAGCACCTTTGGTTATCGCGAGCTGAAACTGATCATGCCCGATGGCACCATCATGCTCAGTGTGCAGAGCGACAGTGACGAAAAGCACAACCTCGGTGAAGACAGCCTGCGCGACACCTCGCTGGCGCGTCTGGTGAAGCAAAGCCGCGATAGCGGCAAACCGTTGATCAGCGACCTGCAGTACAACCCATCGAGCAAAGAGCCGACCCAGTATCTGGCCACCCCCGTCATGTCGAACGGTGAGCTACAAATGATCCTGGTTCTGGAGTTACCCATCGCCCCGCTCAATAACGTGATGCAAACCCGCCAGGGCCTGGGGGAAAAAGGCGAAACCTACCTGGTCGGCAGTGATGCCGGCTTGCGCTCGGACTCGGCACGTTTCCCTGAACGCCAGGTCAACCGCAGCCTCAATGCACAAACCGGTCTCACGGGCAGTGCCGTCAGCAATGCCCTGGCAGGCCAGCAGGGGCGTCTCGCCGAACCGGGGCTGGACGGTAACACTGCGCTGAAAGTGTTTGTCCCCATCGCCTTCGATGACAACCATTGGGCCCTGATTGCCGAAATGGATCAGACCCAGGCGTTTGCCCCGGTACGTCAGTTGATGTGGCAGGTCTTGCTGCTCGGCCTGCTGACCGTCGCCGCCGTTGCCATCGCCACCTGGCTGGTCAGCCGCAGTGTGATGCGCCCGCTGGGCGGCGAACCGAGCAATATGACCGTGCTGGCCCGTCGCTTGGCCGCAGGCGAGCTGAACCTGCCGACCGAGCACCGACAACAGGCGGGCTTGATGCTGGCCCTGCATGAAATGGCCCTGGCCTGGCGCGATGTGATTGAGCGTCTGCGCCAATCCAGCCAGGACGTTGGTCAGGCCAGCAGTGAGATTCTAAGTGCCGCCGGGCAAACCAGTGAACGCCTCGATCTGCAGCAAGAGTCGCTGGAAATGGTTGTCAGCGCCGTCGAACAAATGTCCTGCACCGTGCAGGACATCGCCCGCAACGCTGCCGACAGCGCACAAGGCAGTACTGCCGCACGGGGTGCCTTTGGCGAGATGCAGGGCACCTTGCAACAGATGATCGGCCAGCAGGGACGCCTGCTGAATGACATCGGTCGGGCGGGCAGAGTGGTCGACACCCTGACCAGCGACGCCCTGCAAATCGGCAGCGTGCTCGCGGTGATCCGGGGCATTGCCGAACAAACCAACCTGCTGGCGCTCAACGCCGCTATCGAAGCCGCGCGCGCCGGGGAACAAGGCCGTGGCTTTGCGGTGGTCGCCGATGAAGTGCGTAACCTTGCTCAACGCACCAGCAGCGCCACCGAAGAAATTGTTGCCATCACCAGCACCTTGCAAAGTTCGTCCACCGAAGCCTTGCAGGCGATGCAGGCCTCGGCCGAACAAGCGCATTCGCTGGAGCGTGAAACCCAGGTCGTGCTGACCTCGCTCAGCCAGTTGGATAACTCCCTGCAAGGCGTGCACGCCCTCGCGGTGCAGATCGCTGTCGCTGCGAACGAACAGGCCGGAACCACACAGGAGGTGAATCAGCATATGCACCGCTTGCACGACATGACCCGTGATAACCGGCGCAATGCGGCACATACCCGCAGCAGCGGCGAGCACCTGCAGCAAGTAGCCAACAACCAGCAAGCCCTGGTGCTGCGCTTCCGTCTATAGCTGTCGGCGCTGGTGCTCAGTCGTTATGCATCGCTCGGAGATTAAATCCCGCGATGCCAAAGTGTCGGGAACAGCGCGTGCTCCAGAGGAGCATCGGGTGCCAGGGTCTCTCGCAGTCCAGGGAAATCGGGTGAGGTGGCCCAGGGTCTGGGAGCATGCCGGACGTCATCGCCTATGACCCTTACTGAAAACGCGCGGCGGCGGTTTTGTCCTCCGACCCCGGCAGAGGCATGCAAGGTCAACATGTTAAAACACACCATGTCGCCCGGCGACAATGCCCATCCCAGGATGGGAAAATCGTCGCGATGGTTTTCGATGTCCGGTAGCTCGTCCAGGGTTCCCTCGGCAAACCATTTGGCCTGGCTGTCCATGAAAGACCGAGGCATCAACCAGGGGCCCTTGTGTGAACCCGCTATAAACTCGAGGGTCGATTCCCTGGGCACTGGATCGACGGGAATCCAGAAGCTCACGGTGTCCGAGCCACTGATGTTGTAGTAAGGCTGGTCCTGATGCCAAGGCGTGCGCTGGCGCGTATTGGGCTCCTTGACCAGCAAGTGGTCATGGTGCAGGCGCACGCGTTGGCTGTTCAACAGGGCGGCGGCAATAGGCGCGATGGCGGAGTTGAAAATGAACTTGCGATAGTGCTCATTCTCTTGCCAGTTACAAAAATCCTCGAAGAACCATCCCGGGTCGCTGGCGCTGCTCGCCACTTTTGCGCGAGGGCTGGGATGGGCAAGGTTCAATTCGATGCCTTGGGTCAGTTCGCTGATTTGCTGCGCAGAAAACGCATTGCGGATGCACACCGCGCCCTGAGTCTGGAAGGCGCGCACAATCTCGTCACTGACGGGGACGGCAAGATGAGGCTCAGCGCATTGAGTCATTTCGTTCATGGGGATTACCTCACTCGCCATAAATATCAAAGTTGAAATACTGCTTTGCAATTCGGTCGTATTGGCCTGATTGGCGAATGCCGGCAATGGCGGTATTCAGCTGCTCTCGCAGATCAGGCTCGTTTTTTCTGACACCGATTGCGACGCCATCGCCAATGATGCGTTTGTCGGTGATGGGGTCACCCGCGAAGGAAAATCCTTGACCTTGAGGCTTTTGCAATAACCCGATATCGGCCTGCACCGAGGCCTGGAACGCAGCCTCCAGGCGCCCGTTGATGAGGTCTGAAAACACCTGGTCCTGGGTTTGGTAGGAAAGGATCTCGACGCCTTGGCTGCCCCATTCCGACTTGGCAAAGCTTTCTTGCAGTGAGCCTTGAACAACGCCTACGGATTTCCCTTTCAATGACGCTGCCGTCGGCAGCAATCCGGCGTTTTTCCTGGCGACGAGAGAAGACGGCGCGGTGTAGATCTTATGGCTGAAATCGACCTGCTGGCGACGCGCCTCGGTGGCGCTGAATGCCGACAGGATCGCGTCGAATTTCTTCGCTTTCAACGCCGGGACCATGCCATCGAAGTTCTGCTCGACCCAGATGCATTTGACGCTTAATTCGGCACACAGGGCGTTGCCCAGATCGATATCAAAACCACTTAATGAACCGTCCGGCTGCTTTTGCTCGAACGGAGGATAGCTGGGGTCAACGCCGAACTTGATCACTTGTTGCGCCTGCGATAGCGGGGTGATGATCAGCCCGAACAGCATGACGGTGTATTGAAGTGTGCGTAGCTGCATGATGACCTCGTTTTTTATTGGTTTTCACGGTTTGCAGGTCTTTGCTCAAGCGTTAAGCGGTAAAAAAGCCTCGGTCAACTTGACCCAATAGCCAGCGCCACGGATCAGGATGTCGTCATTGAAGTCGTAGCGTGGGTCGTGAGCCATGCAGCTCTTTTCACCGTCGCCATTGCCGATGATCAGGTAACAGCCTGGGCATTGCTGCAGGAAATAGGCGAAATCCTCGCTGCCATTGAAGGGCACGATGTCTCTCATTACTTCGTCCTCACCGAGCCAGTCGATGGCCACCTGGCTGGCGAAGCGGGTCATTTCTTCGTCATTCACCAGCAACGGGTAGTCGGCACTGTAGTGAATCTCGGCTGTCGCGCCGAACGCTTCCGCCTGGGCGTGGATGAGGCGTTTTATCTGGCTCTCCAGACGGTCTCGGACCGCATTGTTCAGCGAGCGGACCGACATCAGCATGTGCGCGCTGTCCGGGATCACATTGGACGCCTTGCCGGCGTTAATCGCCCCGACGGTGATAACACTCATGTCCTGAGGTGAAACGTTGCGCGAGACGATTGTCTGCAAGGCCATGATGATGCTTGCGCAGACCACCACAGGGTCGACGCTCAAATGCGGCATTGCGCCGTGACCGCCTTTTCCGTGAATCGTGACATTGACCTGGTCGGCGGAGGCCATGAAGGGCCCGGCTCGGAACCCGAGTTTTCCGACGGGATAGCCAGGCATGTTGTGTGCAGCGAATACCGCATCGCAGGGGAATTTTTGTAGCACACCTTCCTGAATCATTCTTCGGGCGCCGGCCAGGCCTTCTTCGGCTGGCTGGAAAATCAGGTGTACGGTGCCATCGAACGGATGACCATGGGCAAGGGCGTATGCAGCGGCGAGGAGCATCACGGTATGCCCGTCATGGCCACACGCATGCATTTTGCCGGGTATCCGGCTCGCATAGGGGAGGCCGGTTTTCTCTAGAATAGGCAGTGCGTCCATGTCAGCCCTAATGCCGAGCACACGAGGGCTGGTACCTTTTTTAAGCGTGGCGATAACCGCGGTTTCGGCGTAGCCACGCGTCACTTCATATCCCCATCGGGTCAATCGCTCGGCGACCAGCTCACTGGTCTCGACCTCCTGATAACCGAGTTCAGGGTTGGCATGGAGATGGTGGCGGAGTTCGCGCATTTCGTGCTCGATCTCTTTTAATAGCGGCATGAACTGAGTCATTGGCAGCGTCTTTCCTTTGTGACCAGGAGGAGAAACAAATCTGTCGCCAGGGCCACATCCAACGCTATGGCTCACGACATCATGCGTTTCATCAAAATGCCTGGGCTTTTTCTGATACGGTCCTCTGGTGATGCCAGAAGCCCAGGTGGCGTTGGTCTGAGCTTAGAGGGCCAAAGCCAAGGCCAGTAGGCAATCGAAAGTGAACAAGGCAACCCTGGGTTAACACCGGTGGACACTATGAAGTTCTATCAACTCAACGCACTGGTGGCAGTGGCCGATGCAGGCAGCATTCGCGGTGCCGCAAAAAGGCTCGACACCTCGCCGGCCGCAGTCACCAAGGCGATACAGAAGCTGGAGGCAGACACCGCTACGCAATTGCTGATCCGCAATACCACCGGGATTGTGTTTACCGAACTCGGCAAGAAGCTGTTGATTCAGTCACGCTTGCTGGTGGCGCAGATGGTCAATGCCCGTCAAGTGTTGGCTGATTGCAACGGGGAACTGGTTGGACGTTTGTCGGTAGCCGTCACACCGTGGTTAGCGATGACGCTCATGCCCAAGGCAGTCGTGCGTTTTCGCCAACTGTTTCCAAACGTGCAACTTGAATTGCATGAAGGCCTTTCGTCCGTCGCCTGTCCGCGGGTGCGGGATGCGAGCGTCGATCTTTTTATCGGACGGCTTGATACCCGGTGTTCCAGCGCCGACCTGACCTATCTCCCGCTGTTCACCGCTGACTGCGCGGTGGTGGCCCGTCAGCAACATCCCTTGTCGAACTGTCGAGCCATAGAGGAATTGGCGTTGGCCGACTGGATTTTGGCGTCGCAGCAAGACGGGACGATTACAACGCAAGGGCATGTGCATTATGCCCATTCGCTATCGATCATCTTGAGTCTGCTGCGTGAAACCGACATGTTGAGCATCTTTCCTTGGCCACTGGTGGAGATTTGCGCTCAGCGAGAAGGTTTGTGCGCCTTGCCGTTGCGCGAACCGGTCAGCAGCGCCTCGGTGGGAGCCATCAGCCGAAGCGGACAGCCCCTGCGGCCGGCGGCCGAGCGGTTTCTGGAATGTCTGATCGAAACCATTCACTTCGAGATGGGGCATCCGGACTCGCCTTATCGGCGCATGTTGCAGACCGTCGATCTGCTGGTCTGATCACTGTTTTCGAAACCCTGGTTTCATCGTCACATCGCAATGACCGCTGGCGCGGCAGCGGAACCTGCAACGTCCATTTCGCGCAATCCACTCGGGTTGCCTGCCGTCATTAGCGTCACCGCAACCTCACTTTTGCCTGTCATTCGAGTACTGGAAAGTGCCTCGACTGTCGTAAAAACGACCTGTTGACGCTGAACGCGAACCCTCGTGACTTTTCTGTTGAACGACTGTTCAGCTTGGACTATGTTCGTTCCACCTTCTTCCCCGGCTGGTTGCGGGCTTGCGTTTCTTCTTCCCGAACGAGGCACTGGCATGCGGTTTTCACCCTTTGTTGAGCGGATCTCAGGCCAGGGCGTTGCTGCCTGGGATATTCACAATGCGGCGTTTGACGCCCAGCGCCGTGGCGAGGATGTCATCATCCTCAGCGTCGGGGACCCGGATTTCCCCACTCCAGACTTCATCACCGATGCCGCGGTTGATGCGCTGCGTGAGGGCGACACGCACTACACCGAAATCGCCGGTCGCCTGGCCTTGCGCGAAGCCATCGCCGCGCGATACAGCCAACTGTTCGACCGTGAGCTGCAAGCGTCAAACGTCATCAACGTGGCAGGGGCGCAGAACGCACTGTTCATCACCTCGCTGTGCTTGCTGGCTGCCGGCGACGAAGTGCTTGCCCTGGACCCGATGTACGTGACTTACGAGGCGACGCTCAAGGCCTCCGGCGCGACGCTGGTGCGGGTGCCTTGCGCGGCGGATTCGGGTTTCCGGCTCGATGCTGCGGTGCTGGCCAAGGCCATAACCCCGCGCACCCGGGCGATTTTCCTCTCCAATCCGAACAACCCCACCGGCGTGGTGCTCAACCGCGAAGAGCTGCAAGCCATCGCCGACCTCGCCATCACCCATGACCTGTGGGTTGTGGTGGATGAGGTCTATGAGAGCCTGGCGTTCGAACGCGAACATCTCAGTCTGGCGGCTTTGCCGGGCATGGCCGAGCGTTGCGTGGTCATCGGCAGCCTGTCGAAATCCCATGCCATGACCGGCTGGCGGATCGGCTGGATCGTCGCCGATGAAACCCTGGTGGCGCATGCCGAAACCCTGATGCTGAGCATGCTCTACGGCTTGCCGGGGTTTGTCATGGAGGCCGCGCTCAAGGCTGTGCAGGCCCATGAGGAGGTGACCCACGGCATGCGCGAAATCTATCGCCGTCGTCGTGATCTGGTGGTGAAAGGCTTGTCCGATTGCCCGGGTATTTCAGTGCTCACGCCCGATGCCGGCATGTTCGTGCTGGTGGACGTGCGGGGCACTGGCCTGAGTTCTCTGGAGTTCGCCTGGCGTTTGTTGCGCGAGGCGCGGGTATCGGTTCTCGATGCGGCGGCTTTCGGCGAACCGGCACAAGGCTTTGTGCGGCTCTCGTTCACGCTCGGTGAAGAACGACTGGCCCAGGCCTGCCAGCGTATTCGCGATTTTGTCCGGGTGTTGAAAGGCGAAGCGCCGCGACCGGCGATCACTCGTGTGACCAGCCAAGCGACCATTGAGCCGGTCGCGGCCAAGACCATGATCGAGGTTGATGGCCTGCACAAACGCTTCGGCAATATCGAAGTCCTCAAAGGCGTCTCCCTGACGGCCCGCGAAGGCGATGTGATCTCGCTGATCGGCGCCAGCGGCTCGGGTAAAAGTACCTTGTTGCGCTGCATCAACATGCTCGAAGTGCCGGACCAGGGACGCATTCTGGTGGACGGCGAAAGCATTCAGTTGAACTTCGAGCGTCCCGGCGCGCCGCTGGTGTCCGATGCCAAACAACTGGTACGGATCCGTTCGAGCCTGGGCATGGTGTTCCAGAACTTCAACCTCTGGCCCCATCGCACGGTGCTGGAAAACCTCATCGAAGCGCCGACTCAGGTCCTGCGTGAAAGCCGTGCGGAGGCCACTGAACGGGCCGAAGCCTTGCTTGAACGCGTCGGGCTTGCGGCCAAGCGCAACGAGTACCCGGCGTTTCTCTCCGGGGGACAGCAACAACGGGTGGCCATCGCCCGGGCCCTGGCCATGCGGCCCAAGGTCATGCTGTTCGATGAACCCACCTCGGCACTTGACCCGGAACTGGTCGGCGAAGTGCTGCGGGTGATCCGCTCTCTCGCCGAAGAAGGCCGGACCATGATCCTGGTGACCCATGAGATGGCCTTCGCACGCGATGTTTCTTCCAAAGTCGCCTACTTGCATCAAGGGTTGATCGAGGAAGCCGGTTCGCCGGACGAAGTGTTCGTACACCCACGCAGCGAACGTTGCCGGCAGTTCGTCAACGCTCATCAGACTCGCTAATAACATAAAAAAAACGGGGAACAATCATGGGAAATCGACGTTTGGCAAACTGGTTGACCGGCGTGGCCTGCGTAATGCTGGCCGGCATGAGCGCGGCACAGGCCCAGCCGATCAGGTTCGCGGTCGCCGCCGAACCGTATCCGCCGTACACCGAGAAGCAGGCCAATGGTGAATGGAAAGGCTTTGAAGTCGACCTGATCCACAAGCTGTGCAGCGAAATGAAAGCCGAGTGCGAGATCAAGGAAGTGGCGTGGGACGGGATCATCCCGTCGCTGCTGGCGAAGAAGATCGACGTGATTTTCTCTTCCATGTCGGTGACCGAAGAGCGCGAAAAACAGATCGCGTTCAGCAAGGCTTACTACGATTCGGCGATTGCGCTTGTCGGGCCCAAGGGCACGGTGGTGAACAAGTACCCGGATGACCTCAAGGGCAAGATCATCGCGGTGCAGAACTCGACGGTGAGCGCCAGCTACCTGAAGGCTTACTACGAGAAAATTGCCGACGTGAAGTATTACGACACCCAGGACTCGGCCAACGCCGACCTGATTGCCGGTCGCGTCGACCTGATGATGGCGGACGGCACGGCCATGGCGGCATTCGTCAAGACACCGGATGCCAAGGACCTGGCCTACCTGGGCACGGTGCCTTATGACCCGATCTTCGGCAAAGGCGTGGGCGCCGGTCTGCGCAAGGATGACACCGAGCTCAAGGCCAATCTCGACAAGGCGATCAAGACCCTGCTGGCGAGCAAGGACTATGACGACCTCTCCCAAAGCTACTTCGGGACCAGCGTGAAGCCCGCGTTCTAAGCGCAAATCCTATGTGAAACGCAGATCCCTGTGGGAGCCGGGCTTGCCCGCGATGAGGCCCTTGAGGCCGCCAAAAGCTTCGCGGGCAAGCCACGCTCCCACTAAGGATGAGGTGGTGTTTTCACGGCCACCGACCGGAGAGTTGAAATGCCAGCAATGTTCGAGTTGATCGATTTCAGCGAACAAGGATGGGGCAGTGCGCTGTTGAAGGGGCTCTGGATGACCCTGCAGATATCGGCCGGGGCCTTTGTGGTCGGGCTGTTCATTGGCCTGGTGGTGGCCTGTCTCAAGTTGAATGCGCCCAAACCGATTGCGGCACTGATGCGTGGCTACACCACATTGTTCCGGGCAGTTCCGGAGTTGTTGCTGATCCTGTTGCTGTACTACGTCGGTTCCATGCTCCTCAATTCGCTGATGGCCCGGATGGGTTACGGCGCGATGGATGTCAGCGGTCCTCTGGCGGCAATCCTGGTGCTGGGCCTGGTGCAAGGCGCCTATGCCTCGGAGATTTTTCGGGCAGCGATCCAGGCGATTCCCTTTGGTCAGATCGAGGCGGCGAGGGCGTTCGGCCAGAGTGGGTTCGGACTGTTCCGGCGCGTAACGCTGCCGATCATGGCGCCCTATGCGATGGCCGGGATGGCCAACCTGTGGATCAACCTGATCAAGGACAGTGCATTGATCAGCGTGGTCGGCACCAACGAGCTGTTGTACACCGCCAAGCAAGGGGCGGGTTCGACGCGTCACTACCTGTTGTTCTACCTCACGGCCGCGGCGATGTATTACGTGGTGACGTTGGTGTCCAACTACCTGTCGGGACGGCTTGAGCGACGTACTCGTCGCTGGATGCCTTTGGCTGAGTGAATGAAATGATTCCAGCGTGGATAGTTGAATACGCGGCGCTGTTGGGCCGAGGGCTGCAAACGAGCATCACCCTGCTGTTGTTTGCCAGTGCGTTCGGTTTTGTGCTGGCGGTGCTGGTGGCGCTGGCCCGGATCTCGAAGAATAACGTCATCGCCAAGGCCAGCCTGTTCTACACCAGCGTGTTTCGCGGGACACCGTTGCTGATCCAGATCTACATCTTCTATTACGGGCTTGGCAGTCTGTTTGCGCAGTTTCCGCTGATCCGTGGCAGTTTTCTCTGGCCTTATCTGCGTGACGGCTACTGGTACATCGTGTTCGCCCTGGTGCTGTCGGTGGGGGCCTATGTGGGCGAAGTGATTCGCGGCGGCCTGCTGGCGGTGCCAAAGGGTGAAATGGAAGCCGCCTCGGCGTTTGGCATGACCCCGCGCCAGTCCTTGCTGCGGGTGCGCTTGCCACGGGCCATGCGGTTGCTGTTGCCGACATTGGCCGGGGAGACCGTGATGTTGCTGAAGTCCACGGCGCTGGCCTCGACCATCGCGGTGATCGATCTGCTGGGCGCCGCCAACGTGGTCCGTGCCCAGACCCTGCAAGTCTATCAACCGTTGCTGCTGGTGGCCGGGGTGTATGTCTGCCTGACGTTCCTGATCGAGGCGCTGTTCGCCTTTGCCGAACGGCGCGGGACGCCGCTGCGCAGGGCGGTGTAATGAGCGCGCCACGGGTTGACCGGTCGTTGCAGGGCATCGGCCTGTGCACCTTGGGTTACGCATTTCTGGCGTTGCAGGATGCGAGCATCAAGTGGTTGGTGGCCGACTACTCGGTGGTCAGCATCCTGTTCTGGCGCAGCCTCGTGGTGGTACTCGCCTGTCTGCTGGCCGGACGCCTGCGGCTGGTTCAACGGGCCTGGCGTTCACCGAGCCGGCGCTTGCTGGTGGTGCGCGGGTTGCTGTCGCTTGTTGCCTGGCTGCTGTATTACACGGCAGCCCGGGACCTGACTCTGGCGGAGATGACCACGCTGTATTTTTCGGCGCCGATCATGGTCACGGTGCTGGCGGTCGTCATCCTCAAGGAACGTGCCAGCGGCTGGCAGTGGTTCACCCTGGTCATCGGCTTTGTCGGCGTGATGATTGCCTGTCGCCCCAGCAATATGACCGAGCCCTTGCCGATCGTGCTGACGCTGTTGGCAGCGATGTGCTGGGCTTTCACCTACATCCAGTTGCGGCAGGTGGATGACCAGACGTCAGTGCTGGAACAGATGCTGATCACCAATGGGGTGTTTGTCATTTGCATGATGCTGGCGTTGCCTTGGACCCACACTCCGTCGCCGACTTCGGCCTGGCTGGGGATGCTCGGTGCCGGGTTGGTGGGCGGTATCGGGCAGTTCTTGCTGTTCGCCAGTTTTCAGCGGGCCACGGCGATTTTGCTGGCGCCGTTCGAGTACACCGGGTTGGTCTGGGCGTTCCTGCTATCGAACCTGGTCTGGGGCACGCTGATGGATGAGTCGCTGATGATCGGCGCCGGGCTGATCGCGGTCAGCGGCACCTTGGCGATGATCGTTGGCCGTCACCCGGCACAAGACGTCGTCGGCGCCGAATGCTCCGTGACCCAACCCCTTTATCCCGCAACGACAGCCAGGGAGCTCGTTGGCGGGGTTGAAGGTTTCGGGGTTCAGGCATCCCTCGATCCAGAGTCCGTCGAGCGTCGGGGTCAACAGTCATGATGAGAGGACACACGTATGGCGCAGGACATTTCGTTCGCGGTTCGGAACAATAACGGCGACGCGGTACGGGTCGGCGTGTGGCGATTCGAGGGCAATGGCGACGGGCCGAAAGTGCACCTGCAGGCGGGGGTTCACGCCGATGAAATCGCCGGGATGCTGGTCCTGCACCTGTTGATGCAGCGGCTCCAGGTCGCCGAGGCCGAGGGCCGCCTCAAGGGCAGTGTGACCGTGGTGCCACAGGCCAATCCCCTGGGCATCGGACAGTTTCGCCAAGGGCGAATACTCGGTCGGTTTCACGACGCCACGGGCCATAATTTCAACCGTTCATTCGACCAGTCGACAGCCATGGCCCGACCTTCGACTCCTGTCCAGGCCTGGCAAAAAAGCCTGGTACAACTGGCGGCCACGGCGGACTTGATGCTCGATCTGCACACCGATGACGAGGCACTACCGTACTTCTATGTTCACCGCAGTTTCTGGCCACGTGGCCGTGAACTGGCGGCGGCGATGAAGATGGAAGTGGCAATCATCTGGGATGACGGTGGCGATGGCTCCTTCGAGGAAACCATCATTGCGCCCTGGCTGCGCGATGGCGTCACGGACCAGCACCTGGCGGCGACCCTGGAATTGCGCGGGCAGGGCGATGTCAGCGACCGGTTCGCCGAGCAGGATGCTGCGGGGCTGTACGCCTGGCTTTGCGCGTGCGGTGTGATCGATGAGCCGCTGCCGCCAGGCGATTGGCCTGTCGAGGCGATAGAGATGAGCCACATGGAGACCATTCTCGCGCCGCAGCCCGGGGTGCTGATCTTTGAAAAGGAGCTGGGCGATTTCGTCGAAGAAGGGCAGCGGTTTGCGCGGATTCTGGGGCGCCCGGGTGATCCATCTTCCGAAGTGTTGCTGTTTGCCGAGCAAGCGGGGCGGATGGTGACACGCTATCGGGACCGGCTTGTGCAACAGGGCATGGTGGTGGCGAAGTTCACCGGAGCCCGGGTGTCGCGCAACTGGAGCGGAGGATTGCTGGACCCGAATTAGCAGGGGTAAGCGCCAGCCTTCCGAATCGGTATGTGTTTGCCCCCCAGAGAAGTAGCACCTGACCTGGCAATCAATGAACCGACTCCGGGTCCGTCAAGAAATCAATCAGCGCTCTGACTTTCATCGGTAGATAGCGGGCATGGGGATACAGCAACATGAAGGGGCGGGTAGCGCCACCAAACTCCCCGAGTACCTCGACCAGTTCACCGCTTTCGATTTGCGCCTGAACGGTAAACCGGTACGCCTGCACGATCCCGGCGCCGTGTCTGGCCATCGTGATCGTTGCCAGATAATCCTCAAGGCAGGTGGTATTTCCAGAGGTGTTCACGCTCACCGACCGTTGATCGACGATGAAGGTCCACGGCACATTCCTTCCGCTGCTGGGCAGTTCAAATTGAATGCAATCGTGTGATTCCAGGTCCGACAGTGCCTGCGGAATGCCATGCTGCCGAAGGTACTCGGGAGAGGCTACGACCACCAGCTCCGCATTCTCGAGTGTGCGCGCAATCAGCGCCGAGTCATCGGGCGCTCGACCACGGATCGCCAGATCGTAACCTTCCTCAGCGAAATCGATGTTCCGGTTGCTGACGTGCACGACTACCTTGACCAGTGGATAGCGTCGACGAAACTCGGCAAGGCGCGGTAACAGTCGAAAATGCGCATAGGGTGTCGGTGCGCTGATGCGCAATTCCCCTGAGGGCGCCTGCTGCTGGCCCGTCACTTTACGTTCCGCGTCAACCAGTTGAGTCAACGCTTGCCGGCATTGCTCGTAATAGACCCGACCTGCCTCGGTCAGGCGTATCTGCCGGGTGGTGCGTACAAACAAGCGCACCGCCAGACGCTCCTCCAGGCGTGACACCGAGCGGCTCACGGCGGCGGGCGTCACGCCGGCTGCCTGTGCAGCGGCAGTGAAACTTTCAAACTCAACGGCTAAACAGAACAGCTCAATGCTGCCGAGTTGCACATCGTCAAAATGCCGGGGCATCGCATCTCTCGATTAATTACATCAGGTATCAAGTAGGCGGCGTAACACGCTATCTATCCCCTGTATGACGGAAAAGTAAAGTGACCTCGGATCAACCGGAAAACCGATCCGAACCTGCTGCCAGGCAGAGTTGGCGGTAAGCACCGACCAGTTGATCCTGCGTGAACGCGCGATTTCGTCCACTGGGATTGGGCAGGACCCAGACCGAGGCATTACCAAAGGTCTTTGACTGAAGCCCCCATGCAATTTCTCGTTGACCGGATAATGCGCTGTATGCGGCTTTCCCGAGAAACGCCACAAAACGTGGTGCATAACGTGCGATCTTTTGTTCAAAGTCCGCAGCGGCAGCGATGAACTCATGTGTAGACAGCTGATCCGCCCGCGCCGTTGGCCGTTCGACCACTGCGGTTAACCCACACTGATACTGCAAGATCGTCTGATCGTGTTCCGGGCGTACTTCCTCCGGCGTAAAACCGGCGAGATGCAGTGTGCGCCAGAAGCGATTGCCGCGACCCGCAAAATGATGCCCCTGGGCGGCGGCCGTCATGCCCGGATTGATGCCACAGAAAATCACGGCAAGCTGCTCGGCAAGAATATCTTCGAGTCTTTCACCCGCCATAAAACCTCTCAACCGCAGATCACGCTGACCGCATTGCGTGCAAGTTCCGTTAATTCTTCGCGGGATTTGCCCGCCCGAGCACGTATCGAAATGCTGTGCAGCAGGGATGACGCGAGTACGGCAAGGGCTGCAGGGTCGGCATCGCTTTTCAACTCGCCGGAATCGATTGCGGCTCGTAGACGCGTTTCGAGTTCAGCATCGAGCCTACTCAGTCGATCCGAAAGCACGTCGCGTATTTCAGCATCCTCGACGGCCTCGGTAGTCGCCGTACCAATCGCAAAGCAGCCACGCGGTTGGCCTTCGCCCGAGAAGTAGATCGACAACTGCCCCTCATAGAAACGCATCAACGCCTGCTCCAGCGTCAGCGTGTTGTCCGTCAGCGCCTCATGCATGGCCGCCGCGGCAAATTCCCAATACTGCTCAAGCGCTTTGATGTAGAGCGCGTGCTTGTCACCGAATGCCGCATAGAGGCTTGGGCGATTCATGCCGGCCGCCGTTGCGATGCTATCCAGAGACGCGCCGGAATATCCGGTGCTCCAGAAAACCCCAAGCGCCTGCTGCAGCGCTGTCTGCGGGTCATACGCGCGAGGGCGGCCACGGCCTTTGCCCTCTGCAGTTTTATTTTGTGCCATGTTGTACAAATTCCTTGAATGAAGGTGAGTCACGGCATATTCTTACATCATCGCACAAAATTAAGGAACCAGAAGTTCCTGAATTTCAGGTTTGTTGCAGCGGAGCTCGAACTGGGTGTTGCGGCGATGAAACAGGTGCGGCAGAGCGATCCTCCTGACGCACACGAGATTGATTCCTCACAGCAATTATTGACATCAGGGGCGCAGGCGATCGTTGCCCGTGTTAGCCCGATTTCCCGGTTAAAGGTGTATTCGATCATGACCAGACAGTTCGACATTCCAGCTTCGCAAACCTTCGAGCACCCAGGGCCGAACCAGGCCGACAGGCCCATCAAGAAACCGTTTAAAGAGAAGTTGCGACCACTCCTTATGGTGGGCGTTCCTGCTCTCGTCGCAGCGGTTGGGTACTCACACTATGTGACGGGCGAGCCCTACGTTTCGACCGATAACGCCTATGCCCGAGTAGCGAAGGCGTCGATCAACGCCCGCGTTTCCGGACAAGTTGTCGAAATCGCGGTCGAGGACAATCAGCCTGTTCGCAAGGGCCAGGTGCTGTTTCGGATCAACCCGGAGCCGTTCCAGATCGCGATTAACCGCGCAGAAGCACAGCTGAGCGTCGCGCGGCTTCGCATCGATGGACTCAAGGCAAGCTACCGCCAGCAGCAGGCGGAACTGCAATCGGCCAAAGAGTCGGCGGATTTCGACCAGCGGGAATTTGCCCGCAAGAAAGCCCTGGTCGCCACCGAGTTCGTCTCGCGCGCCATTTACGAACGTGCAGACACCGACCTTAAAGTTGCCCGGCAACGAATAGCGTCGATCGAACAGCAGATCGCCAGCACGGTCGTTGCCTTGAACGGCAATCCGGACATCGAAGCCGATAAACACCCGATGGTTCGCGAGGCCAAGGCTCAGCTCGACGAAGCGCAGCTTTATCTCTCGTACGCGACGGTGTATGCGCCGCAGGATGGCATCGTGGCCAAGGTCGACGATTTGCAGGTTGGCAACTACGTCAACAGCGGTGCGCCGGCCTTTGCTTTGCTGTCCGATCGCCAGATCTGGGTTGAGGCCAACTTTCGCGAAACGGAAGTGACCCATATGAGTCGGGGCCAGGAAGCAACCATCAGTGTCGATACGTACCCTGATCACGTATTCAAAGCCCACGTGACCAGTATGAGTCCGGGTGCCGGGTCGGATTTCGCGCTGCTGCCACCGGAAAATGCGACCGGCAACTGGGTCAAGGTTGTCCAGCGGGTACCGGTTCGACTCGAACTCGATGAAGTGGATCCTGCTCTGCCGCTTTTCTCGGGTACCAGTGCCACGGTCAAAGTCGACACCGGGTATCGCACGCCATGGTGGCACCCACTCAAGGCTCTGTTGACCGCAGGTACCGACCGATGAACGCCAGTCTTGCTGGAAACCCGGCGGGAGAGGGCTCGCGCACGCTCAGGTTCGCCGCATTGCTCGCGACCTATATGCAGTCGGCGAACCTGCCTCTGCCGAATGCGGCACTGAGGTTTATTCAGGGCGCCATATCGATGACCGATGACCAGGCTGGCTGGGTATTCACTTCATACCTCGCGGCGAGCGCCATAACGCTGCCGATTGCGCAGTGGCTCGCCGGACGCTACGGCCTGAAAGTTGTGTATCAAGCCGCGATAGCCTTGTTCGTCCTTGGCTTGTTGCTCGCCATGCAGGCAACGACTCCGCTGGAGTTCGTCGGTGCGCGCATCATTCAAGGCGCCGCGAGTGGCTTGCTGGCACCGCTTTCGATGGCCATTGCAATGGAGACACTGCCACCTGCGCGGCGCGCGAAATTCGCTTCGATGTTCACGGCCATTGTGCTCTTGGGCATCGTCAGCGGCCCGAGTATCGGTGGCTGGGTCTGCGAGCATTACGACTGGCGCTCGATTTTCTCCATCAGCCTTCCGCTAACGGCGTTTATTTTCGTGGTGGTGACGTTGTTGCTGGCCGAAAAAAAGGCCGAGAAAAGTCCGCCTTTCGACTTCTTCGGCGTCGGCACCTTCACGCTGGGAATGATCGGGTTGCAAATGCTGCTCGACCGCGGCGAGCGTCTGGACTGGTTCGCTTCGCCCGAGATCTGGCTGGAAGCGCTGGCAGGTGCACTGGGGCTCTACCTGTTCGTTGTTCATGTGCTGACCGCGAAGGTGCATTTCCTCAGCAAGAATTTGTTCAAAGACCGCAATTTCGTGCTGTCGACGATCATCTTTTTCGCACTGGGTTTTGTGCTGTTGCCAACGATGGCCCTGACATCGCCGATGCTGGATGAAATTCTCGGATACCCACCTGACACGACCGGCTACCTGACGATACCGCGAGGTGTCGGGCTTATCGGTGCATTTCTGCTGATGGGCCGGGTTCCTGCTCGGATCGACTCGCGACTCTTTGTTGCCGTGGGCGTGGCGCTGGTGGCGTATGCCAACTGGCTGATGCTTGGCTATTCGCCGTTGATGGACTGGTGGCCCGTGGCGGTGGCCGGTGCACTCCAGGGTATCGGCCTCGGCATCTTGATGCCGGCGATCAGTAAGGTGGCTTTCAGCACGCTCGATCCCAGGTTCCGTCCGGAAGGTACCGGTTTTTTCAATCTGGCCCGTGTCTACGGCAGCACCCTCGGTGTTGCGGTCGTGCAAGTGTTCTTCTTCAACAACACGCAAACAATGCATGTGGCGCTGGCAAGCCATCTGACGCCTTATCGCGCCGCGGCACATTCCATGACGGCGTCGACGTCCTTGCAAGCACTCGGGGGGCTTAACGAAATGATCACCGGCCAGGCGGCTTTTATCGCGGTTATCGGCCAGTTCAAGATTTTGATGCTGGCGATGCTGGTGGTGAGCCCACTGGTTGTCTTTCTTCGCAAACCCGTTCCGACCAACTAGTTTTCGTGGAGTCTGCCCAATGAAATCCAATACGTTCGTACTCAACAGACAGCAGTTCCCAACGACGGTCGGTGCGGTGTCGGCGCTTATGTTTCTGTCCGCCTGTACCGTCGGCCCTGACTATAAAGAGCCCGCGCAGAGCCTGTCGCAGCACTATGATCAACAGGCCGAGCAGCGTCTTGGCGAGGGCGGCAACAAGGTTGCTGAGCAGCACATTGAGCTTGGCAAGAAGGTCAGCGGTGACTGGTGGTCTGCCTTCCATTCGCCGAAGCTCGACAAGGTTGTACGTCGGGCAATCGACGGCAATCTTGAGCTCGTGGCGGCGGATGCGACGATCCGCCAAGCGGCATCCTCTGTTGCCGCGGCGGAGGGGGCACTGTATCCGCAGGTCGATTTTGGCGCTCAGGCCGGCCGCCAACGGACCCACAACGGCCCCGAGCCAAGCGTCTCCAATTTCTACTCGATTGGGCCACGGGTTGGCTTCGACCTTGACGCTTTTGGCGGTACCAAGCGGCTGGTCGAGCAGCAGGAAGCGTTTACGAGTCTGCAGAAACATCGCTACGAAGCGGCGTACCTGACCCTGACCGGCGATGTTGCGAGCCAGGCGTTGTTGGTTGCTTCGGCAAACGCGCAGATGGAAGCCGTCGATAAACTGCTCGCCAATGACGCGAAGAACCTCGAACTCGTGCGCATGGCGCACACCAATGGCACCACCACGCAGATCGACGTTTCGCTGGCCGAGACGCGGCTTGCTCAGGATCGCACGCTGTTGCCGCCCCTCGCTCAACAGCGTGATTCGGCCCGGCATGCTTTGTCGGTCCTGACGGGAAAAGGCCCGGGAGACTGGGTCGCCCCGGACTTCAATCTCTCCGAGTTTGCCTTGCCGTCAAGCGTGCCAGTCAGCTTGCCCTCGGAAATGGCCCACGACCGGCCGGATGTACTGCAAGCAGAAGCTGAATTGCACATGGCCAGCGCCGCCGTCGGGGTCGCGACAGCCAATCTCTATCCCCATGTAACGCTGTCCGCGTCTCTTGCCCAGGCGGCTTCAGGCAATGGCGGCGCTGCACTTTGGAGTCTTGCTGCGGGGCTGGCGGGGCCGATCTTCGATGGCGGCACGCTCAAGGCTGAACGTCAGGCAGCTGTCGACGGCTACAAGGCGACACTCGCCGGCTACCAGCAAACGGTTATTCAATCCTTTGGCCAGGTCGCAGACACGCTGCAGGCAATCAACCATGACTCGGAAGAAAACCTGGCGCAGGAGGACGCATTACGCGCCGCCGAAACCAGTTTTCGCTTGAACCAGCAAGCTTACGCGCAAGGCGAGAACAGCATTCTCCAGGTACTGGAAGCGGAACGTGCCTATGAGCAGGCGTTACTCGGTCAACTCAGAGTGAAGACGGCGCAGTACCTCGACACGGTGCGGTTGTATGTGGCGCTCGGCGGTAATTCGGTGGGTGTGTCCGAGCAACGCGTTGCCAGTCGCGAAGCGCCGAAAACTGTTTATCAATAGCGGCTGCGTTTTACCAGAGACCACTATCGCCATTGCGGCTGTGGCCCCAGACATCGGAGTAAAGACATGTCATACGAAGCGTTTCACGATGAACTTCGCGATACAAAATTCCCTCTTGTCCACGGATCGGGTGCGATGCCAGCCGTTGGATTTGGCACGCTGTTCCGGGATCTGAGCGTGACAACACAAGCCATCAAGCACGCGCTGGAAACAGGCTTTCGCCATTTCGATTGTGCAGAGCGCTATCGAAACGAAGACAAGGTCGGAGTGGCCATAAAGGAATTCCTGGAGACTGGTAAGGTCCGGCGCGAAGACTTGTTTATTACCACAAAGCTGTGGAACACCAACCATCGCCCCGAGCGGGTTCTGCCGGCTTTTGAAGCCAGCTGCCGGCGACTTCAAGTGGATTACATCGATTGCTACCTCGTCCACACGCCCTTTGCCTTTCAGCCGGGCGAAGACCAGGAACCAAGAGACGAGCAGGGGAGAATCATTTACGACTCCGGCGTGACATTAATCGAGACTTGGCGAGCACTTGAGCGTCTGGTTGATGAGGGGCGGTGCAAGTCCATCGGGTTATCCGACATTACACTGCAGGCATTACAAGAGATTGTGGCAGTGGCCCGGATAAAACCTGCCGTCGTGCAGGTTGAATCGCATCCTTATCTGCCTGAATGGGAACTGCTCGAGTTTTGTCGGCAGCATGGAATTATCGTCCTTGCGTTTGCACCACTGGGGCATGGCATGCAGCCGAATGTACTGGAAGATGCGGTGATCACAGGCGTCGCCCGGCGCTTGCAACAGACCCCGGCTCAAGTTGCATTGGCCTGGTCTGTACAACGTGGCGTGGCGTTCCTGACCACGTCTGCAACGTTGAGCCATATCCAGGAAAACTTTGCGATTTCTACCCTGCCTCACAGGGCCATGCTTGAAATCAAGGAAGATATTACGACCCGGGTACGATTCAACTCGGTGGTGGAAACCGGTGTGCCCGGATTTATTCCGGGCAAGAAGTAACGTGCGACAAGGGGGATGGTCTTCTGCAGGGCCACCCCTTTTTATCCTCCCAGAGGTGAAAGCAATGGACGTTTTCCAGACCATGCGTTTTTTCGTGGCTGTCGCTCAGAGCGGCAGCTTTACGGCGGCGGCTGAGCTGTTGGACACCACCACAACCAACGTTTCCAAAGCGGTCTCCAGTCTGGAGGCCAGGCTTCAAACACGGCTGATTAACCGCACGACCCGACGCCTGGCGTTGACTGAGGCAGGTGTGCGCTATTTGCAGCGCTGCGAGAAAATTCTTGAGGAGGTACGTGAGGCTGAAGCGGAAGCGGGTACCGCGCAGGTCATGCCCGTTGGCAGGCTCAAGATTCATGCGATGGGAGCCGTCGGTAATCATTACGTGATCAAAGCCATTGCCAGGTATAGAGAGATTTATCCCTTGGTAATGTTTGATTTGACACTGACCAATCGGCTACCTGACTTGCTGGAGGAGGGCTATGACATCTCGATTGTTTTAGCGCGGGATCTACCCGATTCAGGGTTTGTCGCTCAGCGGCTCGGCATCACTTACAGCATTCTCTGTGCCTCGCCCGCGTACCTGAAGAAACGCGGGATTCCCGATTCCACGAAATCACTTGGCGAACATGATTGTTTGAGAATTGTGAATACGGTAATGCCGGTTGAAAACTGGGTATTTGAGGGGCCCGAAGGCGTGGAGACCGTTAACGTTCCATTGTCGCCGTTTCACGTCAACACGGCTGACGCCATGACTGTTGCCATAACGAATGGGATGGGGATTGGTATTCAGCCGATTGCCTCTGCAGTCGACGGACTCAGGGCCGGCACGTTAGTGCGGGTACTGCCGGAGTATCATTTTGAAGAGTTCAACTTGTTTGCCATTTATCCATCACGAAAGTTCGTGGATGCAAAAATAAAGACATGGGTGGAATTTCTTAAAGATTACATTCCGGGCTTGCTGGCATCCGATGAAGAAATCGTTCGCTCAGCCAGAAAAGACAACAGCTTTCGAGCTCGCTAGCGCGGCAGGTATGGAGTGTCGACCCTCCATCGTCCGCACAGTGCTCAACCGTTTGAACAGCCTGTTCCCATGACTTGATACTGAAGGACGTGCTGTTGACCGTGAGAGTCTTCATAGGTCATTTGAACAGGAACCGGTCCGCACTGGTCCGCAACGTCTGTCATTGCAATGACTTTTTTAATGTCGAGCTTGGTTGCGTAAGTGTAACTTTCTACCGGTGTCTGACGGGTGGCGACTGTTGAATGGCTCTCGTCTGCAAATGCTTGTGCACCTAAACTGCCAAGCGCAAGGAAGATCGCAACTTTTGACATATTCATCATGTTCATCATATTCACCGTATCGCTCAAGGGGTTGACCTGCATCGTTTTTACCTCGTGAGTTAGTTGATGTTTATTCAATGTGCTCACCGGGTAGAAACGATGCTAGATGTTTATCCCTTTCCCAGACAGCGGCCTATTGGACAAACACTGTTGTCGGATTTCGCATGAATAGAATGCTACGGGGACAGTCAGAACCACGGCTCAGGTTCACACGAACAGGTCGTAAGACAGTTTGCTGATCAGGATCACCAACAACACCAGGAACAGACCCCGGACAAAGGGCACGCCTTTACGCACCGCCAGCCAGGTGCCGGTCAGCGCGCCGAGGATGTTGAATGCGGCCATGGGGAGGGCGATCAGGTAGAGCACGTTACCCGTGGGAATAAAGAAGATCAGCGCCGCGACGTTGGTCGCGATGTTCACCAGTTTGGCCGACGCCGAGGCATGCAGGAAGTCGAAGGCGAAGCAGCGGATAAACAGGAAGATCAGGAAGCTGCCGGTGCCGGGACCGAACAGTCCGTCGTAGAAGCCAATCGCACCGCCGATGACGATCGCCAGCAGTTTCTCCCGGGTACCGATGTGCATGGGTTTGTGCAGGGCGCCGAAGTCCTTTTTCCAGAAGGTGTAGATCGCCATCAGCACGATCAACACCAACACCGCCGGCCGGATCACCGACTGCGGGACGGACGACACGGTGGCCGCGCCGAAGAAGGACATGACGAAGGCCGCACAGGCAGCGGGAATCACCAGCCTCCAGTCGATCACCACCTTGCGCACGAAAGACCGGGCCGCGAATGCGGTGCCGCAGGCTGCCGCGACCTTGTTGGTACCCAGCAGTGCCGCGGGTTGCGCCGTGGGCAGCACGTTGAACAGCGCAGGTATCTGGATCAGTCCGCCGCCGCCGACCGCCGCATCAATCAGGCCGGCAGCAAAGGCGAACACGCAAAGGATGACAATATCGATCATGAATTCAGGCCCTGACGATGAAGGAGTGGTGAAGGTCCAGCGGTGTGGATTGAGCGGGAAGGTTAACGGAACGGCTTTTTTTGTGTTGCAATGCCACATTGTGAAAAGTGCAATGAGGTGGTGAATGGCACTGGATATGTTGGGGGAGCTTGAAGCCTTTGCGACGGTGGCTCGCAAGCGCAGTTTTGTCGCGGCGGCACGCTCGCTGGGGCGTTCCCCGAGTTCGCTGACCCGCGCCGTTCAAGCCCTGGAGGAAAGCGTCGGGGTCAAGTTGTTCAATCGCTCGTCCAATGCCGTGAGCTTGACCGAGGCGGGTGAGCGCTTGTTGCCCCACGCCTACAAAATGCTGGATCTGCAACGTGAGGCGGATGAAGACCTGGCCGGAATCAGCGGCCAGGCCTACGGCTGGGTGCGCTTTTCCGCCCCCGAGTTTCTCGGCCACGGGGTATTGCCCCGGCTGATCGCGCAATACGGTGAGCGTTATCCAGACGTGAACGTCGATGGGATTTTCACCGATGAAACCATCGACCCGGCCAAGAGCAAACTGGACTTCTCGATTCGTGGCGGGTATCCGCAATCCAGTGACCTGATCGGCTTTGCGCTCTGGAGTTATTCACGTTATCTGTACGCCAGCCCCGGGTACCTGGAGCGGCGCGGGACGCCCGACTCCATCGAAGCGCTGGAGGCGCACTCGCTGATCCTGCACACGGCGCCGCGGATTCTAAAAGACTGGAATTTTCGCAGTGAGACGCAGGCCATCAGCTTTCGGGCTGATCCCAAGTTTCGCTTCAACTCCGGTTCGGCGGTGTTCCAGGCGGCCCTGGCGGGTGTCGGGATCGCCCGTCTGGCGGACTGGATCGCAGAGCCCGAAGTGGAAGCGGGGCGCCTGCTCCGGGTCTGCCCCGAGTACATGCTCACCTCCAGCAGCGGCGAAAGTCCGCAGATGCACGCGGTGTACCCGGCCGGGAATCTGCCGCTGCGGGTGAAGTCGTTGTTGCAGATGATCCGTGGCTTTGGCGAGAGTCTGGACCGGAAACGCGCGTTACCGCTGATCAAAACTGGATTGCAGGGGGTGGGTTGACTCTGCAAGTCGTTTGGCGAGGGCTGAGTGACGGCGTTGAGCCAATCAAAAAGCTGACTGTCATCACTGACTGCATTACAACCCATTGCAGACGCTGACTAACGGTTTATTTCCCAGGCGTGCGCTGCTTTCACGCAGGCCTGGTGGAATCATCGGTTAGGCTTCAGCCGAAAAAATTGCACCGATTTCTCTATCAATTTGTTCTTCACTCGGCAAATCGATCATTAAGCCTTGACAATCAAATGTCCGGAGGCGATTCAGCAAACCAAGGGTTTTCAGATTATCCGCCCCGACGACTTTTTCATCGCTCCCAGCAAGCAAGTAGAAGAGTATTACTACCTCGTAGCGCGTGAGTTGCGATTGAGCATATCGCGCGTACTGAGGCGGATTTGTGCTCGCCGCGCATACTTCGGCGATATAGATAATGGTGCTTAAATATCCATCCAGAAATTCGCCGTGATCTTTCAGTACTCTGCGGAGCGCGGCTGTATAGTGCTGTTGACGATCCTTGAATGGAATCTTGTAGAAGTTAACACTACCTGTCGCTCGCAGCGCCTCCTTTATTGATTCCGATTCTTCGCCACGAGACCCAATGTAGTGTTTCAATTGCTCCCAGCGCCCATTGAAGTGTCCTTGTGCAGTGATATCAGCAATGAAAGCTGTGCGGTCTTCTTCGAATGTCTCGATCCAGTTCCGCCCTTTGAGCGCCTCGAACAACTTCGTATAGTGAACATTTGCTACATTTTCCGGCTCCTTGCACAGAAGCATACGGCCAATTTCGACAGCCTCGGCGGAAAGCTCCTTGTGAATCCTATCTGCAATATACTTCAGGCTCTTGTGAGCTGAGAATTCGTTACCGTTTATGGTAATTGAACTGTGCTGAATTCTGTATTGGAGAGAGTCGAATAACTTGTAAAAAATGCTGTCTTCATTCTGGCGTTTGAATTGTGTTTGAGTGAGATGCGTAGTGTATGCCAGCACGAGGAGGGCTAGACTTCCATATATACCGCTCAGATATGAACCAAGCTCTCCCCAACGCACGTGCTCATCTGTTAGACCACCGTGGAATTTCGAAAGGTAAAGGACTATCGGGGCTAGAACAACTACAGTTAGAGCAAATGCTCTTAGTCTATTTTTCATTTGTCTGAATTCAGTGGTGATGGTTGTCTAAAGCCTAACGATTAAGCTAAGGCGAGAAAAAGTGGGCGGGTTTATTTTTTCATTGTGTTGATGCTTATGGCAGATAAATAAGTCTGTCCCTTTTCACAAGTCGTTGAGAGCGCAGATGATTACTCAAAGCGTTGCTCGCGTTCATTATCATCTGCAGCTTCTCTCTCTCGCTCTAACTTAGTTCTTTGCTGGAGAAGACCTAGCTTGGTTTTAGCAAGGGATCGCACTTCCGGAGAGGGGTAGTTCAACAGCTCTGCAAACGCGATGGAACGAGTCTCAAGGATCTCGGCCAGTGAGCCCGACCAGCTGTCAGGAAATGCTCCGTGGAAAATAATCTCAACAATAGCCCGTTTGTCGTCTGCCGCCTCCATAATGAATTTAATATGTTCACTAAGATTGGTTCTATTTGGACTTTCAATCGATGCATTGGTGGACTTGCTCTCAGAATATGCGTGTACCGCACTGGCAACTTTCGCAATACGCTCTTGGATGCCACCGCACCAAGCCAAAATTTGATCGCAAGGGATTGTATTTAAAGTCAATTGTTCCCTACCTGCTCGATTTCTAAAAATCATGAACGCTAGTGCCTTTTCTTCGTCCCGTCCATTAAAAACTGTATCGAGGATCAATTCCGGATATTTCTTTATCAATGCATTAATTATTTCCTCCAACGCAAAGCTATAGAGACGGTGCGTCGCTATTCCTGCGCACAGCAACTCAACTATTTCCTTGACTTCACTTTCTGGTGTCGACGTGCTGAAGACTTCCTCGAGGACGCGGGGAACACCATGTAGCTGAGAGTGTTGAAACTCATCTCTGTGTGCCGAGACGAGGCTTCGTAGAGCAGCTCGGCCAACAGAGCGAAGGTTTTCAGTCGGAGAGTATTTGTGACGATCTTGTTCAAAAAAACGCATGGACAATATCTGAAGCACTGAAAGGTAGCCTTTTTTCAGTGCGTTGATACTGGAAAGGAGGAGGGCCAAATCTCCATCCAAAATAACCTCGTGTATCCGCCCATAACTTATTCGCTCAAAACGCCAAGCCTCAAGGTTCCCTTCTTGCGCTAGCCCCAGCAGCCTCCCTGATATCCACGGGGCGATTGGGACAGCGCAAAGGAGGCTTACTGCATAAGGTTTCAGGGCGGAAATTTCCACGGCACGCTCCAATATTTCGTGCGCCAAGTGAGGGTCTACATCGTGGATGCCTCTGATAAAGCCTTCCATAAGGTCCAGGCCGAATTGTTCTGGTCGATGCGTTTGGAAAGATGCTACAAGCAGTTCGAATAGCGAAAATCGATCTGCGCTTCCAGCCGCTAGTCCTTTGCCAAACCCCCAAAGAGATTGTGAACACGACTTCCAAAGTTTAGCGCCCAGCCGATCCAGGTATTCCAAATTAGATGATGTAAGAATCCCCAGCGTGGTGACCTTATCGCTGATTTTTTTTGCACTCTCCTCGAAATTCCCACCGCGGACTTCGGCATGCTCCCATGCATCAGTCAAGACATATGCTTCAATTTCAGAGTAAAGATCGGTAGGAGCAGTCAGTTTTTCAAGAACCTCAAGTCGAGCGAGCATCTCTGGAGCATGTTGATCACTATCGAAGTTAATGGTCTGTTTGATCGAGATCCACATCTCCGGCCATTCCCCGTTGCGTCCATGGGCCTGAATGATTTCTTCGAGTGCTTCGAAACAACCGACAAAAGACCAAAGTCCTCGGAAGTGGCTTGCCAGGAGCGACTTCGCCCAATTCGAGTCCTCTTCTCGGGCTGAGCTCAAAGCCGGTCGAAGCAATCGGATGAAACCGACGTACCACGCAACTTTCTCGCCTTGGGTCTTGGGTTGCCAGCCAGAACTTCTCTTGCGCGCCCCAAAGTGAAAGGAAGCAAATGATGACCAATGAGTTGCTTCAAAGGCGGAATGTAGAAGCTTGCTGGCAATCTCTCGGTGCCTCGGAGCTTCTGAATTGATCAGCTTTTGGATAAATGCCTGTCGCCGCTCCGGCGTGGCCTCAGTTCCGGAAAGGTACAGGGAGAAGAGTTGTCGCATTTGTCCGACAATGCTGTTGTTATTCTCCTCGGGTCTTTCTGTCTCGGCAAACTTCAGAAGTATTTCTGCTGCTTGATCAAAGGTCTCATCTTCATACGCAAGATGGCACAAAAGCCGCACGAGTCGAATGAAGCTACCATTATCGCGAGAGGCAAATCCGGGCGTTGCAGATGCATACTCGATTGCGCGTAATACTACATTTGGAAATACAGGCGCGACGTGATCCAGAACCACAAGGAGTTTTTCGCTACAGGAAGCGATGTTATGCAGTGGCGCGCCTGGCTGGATCCAGGTAGAGGCTAACTCTCGTGCGGGCTTGAAGTCATGGAGATAACCCATACGATGGGCGCATGACTGAAACAGGCGAAGATTTTCAGCTTTAAAGAGTTCTGCATTTATGTCGTCTGCAGAGATATTCTCGAGCGCCCGCTTCGCTAATCGGTTAGCTAACGCATGCGGAAGAATCGCTCGCCAGTTTCCTCGTTGTTGCACCAATTGTCGGCGAAGTAGCTCAGCTTGGCTGCGGAGTAAGACCTGCCGACTTAAACCGGCGATTGCTCCCAAGATGCCTAGCTCGTCATTAAGTTCTGAGCGAGCAACGTTGAATGAATATACGAGAGCCAATGCTTCGGCGCTTTGCAGTAGATCTGCTGAAGCCCCTTTGCGCTGTATGAATAATCTTCGGAAGAGATCTTCATCTGAGAAGTTTGACAACGTCTCGTCCGCGCTCACTCTGCTGGCGAGTGCCAGCGCAACGCGCGCATTGCCGCCTGAGAATTCAGCAATTTTATTCGAGTTGATGTGGCCAAGGTCGGGAAGTCTCTTTTCTACAAGCTTTGATACCGTTGCCTCACTAGTAGGCTCTAGGTGAACAACTTCGGTCTCTTCAGGCCTGTCATCGGAGATGTCGTATTCGATGGTGAGAAGGTGCAGTTTCGCGCCGTTTTGGGCGACTTGCTTTTGGAGGTTCCGATGCACGTCTGGTGGGCAGTTGTCTAATACCAGATAGGTTGCAAAATCGTTGGCTATTAGGTAGGCGACTAGTTCTGAGGCAGTAGGTGTAAGGTCATTCCCGAGGTCGGCGTAAATCACATCACTTGCAGGAAGCGCCTCGCTGCCAACGCTAGTTTCGAAAAGCGCTTGAGCGAACCGAGTCTTGCCGACCCCTGATAGACCCGTGATTCGCACCGTGCTACCCAGCTTTCTTAATCTGTCACGAATCAGTTGGATTCCCGCAGATGCAGATATCGGCTCTTTTGAACTAGAGTTTGCATCAGTCACACAAAGGTGATCGTCGACGAGGAACTCATCATCTTGATCCAGTGGTGTTGCGGCCCACCGGCCATAGGGCCTCCAACCGGCCAAGGGTTTGCCCAGACGGGAGCGAACCCATAGAGCAACACTAGGGTGCCGCCTCAGCCAGTTAAAAAGGCGGTCTCGGCCATAGAAGTCTAGGAGAAGATCCTCCTTGTCCTGTAAGAGGCCCGCGGCCTCTCTCATTCCACTCAGGCGCTCGGACACCATTTTTTCTGAACAGTCGTCCTTGCCGCTGACAATTATGTAAGCACCCTTCAGAGCAGCGAGAATCTTGATGACCGCCTTAGGCTTTCCTTTCTCTTCCATCTCCTTCTTGCACGCCGATCTGCCCATCGAATGCTTCTTGACTTGAAACCCCGTGTTTTCTCTGGGCACGAAATTGGGACTAGGGATTGCCTGCGCACTCTCCACTTTCACATCTAGTCCTCCATCTGCGGCCTCCTGAGCGCCTCCCCAAGTAACGCCCGAAGGTGGCATACCTTGTTGAATTAACTCTGCCTCGCACAGGCGAGCGACAAGTTCACGCAAATCGCCATCATTGAGGGCTGAGATGTCAGTAACTTCGAGTTCGAAGAAGATCATGGGGCCTACGTAGTTGCTGCCAAGTTTTGAGTATCAGAACAGGCCGGATCACCAGAGTCCAGACCGCGCTTTTCGGGGCGATGCAAAAAGGTTTCTGTCTTTAGATCTATAGAACTGTTGGTGTAGAAGAGGGCAGAATCCGGATGGCTCGTTCTGGCAGTCTGCTGTCTTTCGTCACTGGCTGTTTCTGGCCGATTGCCGCCAGTCGTGCGGGATCGTAACCGACCCAACGCGGATATCTCACGTGAGACAAAAGGCCTCTTAAACCATACCTTCCCCCTTTAGTTTTTTGCATCCCCCCGAAGTTTCTAGATGATCGCAAACCATCCATTGATGAACTATGCAAGGCAAACGGAGAGGCCGGTGCCTTCTCCGTTCGAGCCAGTAAAGGGGGTGTTTTGGCGCACCCGACGCGCCAGACTGTCATTTACTGGCATCCAGCACGATGCGATAACGAGCCTTGCCACTGCGCAGGTGATCGATGGCTTCGTTGACCCGGCTCATGGGGAAGTGCTCGACCTGCGGCAGGATTTGATGGCGTACGCAGAATTCCAGCATGGTCGCTGTGGTACTGGGCGAGCCAACCGGCGAGGCGGACAGGCTCTTTTGTTGGGGAAGCAGATTGAACACGTGCACTGGAATAGCGCCAGGCACGGCGCCAACAAAATGCAGGCGGCCCTTGCCGCGCAGGGTTCCGAGCATGGCTGGCCAGTCGAGGTCGGCGTTGGCGGTGACCAGCAGGAAATCCAAAGTACCGGCGATGGACTTCAGCGCGTTACTGTCGGTCGAGGCGACTACGTTGTGCGCGCCCAGGCGCCTGGCTTCGTCCTGCTTGCTCAATGACGAGGTAAAGGCCGTGACTTCGCAGCCCCAGGCGTTGAGGAAGCGTAGTGCCAGATGACCGAGGCCGCCGATGCCCACCACGCCGACCCGGTCGGTGGGCTTGACGTCGAATTCCACCAGCGGGTTGAACACCGTCGAGCCGGCGCAGAACAGCGGGCCTGCCATGGCCGGGTCGAGTCCGCTCGGTATTGGAAGGGCCCAGGCCCAGTGCGAACGCAGGCGGTCGGCGAAGCCTCCGTTGCTGCCGACTATGGTGGGTTGGACGGTGCCGCACAGATGGTGCGAGCCTCCGATACACGAGGAGCAATGCATGCAACTGCCCTTGTACCAACCAATGCCCACCCGTTGCCCCACATCGAGACCACGTACCTGTGCGCCGACTCGCACGATACTGCCGACCACCTCGTGGCCGGGGATAAAGGGATACTGGCTGATGCCCCATTCGTTATCGATCAGCGACTGGTCGGAGTGGCAGACGCCGCAATACTCCACGGCGACTTCTACCTCCTCTTCCCCCAATGGACCAGGGTCGTAGCTATAGCGCTCCAGTGGAGCGCCGGCCGCCGTTGCGGCCCAGCCGGTGAAGGAAGTGAGTATGTTGTTAGCGCTCATTGGATACCTCCAGATCAGGAGACAAGGGTTTGGCACCTCAGGTGCCGCGGCAGAGCCTGGGAAGTGTAGCGTATCGCTTGCCGTCGTCCGGGTTGCCGACAGATGCTCTTCAACTGTCTCGCCTGGATACATCTCCCATCGACCGGTTGAATCCACATCCGAACTCTGCCGCTCACATCCCGTCGCCAACGCCCCTCGAAGCAAACACCCAACTACACCTCTTCAAGCGCTGCAACCTGTGCCCCGCGAGCAATCAACAGCTCCCGCAACACCGAGCGATGGCAGTGGCGTTCTTCCTTGCAGTAGCAGCCGATGGCCAGCGACGTTTGATGGGACAGGGCGGCCAGCAAATCGAGCAGTTGGCTGGGGGCAGGGTGGTTCATTTCGGCCTTGAATTTACGTCGAAAGGCTTCCCAGTCTTTTTCGTCTTCCGCGGCTTTGGCTTCTGTTACCAGCTCCGCGCTGGGCGACAGGGCGGGGAGCCAGGTGTCGTAGAAGTCGCGGCTGGCGAATTCGGCTTTCGGAACGCCGCGCGGTGGGCGACGGACTGTGCCCAGGCGCAGCCCTTCATGGGGTGTACGGGGCGTGCCCAGTTGCACGATATGGATAGGCATTCATGCCTCCATTAATGGTGAGTGCGCTCAAGCCAGTCTGCGGCCGAGCGGCAGATACAGATCCCCAGAAAGTAAGCTGACATCGCCAGCCACAGCCCCATGACCCAAGGGTTGGCGGTCGGATGGTTGAGGATCAGTGACAGGCTGCACAGCAACCAGATGGACGTCACGGCAATGTTGATCGGCATGAACCGCCGCACGCGAAACGGGTGCAGGAACTTCATCCGGGTCACCGTCAACAGCGCCAGGCCAATGATGGTGAGCAGCGTCAGCCAGGGTGTCGGCGCAATGATGTAGAGGCACAGGGTGACGACGTTCCACGCAGCGGGGAAACCCTGGAAGTAATTGTCCTTGCTCTTCATGTTGACGTTGCAGAAGCAATAGAGCGACGAGACCAGGATCACCGAGGTGGTCAGCAGCGGGGTGTAGGCTGGCAAGTCGATGTAACGGTAGATGAACAGGGCCGGGATGAACACGTAGGTCAGGTAGTCGATGACCAGATCCAGTATGGAGCCGTCGAGATGCGGCAGTACCGTTTGCACATTCACCTTGCGCGCCAGCGCGCCGTCCACACCGTCGACGATCAGCGCCACGCCCAGCCACAGCAGGCAGGCCCTGGGCTGGTTATCGAACAAGGCGAGGGTCGCCAGGAAGGCGGTCACCACGCCGGTTGCGGTAAAACCGTGGGCGCCCCAGGCTTTAAGCGTGGCCATGCGTCGGGTCGTTATCAAGGGAGCGTTCTCCAGCGAATAAAACGGGCCAGTTGCTACCACCGACGGGGTCACCGGCAACCTGGCTGGGCTGCACCTATCGACCGGCCATCCGGCGATAAGGTTCACCTGCGCTCAAACGACCCGAAGTCGACACCCATTAAAAATAGACCATCTCCTGTCGCTGCAATGTTTATCGAGCAGTACTTTTTACCGGTCAGTGCTCAATCACCTGCCTGCGCCTGGATGTGCAATTACGCAAGATTGTTCAAGACAGGGCGCTGATCGACTGACACAGTTAGCGATCTTTCCTTCGTTGTAGAGCGCTATGTCTGACAATCTATTGCCGCGCAGTGCTTTCTTGCGCGGTGCCGCTGCCATCATGCCCTTGTCCCTGGCGACTGCGCCATGGGGGCTGTTGGCGGGTTCGATGGCCATTGAGGCCAACCTCACTCCACTGCAAGGCCAGGGCTTGTCGAGCATCGTCTTTGCGGGTGCTGCGCAGTTGGTCGCGATCGGGATGCTCAAGGGCGGCGCCGGGATTTTCTCTATTCTGCTGACCACCTTGCTGCTGACCTCGCAACACCTGCTGTACGGCATGAGCATGCGTCCGGTGGTTTCGCCGTTGCCGGGTCGCTGGCGGGTAGGGCTGGGCTTTTTGCTCACCGACGAGCTGTTCGCGCTGACCAGTCAATTTGACCAACGGCAGTTCAATCGCTGGTACGCCCTCGGGGTGGGCCTGACCTTTTATGTGGCATGGAACCTCTTCACCCTCGCCGGGATTGTGCTGGGCAGCAGCATTCCGGGCCTTGAACGCCTGGGACTGGATTTTTCCATCGCGGCCACGTTTATCGCGTTGATCACCCCCGTGGTGCGCAACGTTCCGACGGTCGTCTGCGTGGCGGTTTCGCTGTTCTGCTCGGTGCTCTTCAACTACTGGCACTTGGGCTCGGCGTTGGTGCTGGCCGGCTTGCTGGGGATGAGTGCCGGGTTTGTCTGCAACAAGTTTTATGGAGCGCGCACATGATGGTCTGGGCGGTTATTTTCGGAATGGGCATGCTGGTTTTTCTCAACCGCTATGTGTTCCTTGAACCACGGTTGCCCGTGCGCCTGAGCAGCAACGCGCGGCAATTTCTCGGATTTGCGGTGCCCGGCATGCTCACGGCGATCTGCGGGCCGATCGTGTTCATGCCCGACCATCAACTGAATCTGCAGTACGACAATCCGTACCTGATCAGTTCACTGGTCGCCATCGGCCTGGTGCTCTACACCCGCAGTACCCTGATCAGCATGCTGCTGAGCATGGGGTTCTTTTTTCTGTTGCGCTGGTGGCTGTGACGCGCTGCCTCATTTCTTCGAGGTTTTGCTGCTGCCGGGAATGTGCAGGTAATTCATCACGCTTTCGGTGAGTTCGGTCGCCAGCTTCACCGCTTCTTTATTACGCGCCATCACGCCGGCAACCAGGCCTTCGATCAGCGCCAGTACCGCGATGTTGGAACTGGTCAGCACCGGGTGGTCGGCTGGCGCAAACAGCACGTGCTGAGCAATGTGAGTCAACGGCGAGGCGGGCGAGTCGGTGATCGCCAATACCGTCGCGCCACGCTCATGGGCAAAGCGCGACAGCTGCAGGGTGTCGAGGGAATAGCGCGGCAGCGAGATCGCCAGCAGCACGTCCTGATCGGTAATCGCAGCCAGTCGATAGGCGGCGTTTTCGTTGCCGCCTTCCATGCTGATCGCCGTGGCGTCGGCGCAGAACGGCATCAGTGTCGAGGCCGCGAGACCAGCCATGTAGACACTGTTGCCAAACCCGAGGATGTAGATCTTGCGCGCCTCGATCAGGCAGGTGACCACGGCTTCGAAGGTGTCGGGGTGATTGTTGGTGCCGGCGGTGCCGAGGTTGCTGGTGGCGCTCTGGATTTGCTCGTGCAGCCCGAACGCACCACCGGGGCGGTGCGCCAGCTCGTTACGCAGTTTGTCCACCGGGGAGACCATCTGCTGCAAGGTCGCGACCAGCTCGGCTTTCATGCCGCTGTAACCGCCCAGGTCCAACGCCTTGGCCAGACGGTTGACCGCCGCCGGTGAGGTGGCAGTTTCCAGGGCCATCTCTTCAATGGTGAGTGTCGCGGCCTTCAGCGGATGACGCAGGATGAAGTCTGCCACCTTGCGCAGTGACGGCTGCAAGTCGGCAAGAATTTCTGCCAGTTTGCGCATGACCGGCGCGGCGTAGACCGTGGTGTTTTTCGAAGGAGTAGGCATAACCGGCTCAACATCCGCAGGAGGTTGGAAGGGACCAGGTCTGGTCCCTGACATGAGTGCGCGCCAGTGTATCCGAAGCCGACCGTTGGCGTGCAGCACCCGGAACGGTCGGCAAGCGGCTTACTTCAGGCTGCCGGCCAAGAACTGCTGGAGGCGTTCGGACTGTGGGTTGACCAGCACTTCACGCGGGTTGCCACGTTCTTCGACCTGGCCTTTGTGCAGGAACACCAGTTGGTTCGACACCTCCCTGGCAAAACCCATTTCGTGGGTCACCACCACCATGGTCCGACCTTCCAGGGCCAGGTCCTGCATGACTTTAAGCACTTCGCCAACCAGTTCCGGGTCGAGCGCCGAGGTCGGTTCATCGAACAACATCACTTCCGGCTCCATCGCCAACGCACGCGCAATCGCCACGCGCTGCTGTTCGCCACCCGACATGTGCGCCGGATAAGCGCCCATGCGATGGGCCACGCCGACTTTATTCAGGTAGTGCTCGGCTTTTTCCCGGGCGAGTTTCTTGTCCAGGCCCAGCACATGCACCGGCGCTTCCATGACGTTTTCAAGGGCGCTCATGTGCGACCAGAGGTTGAAATGCTGAAACACCATTGCCAGCCGCGAGCGCATGCGCTGCAGCTGTTTTGGCTCGGCGGCCTTGAGCCCGCCGGTCTTGTTGGCGACCAGTTTCAGCTGCTCGCCATTGAGCAGGATGTTGCCCGAGTTGGGTTGCTCCAGCAGGTTGATGCAGCGCAGGAAGGTGCTTTTACCCGAGCCACTGGAGCCGATGATGCTGATCACGTCGCCGGCTTTGGCTTCCAGGGACACGCCCTTGAGCACTTCGTGGGTGCCGTAGCGTTTGTGCAGGTCCTGAATTTCAAGTGTGTTCATGGTGTCGGTTCTCTTGAGTCAGTCGCTGAGCAAGCGACCCTGGCGAATGGGGGTAGAGCCTGCGACCTTGGCCAGCCACAAGCCCGGTTGGGCAAAGCGCAGGCGTTCGCGGGCATAAAGGATGCCGTCGGTGCTGGCCTTCACCACGCTGTGGCGATCGGTCAGCGGGTCGATCACTTCGAACAACGGGTCGCCGATCGAGACCCGGGCACCCAGCGGTTGCAGAAAACTCACCACACCGGGGTGTGGCGCATAGGCGTATTGCGCACCGGCGAAGGGCGTCGCATCGCAGCAGGTGGCCGGCGCGTCTGGCCAGTCGCCGCTGATCAGGCCCTGTTCGGCCAGGTAGCCGAGGATTTGCTCGGCACTGGCCACGCACGGCTCGCGTTCGGTGTCGGCCATGCCGCGCAGTTCGATGGTGGTCGCCACGCAGGCCAGTGGAATGTTCGCCAGCGGGAACAGCTCGGCCAGGCGTAACCAGGGGATCGCGCAGGCTTCATCGAAGGCATTGCCGCCGGCGTCCTCGGCCAGCAGAACGGCTTCGGCGTTCAGGCGTGCAGCCAGTGAACGCAGGCGCGGCCAGTTTTGCGGCAGGGCATACAGCAACATGATCGACTCGAAATCGCAGTGCAGGTCCAGCACCACATCGGCGTCGCAGGCGTGCTGTAACAGCAGGCGGCGCAGGCCGTCGAGTTCCGATTCGGCCAGCGGCATGTCGGCAATGACCTCGATCATGGCGCGCCGGATCAGCGCCACGTTGGCCTCGGCATCCTCGCCCAGTTGGCCCTTCAGGTGCACGGCCACGGCTTCGGCCAGCTCCGGGAAGTCACGGTTGAAGTTCTTGCCGCTGTTGAACTCGAAGCGCCCTTGATGGGTGGCCTGGAACATTTGCCCGATGCCGATCGGATTGGCCATCGGCACCAGTTCGATCACGCCGGTCAGGCGGCCTTGTAATTCCAGCTCGCGCAGACGGCGCTTGAGCTCGACGGCGACGCGCATGCCAGGCAGTTCGTCGGCGTGCAGGGACGCCTGGATGTAGGCCTTGCGTGAGCCGCTGCCAAATCTAAACAGCGACAGCGTGCGTTCAGTGCCGCAGGCGCTCCAGGGCAAAACGTAGTGGATGTGTTCCATGGGACTTCCTTAGTGCTTGCGTGGGGCCAGGTACGCCAGCCAGTGACGTTCGGCGAGCTTGAACAGGCGCACGAGAATGAAGGTCAGGGCCAGGTAGATCAGGCCGGCAGTGATGAACGCTTCGAACGGCAGGTAGAACCGCGAGCTGACCGTGCGCGCCGCACCGGTGATGTCGACCAGGGTGACGATCGACGCCAGGCTGGTGGTCTGCAGCATCATCAGCACTTCATTGCTGTACTGCGGCAACGCCCGGCGCAGGGCCGACGGCAGCAGAATGCGGCGGTACAGGGTCAGGCGTGACATGCCCATCGCCTTGGCGGCTTCGATCTCGCCGTTGGGGGTGGACTTCAGACTGCCGGCCAGCAGCTCTGCGCTATAGGCACTGGTGTTGATCGCAAAGGCCAGGCAGGCGCAAAAGGTCGCGCTGGACAGGTACGGCCAGAGCACGCTTTGGCGTACCGCTTCGAACTGCGCCAGGCCGTAATAGATCAAAAACAGCTGCACCAGCATCGGCGTACCACGAATGGCGTAGGTGTAGAGCCAGGCCGGGAAGTTGATCAGCGGCGAGCGGGAGACTCGCATCAACGCCAGCGGAACGGCCAGCATCAGGCCAAAAGCCAGGGAAATCAGCAGTACTTTGAGGGTCAATAACGCGCCACTGAAATACAGCGGCAGGTTTTCCCAGATCAGGTTGTAGTCGAGCATGGTCGGTTCGCTCCCACTCACAGAACGGCGGCTTTGATGCCGACCGAGTAGTGTTTTTCCAATGCGCGCAGCACCAGCAACGAGACGCTGGTCAGCACCAGGTACAGCGCCGCCACCGCGAGGAAAAACGTAAAGGGTTCGTGGGTCGCGTCGGCAGCGTTCTTGGCCTTGAACATCATGTCCTGCAGGCCGATCACCGATATCAACGCCGTGGATTTGGTCAGCACCAGCCAGTTGTTGGTGAAGCCGGGGATCGCGAAGCGAATCATCTGCGGCACCAGAATCCGCCAGAACACCTGGGCGCTGCTCATGCCATAGGCCGCACCGGCTTCAGCCTGACCTTGCGGGATCGCCATGAAGGCGCCGCGAAAGGTTTCCGAGAGGTAGGCACCGAAAATGAAACCCATGGTGCAGACACCCGCCACAAACGGGTTGATGTCGATGTAGTGGGTGTAACCGAGCCCGAGGGCGATGCGATTCACCAGGTCCTGGCCGCCGTAGAAAATCAGCAGAATCAGTACCAGGTCGGGGATACCGCGAATCACTGTGGTGTAGCCTTCGCCCAGCGTCGACAACCATTTGAGCGGCGAGAGGCGAAACGCCGCGCCGATCAGGCCCAGGGTAATGGCCAGTGCCATGGAGCTCAGAGCCAGATTGATCGACAGCCAGGCGCCATCGAGAATGCTCGATCCGTAGCCGTGAAGCATGATGAAGTTCCTCACCCGAAGCGCCGGCAGGCGCGCGGGACCAGCAAGAAAAGCGGCGTCGGCGCAAGACCGACGCCAGCGTTACAGGAAGGCTTATTCGCCGTAGATATCGAACGCGAAGTACTTGGCCATGACCTGCTGGTACTTGCCGTTGGCACGGATCGCGTCAATCGCCGTGTTCAGGCGTGCCGCGTTCGCGGTATCGCCTTTGCGCAGCGCAATCCCGGCGCCCCGGCCGAAGTATTTCGGGTCATTGATGTCCGGTCCTACCAAGGCAAAGCCGTTACCGGCCGGGGTCTTGATGAAGCTCTCGTTGGTGTTGACGATGTCGGCGAGGGTGGCGTCCAGTCGGCCCGAGGCCAGGTCCAGGAAGGCTTCATTTTGCGAGGAGTAACGCACCACCTCGACGCCGGCGGGCGCCAGTTGCTCGGTGGCGTAACGGTCGTAGGTGGAGGAGCGTTGCACACCGAGTTTCTTGCCTTTGAGATCGACCTTCGGGTCATTGATCGCCTGGCCGGCCTTAGCCGCGAACTTGCCGGGGGTGTGGTAGTACTTTTCGCTGAAGTCGACTGACTTCAGGCGGTCGTCGGTAATCGACATCGACGACAGCACCGCGTCGATCTTGCGCACTTTCAACGAGGGGATCATCCCGTCGAATTCCTGGATAACCCACTGGCATTTGATCTTCATTTCTTCGCACAGGGCGTTGCCGATGTCGTAGTCGAACCCGCTGATATTGCCTTCCGGGGTCTTGAAGGAGAACGGCGGGTAGGCAGCTTCGATACCGATACGCAAGCTGTCTTCGTCGGCGTGGGCCAGGGTGCTGACGGCGCAAAATGCCAGAGCAGCCAGAAGTCCGGTCTTGTTCATATTGTTGACTCCGTGGATAGGGTGTTTGGGGGTGAATGCCTTCCGGTCTGGCGAGGGGGTGCAGCGGGTTGCGTGTCCATGGAATGTATAAATGACACGTTTTATTTCATAAATCAAATGTGTGAAAATAAAAATATCAAAACGGGCCGATGCGTCAGCCCGACGGTCAAGGTTGAATTGCCGAAAGTTATAAAGTCAGATCACATTGGTATAAGTAGTTATAAGAAAAATCGCTATGCTGCCCGCGAGATTTTTAGTCGTCGCGCTGGTTTGCAGGGTATGGCAATGGACTTCGGTAATTTGGGTTTTGTAGTCGCAGGCTTGGTTGTCGGGTTCGTTGTCGGAATGACCGGTGTGGGGGGAGGCTCGTTGATGACGCCGATTCTTCTATGGTTCGGTATCAATCCGGCCACCGCCGTCGGGACGGATTTGCTGTACGCCGCGATCACCAAGTCCGGTGGTGTGCTGGTACATCAAAAACACAGGAACATTGACTGGAAAATTACCGGCTGGCTGACGCTGGGCAGCGTGCCTGCGGTCGCCCTGACCCTGGTGTTCCTGAAGTACCTCAATACCGATCCGCAAACGACCAATGCGATTATCAAACAGGCCCTGGGGATTGTGCTGTTGCTGACGGCGCTGGCGATTTTCTTCAAACGCCAGCTGCTGGCGTTTGCCCAGAAACATGCGGGCGACCATTACCATTTGAGTAACCGCAACCTGAACCTGCTGACCGTCGTTACCGGCGCGCTACTCGGCCTGATGGTCGCATTGACGTCCATCGGTGCTGGCGCCCTGGGGACTGTCGCACTGTTTATCCTGTACCCGTTCCTGCCGACCAGACGCTTGGTCGGCACAGAAATCGCCCACGCCGTACCGCTGACCCTGGTTGCAGGATTGGGGCACGCGAGCATGGGCAACATGGATTGGCACCTGTTGGGTTTCCTGCTGATGGGGTCGTTGCCGGGAATCTACGTGGGCAGTCATTTGTCCGGGCGTATTTCTGATGGTGTGCTGCGTCCTTGCCTGGCGGTCATGCTGGTGTTTATCGGCTACAAATTAGTGTTTTGATCCCCGGCATGGCGCTGCCCCTCTCAGCGCCATGCCCGAGGCATACTCCCGCGATTATTTACGCGCCTCCAGAATCAGGTTGAACGGTGTCTCTGCTGCCCGGCGGAAATGCGTGAATCCGGCCTGGGTGAATACATCCCGCAGCCGTGCTTCCCCCGCTTGAGCCCCGAGCCCCAGGCCGACTTCCTGAGACAACGAGTTAGGCGTGCAGATGAACGTCGACGCGGCGTAGAACAACCGTCCTACCGAGGTCGCGTTTTCGTCGAGATGATCATTGGCATACGGCTCCACCAACAGCACCGTCCCGTCGGGCTTGAGCGCCTGATAGGCGTGTTTGGCAGCGCCCACCGGGTCGCCCATGTCGTGGAGGCAATCGAAGTAGCAGATCAAATCGTAGTCATTGCCCGGAAAGTTCTTGGCGGTACTCTGAACGAAGCGAGCACTATCGGCCACGCCACCTTCTTCAGCACGTTGGGTGGCCGTGGTGATGGATGGCGCGTGATAGTCGAAGCCGACAAAATTGGAGGCCGGGAACGCTTTGGCCATGACCACCGTTGAAGCGCCGTGGCCGCAACCGACATCCGCGACCTTGGCCCCGGCTTTCAGTTTGTCCACCACGCCTTCAAGCGCAGGTAACCACTCGCCGACCAGGTGTGCGCGGTAGCCGGGTCTGAAGAAGCGTTCGGTGCCTTTGAACATGCAGCTGTGGTGATCGCCCCAGGCGAGGGCGCCATTGCCGCGCATGGCGGCGATCAGTTTGTCTTTGTCATGGTAAAACGAGGCAATCACTGCGGCGCCGCCCGGGACATAAACCGGTGAGTCCTCGATCGCCAGCGCCAGGGCTTGTTCTTCTGGCAGGCGGAATTTTCCGTTGACGTGCTCCATGTAGCCAGAGGCTGCGTGAGCACTGAGCCATTCGCGCAACAGTCGTGCATTGCAGCCAGTCTTGCTGGCCAGTTCTTCAGGGGTGACAGGCTGGCTGTCGGCCATCGCCCGGTACAAACCGAGTTCATCGCCCAGGATCATGTTCGCGAGCATCGCTGCGCCGCCCATGTCGGAAACCACCTTGCCCATGAAGTCATTGAGTTTGGCTTCGTCCATAACTGCTCCTCCTGAAAAAAGACCACCGGTGAAGGAGGGCGTGTGCAGAGGCAGCAACCTTTCAGGCGGCAGTCAGATGGATGATCAGGGCGACACGGCAGGCGCGTTGTGAAGCCAACCGTCTGCCACGCGAATGCCCGGACACACAACATGTCCGGGCGAGTTGGACGCGAAAAAGTCGTCCTGCATGACGTCACTGTGGGGCAGTGCCCCACAGGACGATTACGAGTAGCCATTGGCTCCAGCGTCATGGGCGGGTTTCTTCGACAAACCCGCTGCTTACGGACCCGGATTTGGCAACGTCCCCCCTATGGGGGACAAATAAAAGTGTAGTACGCGATAAAAACCTGCGCCGTGTGTTTTGGCCTTGGCGGTGTGAGCCTGGACAAACTAAATGGCCTAAACCCGTGTCGCGAAATTCGGTTGCGGATTAAGCCCACTCGCCTAAGCTTCGCAGCATGGCGATAGAAATTTCAGGCGACGGAACTGGATCTTTCGCCTTGATGCGCAATCATAAAGTGTGGAAATCAAAAGGAGATGCGCATGCTCATTCGGTCACTGACCCTTGCAACTCTGCTCGCTGTCGCCGGCCCTCTATTCGCCGCCGACAACGACACGCCCCTGGCCCAGGAACGCGGCAGGACCCGGCCGCTGATTGTCATCGCTCCCAGCAGCATCGACCCGACACTGGTCAGCCTGAAAAAGTCCCTGGCGGAACCGGCCAACAGCCAGGCCTTCAAAGAACGCAATATGGTGCTGTACACCGTGGTCAATCTCATGGGCCAACGTGACGGCAAGGACCTCGATGCACAAACTACCATGGCGCTGATTCGCGAGTTGAAACTGGGCGTCAGTGGCGAGACCAAGGTCATTCTGGTGGGCAAGGACGGCGAGAAAAAACTCGACCACCTCGGCCCGATCGAAGCCAAGGATCTGTTCGCCACCGTTGACCAGCTTCCAGCCGCCGAGAAAGAGGCAGCGCCACCTGCGCCGCCACCCGTAGAGGCTGCGCCGGTCAAGGGCGGAAAAAAGGGCAAAGGAGCAAAACCGGCAGCGCCACCGCAACCTTTGGATGATTGATCAAGCCTTTGGATGACTGATCAAACCTTTGGATGATTGATCCATTGTGGCGAGGGAGCTTGCTCCCGCTGGGTCGCGAAGCGACCCTAAAGCCAGTCACCGCGAGCATTCAGATGGAACGCGATTGCCGGATTACCACCGCTTCGCAGTCGAGCGGGAGCAAGCTCCCTCGCCACAGGTTTTGTGTTCGACGCGCTTTTCTCTTAATGGACGGGTTCCTGGAAAAACAGTGTTCGCGAGGCAAAAAAAGACCCGGCGCCACCGAAGTCGCGCCGGGTGTGTTGCCAGTCAGCGAGCGGATATCGTGGGTCCGCACGCTGACTGTTGAACCCCTGCGGGTTTAGGCCCGCTCGATCGCCAGGGCCACGCCCTGACCACCACCGATGCACAAGGTGGCGAGGCCTTTCTTGGCGTCACGTTTGATCATTTCGTGCAGTAACGACACCAGCACTCGGCAACCGGACGCACCAATCGGATGGCCCAACGCAATCGCGCCACCGTTGACGTTGACCTTGCTGGCATCCCATTCCAGCTCTTTGCCGACCGCCAGTGACTGCGCGGCGAAGGCTTCGTTGGCTTCGATCAGGTCCAGTTGATCGAGGTTCCAGCCGGCCTTGTCGAGGCAGCGGCGGGTCGCGGAAACGGGAGCAATGCCCATGATCGCCGGGTCGACGCCGGCATTGGCATAGGCGGCGATTTTTGCCAGCACCGGCAAGCCCAATTGCCTGGCTTTGTCGGCACTCATCAGCAACACCGCAGCGGCGCCGTCATTGAGCGAAGAGGCGTTGCCAGCGGTGACGCTGCCGTCTTTCTTGAAGGCCGGTTTGAGCTTGGCCAAAGACTCGGCAGTGGTCTCGGCGCGTGGTTGTTCGTCGACCGCGAAGGACAACGGATCACCTTTGCGCTGCGGGATCAGGATCGGCGTGATCTCGTCGGCAAAACGCCCGGCTGCGATAGCCGCCGTGGCTTTTTGCTGCGAAGCGGCGGCGAACGCGTCCTGCTCCTCGCGTGTCAGGTGGTACTTGTCCACCAGGTTCTCGGCGGTGATGCCCATGTGGTAGTCGTTGAACGCATCCCACAGGCCGTCGCTGATCATGCTATCGACCATTTTTGCGTGGCCCATGCGCAGGCCAGTGCGAGCGGCCGGCAACACGTATGGCGCCAGGCTCATGTTTTCCATGCCACCGGCGATGATCACCTCGGCGTCACCGCAACGAATCGCTTGCGCACCCAGGTGCAAGGCCTTGAGGCCCGAGCCGCAGACCTTGTTCAGGGTCAGCGCCGGAACGGCGTGCGGCAGGCCGGCAAGGATCGAGGCCTGACGTGCCGGGTTCTGGCCGGAGCCTGCGGTCAGCACCTGACCGAGGATCACTTCATCGACCTGATCCGCTGCCAGACCGGTTTGTGCGAGCAATTGACGAATCACCGCGGCACCGAGTTCCGGTGCCGGGATGCTGGCCAGCGAACCCTGAAAACTGCCAATGGCGGTACGGGTGGCGGCAACAATCACAACGTCTTGCATCGAATTTCTCCTCAAGGTGCGGTTCAGGCGAACTGCATTTCCGGAACATGCTCGGGAACGATCAGTTTACCAGCGGTCTTGCTGACGATTTCCTCGACGCTCACACCGGGTGCGCGCTCCTTGAGGATGAATGCGCCGTTTTCGATTTCCAGGTAGGCCAGATCGGTCAGCACGCGCTTGATGCAATTGGCACCGGTCAGCGGCAGGCTGCAATACGGCAGCAGTTTCGATTCACCGTCCTTGGAGGCGTGGGTCATGGTCACGATGATGTTGTCGGCACCGGCCACCAGGTCCATCGCGCCGCCCATGCCCTTGACCAGTTTGCCGGGGATCATCCAGGAGGCGATGTTGCCCTGTACGTCGACTTCAAATGCACCGAGCACGGTGAGGTCGATGTGGCCGCCGCGGATCATCGCGAAGGATTCGGCGGACGAGAAAATCGAGGCGCCAATGCGCGCGGTAACGGTCTGCTTGCCGGCGTTGATCATGTCGGCGTCGACTTTATCGTCGGTCGGAAAGGCGCCCATGCCGAGCAGGCCGTTTTCCGATTGCAGCATGACTTCCATGCCTTCGGGGATGTAGTTGGCGACCAGGGTCGGAATGCCGATGCCGAGGTTCACATAGTAGCCGTCTTTCATTTCGCGGGCGACGCGCTGAGCCATTTGTTCGCGGGTAAGAGCCATTTTTTTATTCTCCACTGTTCGGGCTGAGGGCGAGGATCACTTGCGCACGGTGCGTTGTTCGATACGTTTTTCGAACGTGCCGCAGATGACCCGGTCGACGTAGATGCCTGGGGTGTGGATCTGTGTGGGGTCCAGTTCGCCGGGTTCGACGATCTCTTCGACTTCGACCACGGTGATCTTGCCAGCGGTGGCTGCCAGCGGGTTGAAGTTCTGCGCGGTGTGGCGGTAGATCACGTTGCCGAAGTGGTCGGCTTTCCAGCCTTTGACGATGGCGAAGTCGCCGGTGATGGACTCTTCCATCAGGTACGGACGGCCCTTGAATTCACGGATTTCCTTGCCTTCGGCGACTGGCGTGCCGACGCCGGTGGCGGTGAAGAACGCCGGAATGCCAGCGCCGCCAGCGCGCATTTTTTCCGCCAGGGTGCCTTGCGGGGTCAGCACGACTTCAATCTCGCCGCTCAGCAGTTGCTTTTCGAACAGGGCGTTTTCGCCGACATAGGAGGCGACCACTTTGCGGATCTGGCGGTCTTCCAGCAGGACGCCGAGGCCAAAACCGTCGACGCCGCAGTTGTTGGAAACCACGGTCAGGTCACGGGTGCCTTTGCGCTTGATCTCGGCGATCAGGTTTTCCGGAATACCGCACAACCCGAAGCCGCCAGAGATCACGGTCATACCGTTTTCGAGGCCTGCCAGAGCCTCCTCATAGGAACTCACGCGCTTGTCGAAACCTGCCATATGCACCTCTTTTATTCTTTGTGGGCGGCTGGCTAGCCGTATGGGGTGGAGTGTTGCTCTATCAGATTGATTTGATAAGTTGATTTTTAAGGTTGATTGATAGATAAAACTCAGCAATCGGTAGTGATCAGCATGGTGAGGGACGGTGATGACAGTCAAGCAGATCAGGGCGTTTTTGGCAGTGGCGCAGAGTTTGAGCTTTGCGGTGGCCTGTGAGCGGCTGCACCTGTCGCAGTCGGCGTTGAGTTTGACCATCAAGGCGCTGGAAGACGGGCTCGGTGGGCGGCTGTTCAGCCGCACCACCCGCAACGTTGCGCTGACCCCGGAGGGCGAGTCCCTGCTACCACTGGCCCGGCGGTTGATTGCTGACTGGGACAACGCCGAGGATGAAATGCGCCAGCGTTTCACCCTGCAGCGAGGGCGGGTGACGCTGGCGGCGATGCCGTCGTTTGCTGGCAACCTGCTGCCACCGATCCTCAAGACCTTTCGCGCGCGCTACCCGAAGGTCAACGTCACGGTGAACGACGTGATCAACGAGCAGGTGCTGGAAATGGTCCGTGACCGTCATGTGGAGCTTGGGGTGGCGTTTGAGCCGACGCAGAGTTCTTCGTTGGAATTCACTCCGTTGTATATGGATCGTTTTGTTGCGGTAGTGCCGAGTGATTCGCCGCTGGCCGAGCGTGCCGAGATCGACTGGAAAACGCTGCTGGAGCAGCCGTTTATCACGTTGCAGCGGCCGTCGACGGTGCGGGTGATGCTTGAGGAGCACTTGCAGGCGCGGCAGATGAAGTTGCCGGTGGAGTTTGAGAGTCATCAGTTGGCGACCGTCGGGCGGATGGTTGCCAGTGGGCTGGGGGTGAGTGCGGTGCCGGCGTTGTGTGTCGAGCAGATGCGGGAGCTTGGGGCGTGTTGCATTACCTTGAGTGATCCGGTGATTGAGCGGGCCATTGGGGTGTTGACCAAACCGGGGCATGAGTTGTCGGCGGCGGCGCAGGCGTTGTTTGACATCCTCAAGGACGAAGTTCGTCTGTAGCTGCTGCAGGCTGCGATCTGTTGACCTTGGCGGCCTGACAGCCGACCCATCTCCCGTAGATGTACACCAATCAAAACTGTAGAAGCCGAGCTTGCTCGCGAAGGCGGCCTGATAGCCGGCCAATTTCTTGCGGATGTACACAGTCCACTTGTGGGAGCTGGTTTGCCTGCGAAGGCGGCCTGACAGCCGGCCTATCTCTCACAGATATACACCAATCCACTGTGGGAGCCGGGCTTGCCCGCGATGGCGGCCTGACAGCCGACCAATCTCCCGCTGGTGTACATATCCATTTCTGCGGTAACGGCGGCTTACGGTTCCGCTCTTACAGCGGGTCACTTTGGCAAACTGTAGTGGTCTAATTTCCCCGGACACCTCGATAGGTGGAGAATGCATCTATCGAGGAGTTTTTCATGACTGGCAAAC
>NZ_JBXAMS010000014.1:0-180753 GCF_058800905.1 Pseudomonas sp. GW822-FHT04C11 | reverse complement strand
CATTAGCGCAAGCTCGATTTACCGTTCATCAGTGCTGGGTGGCAGAAGGTGGGCTGACCATACATTTGCTTACTTTTCGGCGTCTGGAAAAGTGAGTCGCTGTAAGAGCGAAACCATAAGCAGCCGTTACCGCAGCAACGGATATACACCCCAGCCGAAAGATCCCAGACAAACAAAAACGCCCGGCAGAGCCGGGCGTTTTGTATTGACTTGATTAACGAGCGCGGTAAGTGATCCGCCCTTTGCTCAAATCATAGGGCGTCAGCTCGACGCGCACTTTGTCACCGGTAAGAATACGAATGTAATTCTTGCGCATCTTGCCGGAAATATGCGCGGTTACGACGTGCCCATTTTCCAACTCCACACGAAACATGGTGTTGGGCAGGGTGTCGACGACAGTGCCTTCCATTTCGAAGCTGTCTTCTTTCGACATGCAGTAAAGCCCTCGGTATCCAATGAATGGCCCGGTGCAACTGCGCCAGGCAAAAGCGGCGTGCATTGTGCCCGAAAAGTGGGGTTTAAGCCAAGGGCTTTAGGGCTGAACCTAGTTCAGTACCACCCAGCGCTGATTAATCAGCAGCTCTATGGGGCGATATTGGGTCTTGTAGTTCATTTTCTTGCAGTTTTTGATCCAGTATCCGAGGTAGACCGCGTCCAGTCCCAGGCGCCGGGCTTCGTTGATTTGCCAGAGAATCGCGTAACGGCCCAGGCTGCGGCGATCTTCTTCGGGCTCATAGAAGGTGTAGACCGCCGACAAGCCGTTGGGCAGCAGATCCGTCACGGCGACCGCCAGCAGACGGCCTTCGAGGCGGAACTCATAGAAACGCGAAAACGGCAGGTCGCGGACCAGAAAGGTCGAAAACTGATCGCGGCTGGGCGGGTACATGTCGCCATCGGCGTGGCGCTGTTCGATATAGCGTTGGTAAAGCTCGAAATATTCTTCGCTGAAACCCGGTTTGGCCGGGCGAACCTGCAGGTCGGCGTTGCGTTTGAAAATGCGTTTTTGCTGACGGTTTGGCGAAAACTGTGCAACCGGAATGCGCGCAGGCACACACGCATTGCAATTTTGGCAATGCGGCCGGTACAGGTGATCGCCACTGCGACGAAAACCCATTTCCGACAGGTCTGCATAGACATGCACATCCATGGGCTGGCTAGGGTCGAGGAACAGCGTGGTGGCCTGTTCATCGGGCAGATAGCTGCAAGAGTGGGGCTGAGTGGCATAGAACTTGAGGCGCGCCAACTCGGTCATGAATCAACCCTCGGGAATAGCTGTTCAATTAAGTGTAAGCCACGAGCGCAAAAGTCGCTCAGCAAACCCATGGGGCGCCGCTGGCTTGATCAAGGTGTTGCTGCAGATAGCCAGCAAACTCTCGGCGCGGGATCGCCCGGGCACCCAGACTGTGCAGATGACCGGTCGGCATCTGGCAGTCGATCAGCACGAAACCGGCGTCCTTGAGGTGGTTGACCAGCGTGGCGAAGCCGACCTTGGAGGCGTTGTCGGCCCGGCTGAACATCGATTCACCAAAAAACAGCTGACCCATGGCCAGGCCATAGAGCCCACCCACCAATACCCCTTGGTCCCAGACTTCGACCGAGTGGGCGTATCCGCGAGCGTGCAGCTCCATGTAGGCGGTTTGCATCGCTTCGGTGATCCAGGTGCCATCGGCGTACTCCCGCGGAGCTGCGCAGGCGCGTATGACGGCCGGGAAGTCCTGATCGAACGTCACGTCGTAACGCTTTTGGCGCAACAGCTTGCCGAGGCTGCGAGAAATATGCAATTCGTCGGGAAACAATACGGTGCGTGGGTCAGGAGACCACCAGAGGATCGGTTGGCCCTCCGAAAACCACGGGAAGCAACCGTGGCGGTAAGCCTGGATCAGCCGATCGGCGCTCAGGTCGCCGCCAGCGGCAAGCAGGCCGTTGGGGTCGCGCATGGCTTTTTCCAGCGGCGGGAATTTCAGGGAGTCGCGTTGTAACCAGGTCAGCATGGTATCCAGGCTTGCAGAAGGGGAGGGCAGCGGCAGGCATTGGCCTGCCGCAACGAATGTCTTATCAGTTGTCGTCCAGGTACTTCTCCGCGTCCAGTGCCGCCATGCAGCCGGCACCGGCGGAAGTCACCGCCTGACGGTAGACGTGGTCGGCCACATCGCCGGCGGCAAACACCCCTTCGATCTCGGTGGCGGTGGCATTGCCTTCGCTGCCGCCGCGAACTCGCAGGTAGCCGTTATGCATTTCCAGCTGACCCTGGAACAGGTCGGTATTGGGTTTATGGCCGATGGCGATGAATACGCCGGTCAGCTCCAGGTCTTTCATCGCGCCGGTCAGGCTGTCGCGCAGGCGTGCACCGGTTACGCCGCTGGCATCGCCCAATACCTCTTCAAGGTTCTGGTTCCAGTGCAGGCGAATGTTGCCATTTTTGGCACGCTCGAACAGTTTGTCCTGAAGAATCTTCTCTGAGCGCAGTTTGTCGCGACGATGAATCAGGTGCACTTCCTTGGCGATGTTGGCCAGGTACAGCGCTTCTTCAACGGCCGTGTTGCCACCGCCAATCACTGCGACCACCTGATTGCGGTAGAAAAACCCATCGCAGGTGGCACAGGCGGAAACGCCTTTGCCGGCGAAGGTTTCTTCAGAAGGCAGCCCCAGGTATTGTGCCGAAGCACCGGTCGCGATAATCAATGCATCGCAGGTGTAGGTGCCACTGTCGCCAGTGAGGCGAAACGGCCGCTGCTGCAACTCTGCGGTGTGAATGTGGTCGTAGACGATCTCGGTGTCGAAACGCTCGGCATGTTTTTGCATGCGTTCCATCAGCACCGGGCCGGTCAGGCCTTCAACATCGCCTGGCCAGTTGTCGACTTCAATGGTGGTGGTCAATTGACCGCCGGCTTGCAGGCCGGTAATAACAGTCGGCTTGAGGTTGGCACGAGCGGCATAAACGGCGGCGCTGTAACCGGCAGGGCCGGAACCCAGAATGATCAGGCGTGAATGCTTAGCTTCGCTCATAAAAACACCTCATAAGCCTTTGTCACAAAAGAGAATGCATGCTCAAATTGAAGCGCGCGCAACGTACTTTTGGCTATGCTACACCTTAGCTGCTCTGGCGTGGCATCGTGCGGGCAAACCCGTACAATGCCGGTCTGTATCAGGATGTTCCGAAATCTTCGTATAAAAGATCGCTGTCTTCGGCATCTCCGACGGTTTCAGATTTCGATGTCAGAGTGTTAAAAGTAGTCTCTGTTGCGCCCGTTAACTTTGTTACCTGCCCGGAGTGGGCAGTTTTTTGTAGTCAATCAACAGTTGGACGCGCTACAGGCGCAGGAAAAGACGCGTTTTGAAGAAATCCACCGCAGCACCTAAAACAGTAGTTCCACTCTGGCGTCAGCATCTGCACTACCGGCTCAAGGAAGGTGCACTGATCGCCATCGGTGCCTTGTGCCTGTTCCTGATGATGGCCTTGCTGACCTATGGCAAGGACGATCCGGGCTGGAGTCATAACAGCAAAATCGACGATGTACAGAACTTCGGCGGGCCGGCCGGCTCCTACAGCGCCGATATCCTGTTCATGGTGCTGGGTTACTTCGCCTATATCTTCCCGCTGTTGCTGGCGATCAAGACTTACCAGATCTTCCGCCAGCGCCACGAACCGTGGCAGTGGAGCGGCTGGCTGTTTTCCTGGCGCCTGATCGGCTTGGTGTTTCTGGTGCTGTCGGGCGCAGCCCTGGCGCATATCCATTTCCACGCCCCGACCGGTTTGCCGGCCGGCGCTGGCGGTGCATTGGGTGAAAGCCTGGGCGATCTGGCGAAGAACGCGCTGAATATCCAGGGCAGCACCCTGATGTTCATCGCACTGTTTCTGTTCGGCCTGACCGTGTTCACCGACCTTTCATGGTTCAAGGTGATGGACGTCACCGGCAAGATCACTCTCGACCTGTTCGAACTGTTCCAGGGAGCTGCCAATCGCTGGTGGGCTGCGCGCACTGAACGCAAGCAACTGGTTGCACAATTGCGTGAAGTCGACGATCGGGTGCACGAAGTCGTGGCTCCGACCGTGACCGACAAGCGCGAGCAAGCCAAGGTCAAGGAACGCCTGATCGAGCGCGAGCAAGCCCTGAGCAAGCACATGTCCGAGCGCGAGAAGCAGGTTCCGCCGGTGATTGCTCCCGCACCGCCGAAAGCGCCGCCGCCAAGCAAACGCGTCGAAAAAGAGAAACAGGCGCCGCTGTTCGTTGACAGTGCGGTCGAAGGCACCTTGCCGCCGATCTCGATTCTCGACCCGGCAGAAAAGAAACAGCTCAACTATTCGCCTGAGTCGCTGGCTGCGGTTGGCCATTTGCTGGAAATCAAGCTCAAGGAATTCGGCGTCGAAGTCTCGGTGGATTCGATTCACCCAGGTCCGGTGATTACCCGTTACGAAATTCAACCGGCGGCCGGGGTAAAAGTCAGCCGTATCTCCAACCTGGCCAAAGACCTTGCGCGCTCGCTGGCAGTGACCAGTGTGCGGGTGGTGGAAGTGATTCCCGGCAAGACCACGGTCGGTATCGAGATTCCCAACGAAGACCGGCAGATCGTGCGCTTCTCCGAAGTGCTGTCGACGCCGGAATACGATGACGCCAAGTCCCCGGTCACCCTGGCCCTGGGTCACGACATCGGCGGTAAGCCGATCATCGTCGACCTGGCAAAAATGCCTCACCTGCTGGTGGCCGGTACTACCGGTTCCGGTAAGTCGGTGGGCGTGAACGCAATGATTCTGTCGATCCTGTTCAAGTCGGGCCCGGAAGACGCCAAGCTGATCATGATCGACCCGAAAATGCTTGAATTGTCGATCTACGAAGGCATTCCGCACCTGCTGTGCCCGGTGGTCACCGACATGAAGGACGCCGCCAACGCGTTGCGCTGGAGCGTGGCCGAGATGGAGCGCCGCTACAAGCTGATGGCGAAGATGGGCGTGCGTAACCTGTCGGGCTTCAACCAGAAGGTCAGAGAGGCGCAGGAGGCGGGTACACCGCTGACGGATCCGTTGTACAACCGCGAAAGCATTCACGACGAAGCACCGCTGCTGACCAAGCTGCCAACCATCGTGGTGGTGGTCGACGAATTCGCCGACATGATGATGATCGTCGGCAAGAAGGTTGAAGAGCTGATCGCCCGGATCGCCCAGAAAGCCCGTGCGGCCGGTATTCACTTGATCCTTGCGACCCAGCGCCCGTCGGTGGATGTGATCACCGGTCTGATCAAGGCCAACATCCCGACCCGTATGGCGTTCCAGGTATCGAGCAAGATCGACTCGCGAACCATCATCGACCAGGGTGGTGCCGAGCAGTTGCTGGGTCACGGTGACATGCTCTACATGCCACCGGGCACCAGTCTGCCAATTCGGGTTCACGGCGCGTTCGTTTCCGACGATGAAGTTCACCGGGTGGTTGAAGCCTGGAAACTGCGCGGTGCACCGGAGTACAACGACGACATCCTTAACGGTGTCGAAGAGGCGGGCAGTGGCTTTGAAGGCAGCAGCGGTGGCGGCGACGATGATGCGGAAACCGACGCGCTCTATGACGAAGCGGTGCAGTTCGTGCTGGAAAGCCGCCGCGCCTCGATCTCTGCGGTTCAGCGCAAGCTGAAGATCGGCTACAACCGCGCTGCGCGCATGATCGAAGCCATGGAAATGGCCGGGGTCGTGACTTCCATGAATACCAACGGCTCGCGTGAAGTGCTTGCACCAGGCCCTATGCGCGACTGACCGGTGCCGCGTGAAATCACGCGGCACGCCATTCAAACGAATATCAAAGAGGACTCCCATGCGTCTTATCCGCATGTTGCTGCTGCCGGTACTGGCTTTAACCACGCTTTCGGCCCACGCCGATGACAAGGACGTGGCGCGTCTGACTCAGTTGCTCGAAAAGTCGCAGACCCTGACCGCACGTTTCTCTCAGCTGACCCTCGACGGCAGCGGTACTCAGTTGCAGGAAACCGCTGGCGAAATGTCCTTGCAGCGTCCGGGCCTGTTCTACTGGCACACCGATGCACCGCAAGAACAGCTGATGGTGTCGGATGGCAAGAAGGTTTCCTTGTGGGACCCGGACCTGCAACAGGTCACCATCAAGAACCTTGATCAGCGCCTGACCCAGACTCCAGCATTGTTGCTGTCCGGTGATGTGTCGAAAATCAGCCAGAGCTTCGCCATTACGTCCAAGGAAGCCGGCGGCGTGATCGACTTCACGCTCAAGCCCAAGACCAAGGACACGCTGTTCGACAGCCTGCGCCTGTCGTTCCGCAACGGTATGGTCAATGACATGCAGATGATCGACAGCGTCGGCCAGCGCACCAATATCCTGTTCACCGGGGTCAAGGCCAACGAGCCGATTCCGGCCTCCAAGTTCAAGTTCGACATCCCCAAGGGCGCGGACGTGATCCAGGAATAAAGAGCAGCAGTAACCCGGTGCTGGACAGTCAAGGAAAGCTGCAGCACACACACATAATTTGTGGTGAGGGGGCTTGCCCTAATGCCGATCACTTAAGCCGAATACTGAACCTGTGGCGAGGGAGCTTGCTCCCGCTGGGGCGCGAAGCGGCCCTGAAAATGGGGACTGCTACGCAGTCCAGCGGGAGCAAGCTCCCTCACCACAGGGTATTCGCCAGACTTGAGAATTACGTAATAATTTGAGGTTTTAACCCTACGTGATGGACCTGTTTCGCAGTGCCCCGATAGCTCAGCCGTTGGCCGCCCGCTTACGTGCGGCCAACCTGGACGAGTATGTCGGTCAGGAACACCTGTTGGCCCGCGGCAAGCCGTTGCGCGAGGCGCTGGAGCAGGGTGCCTTGCACTCGATGATTTTCTGGGGGCCGCCGGGCGTGGGTAAAACCACCCTGGCGCGATTGCTCGCGGAAGTTTCGGATGCGCACTTCGAAACGGTCTCGGCGGTGCTGGCCGGGGTCAAGGAGATCCGCCAGGCGGTGGAAGTCGCCAAGCAGCAGGCCGGACAATATGGCCGCCGAACCATTCTGTTCGTCGACGAAGTCCATCGCTTCAACAAGTCGCAACAAGATGCCTTTCTGCCGTACGTCGAAGACGGCACGCTGATTTTCATTGGCGCGACCACCGAAAACCCGTCGTTTGAACTGAATAACGCACTGCTGTCCCGTGCGCGCGTCTACGTGCTCAAGAGCCTCGACGAAACCGCGCTGCACAAACTGGTGCAGCGGGCGTTGACCGAAGAGCGTGGTCTGGGCAAGCGTCAGCTGAGCCTCGGCGATGACGGTTTCAAGATGCTGCTCAGCGCCGCTGACGGTGACGGCCGGCGTCTGCTGAACTTGCTGGAGAACGCCTCCGACCTGGCCGAAGACGGTACGGAAATCGGCGTCGAGCTGCTGCAAAGCCTGCTTGGCGACACCCGGCGACGTTTCGACAAAGGCGGCGAAGCGTTTTACGACCAGATCTCTGCGCTGCACAAATCGGTGCGCGGCTCCAACCCGGACGGCGCGCTGTACTGGTTCGCACGGATGCTCGACGGTGGCTGCGATCCGTTGTACCTGGCCCGGCGCGTGGTGCGCATGGCCAGCGAAGACATCGGCAATGCTGACCCGCGTGCCTTGAGCCTGTGCCTGGCGGCGTGGGATGTGCAGGAGCGACTGGGCAGCCCCGAAGGCGAGTTGGCGGTCGCGCAGGCGATTACCTATCTGGCCTGTGCGCCGAAAAGCAACGCGGTTTATATGGGTTTCAAAGCGGCCATGCGCAGCGCTGCCGAGCATGGCTCGCTGGAAGTCCCGCTGCATTTGCGCAATGCCCCGACCAAGTTGATGAAACAACTCGGTTACGGCGACGAATACCGTTATGCCCACGACGAACCGGACGCTTACGCGGCCGGCGAAGATTATTTCCCGGAGGAACTGGAGCCGCAGTCGTTCTATCGTCCGGTACCCCGTGGCCTCGAATTGAAGATCGGCGAGAAGCTCAACCACCTTGCGCAGCTGGACCGTCTGAGCCCCAAACAGCGGAGAAAACCTTGATTCCCTTGATCGTTGCGGTCTCCGTCGGCGGTATTGCCGGCACATTACTGCGTTTTGCGACCGGCAACTGGATCAACGCAAATTGGCCGCGGCACTTCTATACCGCGACGCTGGCCGTTAATATCATTGGCTGCCTGTTGATCGGCTTTTTGTATGGTCTGTTTATGCTGCGCCCGGAAGTGCCGATTGAGGTGCGTGCCGGGTTGATGGTGGGCTTCCTTGGCGGCCTGACGACTTTTTCATCCTTTTCACTGGATACGGTGCGCTTGCTCGAAAGTGGGCAAGTGCCGCTGGCCTTGGGCTACGCGGCAATCAGCGTATTCGGCGGGCTGCTCGCGACCTGGGCTGGCCTATCCTTGACCAAACTTTGATAAACGAGAGACCGACATGCTCGATTCCAAACTGTTACGTAGCAACCTTCAGGACGTAGCGGACCGCCTGGCATCCCGCGGCTTCAGCCTGGATGTTGCGCGCATCGAAGCGCTGGAAGAACAGCGCAAGACCGTCCAGACCCGCACCGAAGCACTGCAGGCTGAACGTAATGCGCGCTCCAAATCCATCGGTCAGGCCAAGCAGCGCGGCGAAGACATTGCTCCGTTGATGGCAGACGTCGAGCGCATGGCGAATGAGCTCGGTATCGGCAAAGTCGAGCTGGACGAGATCCAGACCGAACTGGACTCGATCCTGCTGAACATTCCTAACCTGCCGCACGAGTCGGTGCCGATTGGTTCCGACGAAGACGGCAACGTCGAAGTGCGCCGCTGGGGCACGCCGACCACCTTCGATTTCGAGATCAAGGATCACGTCGCGCTGGGCGAGAAGTTCGGCTGGCTGGACTTTGAAACCGCCGCCAAGCTGTCCGGTGCCCGTTTCTCCTTGCTGCGTGGGCCGATTGCCCGTCTGCACCGCGCACTGGCGCAGTTCATGATCAACCTGCACACCACCGAGCATGGCTACGAAGAAGCCTACACGCCTTATCTGGTTCAGGCGCCGGCCTTGCAGGGCACCGGTCAACTGCCGAAGTTCGAGGAAGACCTGTTCAAGATCAGCCGCGAAGGCGAAGCCGATCTGTACCTGATCCCGACTGCTGAAGTGTCGCTGACCAACATCGTGGCTGGCGAAATCATCGACGCCAAACAGCTGCCAATCAAATTCGTCGCTCACACCCCGTGCTTCCGTAGCGAAGCCGGTGCATCGGGCCGTGACACCCGTGGGATGATTCGTCAGCACCAGTTCGACAAGGTCGAAATGGTCCAGATCGTTGAGCCATCGACTTCGATGGAAGCGCTGGAAAGCCTGACCGCCAACGCCGAGAAAGTCCTGCAATTGCTCGAACTGCCATACCGTACCCTGGCGCTGTGCACCGGCGACATGGGCTTCAGCGCGGTCAAGACCTACGACCTGGAAGTGTGGGTCCCGAGCCAGGGCAAATACCGTGAAATTTCGTCGTGCTCCAACTGCGGCGATTTCCAGGCCCGGCGCATGCAAGCACGTTTCCGTAACCCGGAAACCGGCAAGCCCGAGCTGGTCCACACCCTGAACGGTTCCGGCCTGGCGGTCGGTCGTACCCTGGTGGCGGTGCTGGAGAACTATCAGCAGGCCGACGGTTCGATCCGCGTGCCAGCCGTGCTCAAGCCGTACATGGGCGGCCTTGAGGTCATCGGCTAAATGGAATTTCTGCCGCTGTTTCACAACCTGCGCGGCAGTCGTGTGTTGGTCGTCGGTGGGGGGGAGATTGCCTTGCGCAAATCCCGTCTGCTGGCCGACGCCGGCGCGCTGCTGCGGGTCGTTGCACCTGAGATCGAAGCCCAGCTGCGTGAGCTGGTGCAGAACAGTGGCGGCGAGTTGGTGTTGCGCGGCTATCGTGAGTCGGACCTCGACGGCTGCGGGCTGATCATTGCCGCTACCGACGACGAACCGCTGAATGCGCAAGTCTCCAAAGATGCTCATCGGCGCTGCGTGCCGGTCAACGTGGTGGACGCGCCGGCCCTGTGCAGCGTGATCTTCCCGGCGATCGTCGACCGTTCGCCGTTGGTGATTGCCGTGTCCAGCGGCGGCGATGCGCCGGTGCTGGCGCGGTTGATCCGCGCCAAGCTGGAAACCTGGATTCCTTCGACCTATGGCCAACTGGCCGGGTTGGCAGCGCGTTTTCGCCATCAGGTCAAAGGCCTGTTCCCGGATGTGCAGCAGCGTCGGGCATTCTGGGAAGAGGTGTTCCAGGGGCCGATCGCGGATCGTCAACTGGCCGGGCAGGGCGCTGAAGCCGAGCGTTTGTTGCTGGCGAAAATCAACGGCGAATCCCCCAATGCTCCAGGTGAGGTGTATCTGGTCGGCGCAGGGCCGGGTGATCCGGATCTACTGACATTCCGCGCCTTGCGGCTGATGCAGCAAGCCGATGTGGTGCTGTATGACCGTCTGGTGGCACCGGCGATTCTTGAACTGTGTCGTCGTGATGCCGAGCGGATCTATGTCGGCAAGCGACGTGCCGATCATGCGGTGCCTCAGGATCAGATCAACCAGCAATTGGTGAACCTGGCCAAGCAGGGCAAGCGTGTGGTGCGGCTGAAGGGCGGTGATCCGTTCATCTTTGGCCGTGGTGGCGAAGAGATCGAAGAACTGGCGGCCCACGGCATTCCGTTCCAGGTCGTGCCGGGTATTACCGCTGCCAGCGGTTGCGCGGCCTACGCCGGGATTCCGTTGACCCACCGCGATTACGCGCAGTCGGTGCGTTTTATCACCGGCCACCTGAAGGACGGCACCTCGGATCTGCCGTGGGGCGATCTGGTCGCGCCCGCGCAAACCCTGGTGTTTTACATGGGGCTGGTGGGACTGCCGATCATCTGCGAAGAATTGATCAGGCATGGTCGTTCGGCGGACACGCCGGCGGCGTTGATCCAGCAGGGCACGACGCCTAATCAGCGGGTTTTCACCGGCACGCTGGCCAACCTTCCACAGTTGGTGGCGGAGCATGAAGTGCATGCGCCGACCTTGGTGATCGTGGGAGAAGTGGTGCAACTTCGCGAGAAACTCGCGTGGTTTGAAGGCGCCCAGTCGCAACTCTGAACACTGTGGCGAGGGGGCTTGCCCCCGCTGGGGCGCGTAGCGGCCCTGAAACCAATGACCGGGGTCTTACTGATAGACCGCACTCTCCGGTTTTGCGGCTGCTTCGCAACCGAGCGGGGGCAAGCCCCTCGCCACAATTGATCGTTGTCACGGCCGGGTTCAGTTCAGCACCTAGGCCTTGCGCCAAACCCCTTTCCCGCTCAACCGCTCCCGATCATGGGCGACGGTGAAATCCTGCGCCGGTCCCTTCGGCACAATGCCGGTCGGATTGATCGTGCGATGGCTCGCGTAGTAATGCCCCTTGATGTGGGTAAAGTCCACGGTGTCGCTGATCCCCGGCCACTGATACAACTCGCGTAGCCAGTTCGACAGGTTCGGGTAATCGGCGATCCGTCGCAGGTTGCACTTGAAGTGGCTGTAATACACCGCGTCGAAGCGAATCAGCGTGGTGAACAGGCGAATGTCTGCCTCGGTCAGGTATTCGCCGGCCAGGTAGCGCTTCTCGCCCAAGCGGTTTTCCAGCCAGTCGAGTTCACTGAACAGCTCATCAAAGGCTTCTTCATAGGCCGTTTGCGAGGTGGCAAACCCGGCGCGATACACGCCGTTGTTCACCGCCGGATAAATCCGCGCATTCAGCTCATCGATTTCAGCGCGTAAAGGTTGCGGGTAGAAGTCCAGGTCGTTGCCGGTCAGACCGTCGAATGCACTGTTGAACATGCGGATGATTTCCGCTGATTCGTTGCTGACGATGCGTTTTTGCAGGTTATCCCACAACACCGGCACTGTTACGCGACCGGTGTAGTCGGCGGTATCGGCGGTGTAGCGCTGGTGCATGAACGTGAGGTGGTCGAGCTTGTCGCCAGTGGAGCCGAAGGCTTTGTCGAAGGTCCAGCCGTTTTCCAGCATCAGCCAGCTGACCACCGACACATCGACCAGGCTTTCCAGGCCTTTGAGCTTGCGCAGAATCAGTGTGCGATGCGCCCAGGGACAGGCGAGCGACACGTAGAGGTGATAGCGACCCGCTTGTGCAGGAAAACCGCCTTCGCCGCTGGGGCCGGGTTTGCCGTCGGCGGTCAGCCAGTTACGGCGCTGCGCTTGTTCGCGCTGGAACGCGCCGTCCTTGCTGCTTTCGTACCACTGATCACGCCATTGCCCTTCGATCAGCAAACCCATCTTGAACTCCAAAGTCGTTAAACGTTGGAGTTGAGTCTATTCCGATCCTTTCGAACAAAAAGCGCAAAGGTTGGGCGTTAATGATCGATTAAATAGATTTGTCGCGAGCATCCCAGAACTGCTGAGCCTTGACGAAGGCTTCATCACGCGGCGTACCAAGACCGCGCAAGGCCAGGGCCATGGTCGAAATCAGCGCCATTTGCGGGTAGCTGTCGACCACGTCGCCGCGCCATACGGCTTTCAAGTGTTCCGGGTCCAGGCTCGCCGGTTTGACGTGGCGTTGCGCCGACAGCTGCGGCCATTCCTCGTCCCAGCTCTGACCGCCAGTGGTGCCGTACAAGTGACTATCGGCATCCGGGTTGATCTCGATCTCACCGCCATCGCCCTTGATCACGATCGCGTTATCGCCCAGCAAGCCGCTGGCGTCGCGGTGCACGCCCTGATAGCCGGGGTGGAAGATGCTTTGCAAGCCACAGCGAGCGCCCAACGGGTTGAGAATTCGCGCCAGCGAGTGGATTGGCGAACGCAGGCCGAGGGTGTTGCGCAGGTCAATCATCCGTTGCAGTTGCGGCGCCCAGTCACCCAGCGGGATAAACGCCAGGTTGCCTTGCTCCAGCGCCTCACCCACTTGTTGCCAGTTACGGCACAGCGGGATCTGCAATGGCTCGAGCAGTTGCTCGCTGTACAGCCGCCCGGCGGTATGTGCGCCACCGCCATGCATCAGGATCCGCACGCCGTTTTGCGCCAGGCACTTGGCCGCCAGCAGGTACCACGGCAGGTGGCGCTTCTTGCCGGCGTAGGTCGGCCAGTCCAGATCGACACCCAGCGCTGGCGCGTTCAACCGCTCGCGCAAGGCTTCGGTGAAACCTGCCAGCTCTTCCGGGCTTTCTTCCTTGTGCCGCAACAGCATCAGGAAGGCACCGAGTTGAGTGTCCTCGACCTTGTCGTCGAGCAGCATGCCCATGGCCTCGCGGGCCTCTTCGCGAGTCAGGCTGCGGGCGCCGCGTTTGCCTTTGCCGAGAATCCGCACGAACTGCGCGAAAGGGTGTTCGGCAGGTGTTTCAGTGATCAGTGGGGCGAAATCGGTCATAGACAATTCGTCGGTTTGGGCAGGCCCGCCAGCTTGGCGGCAAGTTTGGCGGGAGTGCCTTTGAACAATCGGTTCAGGTGCAGGCTGTTGCCCTTGTCCGGGCCCAGCTTCAGCGCGGTGTATTTGATCAGCGGGCGAGTGGCCGGCGACAGCTGGAACTCCTGATAGAAGCCGCGCAGCAGCTCAAGGATTTCCCAGTGTTCGGGGCTCAGCTCAAGTTCTTCGGCGGCAGCCAGCGCTGTGGCGACTTCGGCGGACCAGTCACCCAGATCAACCAGGTAACCGTCCTTGTCCAGATCGATGCGACGAGCGCCTACGGTAAGCGAATTCATAACCAGCTGTTGACCTTGTCGTAGTGAATCGACAGTTCGACGAAGGCCGGATAGTCGACGCTTTTGACCCAGTCGGGCACTTGCAGGCCGCGAGCCTGAACATCTTCGTCGAGGACAAACAGGCGCAAGGTTTCGCTGTGTGCTTGCAGTGCGCTGAGTGGCGCGGTGCCGGGCTGCAAGGCGTAGACCGCATCGCCACTGAGCAGCAGGGCATCGCTCGCACCCAGCATGCGCAGGCAACTGGTCAGCCGGTTATCGGTAAACGGCGAGTGAGACAACACATGCAAAGTCGACATCAGAGGGTGATCACTTGGTCATAACGGTCAATAACGGCCGAGATCTGTTCAGCGGCCAGTACGTGCAACGGTTCGAGGCTCAAGGCCGTCGGCACCAGGCCGCGTGCGGTTGCGCTGTCGCCACACACGTACAGGTCTTCTATACCAAACAACCCAAGCGCCTGCAGGTTGGCGCTGAGGTCTTTTTGTTGCACGGCTTTGGCGTCCTGCCCGGTGGCGAGCTGGAAGACGCCGTCATCGAGAAACAGCAGGCCGATCGGCAAATCGAAGGCGCCGCCGGCGAGTACGATATCCAGCGCTTCACGGGCGCTTGGGCCAGACCAGGGTGCCTGCCGGCTGATAATCAGCAACGATTTAGGCATGTTTCATGGCCCTCCAAAACAGATCAGGCGATCGGCGTCTTGCACCGCATCGTGCAACTGCCCGAGCCCGGACAATTCCCACGGTGCGCTGACATTGATTGCCGTGCGCTGATAACGCCTGGCTTCTGCTTCATCCAGCACACCGCGACGCAAGGCTGCAGCAATACACACTACGCCGTCGAGTTGGTGCTCGCTGACGAAGTTGCGCCATTGCAGCGCCAGGTCCTGCTCGTCCTGTGGCGTAACGACGTTGCTCGACGCGTTGTAAACGCCGTCCTGGTAGAAAAACAGCCGCACGATCTCGTGCCCACCGGCCAGCGCTGCCTGAGCAAACAGCAGGGCGCGGCGCGAGGAGGGCGCATGTGCGGCGGAAAACAGCGCAATGGCGAACTTCATGATGAACTCTGACAACAAATCTGCGGCCATGATAAAGCTTTATCGCCGGTGCGGCGAAGGGCGATTCAGCGCGGCATATAGCCCATCTGCCAACGCCGTGGAATCTTCAGTGAAACAGCACCGAGCACGCCGGCCAGCAGACCGCTGGCATACAGGGCTTGCAGGCCGAGATGGTGTTCGAGCGCTGCGCCCAGGACGGCGCCGGCAAACATGCCGGTCCACGGAATCAGTTGCACCCGCCAGCCATTGCGGCGTTCGCCGAGCAACCAGCGTCCCAGACCGCGCCCAAAGCGTGACAGGGCACCGGTGACATAGGTCAACCCGACCGGAAAGCCGTTGACCTGTTCGACGGCGGCGTTGAGCATCCCCATGGCGATGATCGCTGCCAGCAACGCCGGTAATTTAGCCTCGAATGGCCATGCAGCGGCGCCGCACAACAGCGCAGCGACGCACAGCATCAAGGGCAGGGCGCGTCGGCCGCTGAATCGGCTGACTACAATACCCAAGGCGTTGCCGACGACAAACATGGCGACCAGCACTAGCAACCGCAAGGTCATGCCCAGATCTGCGCCGCTGATCGCTACCGCCAGGCGAGTGGTGTTGCCGCTCATGAAGGAGACGAAGTCGCCAGTGGCCATAAAGCCGATAGCGTCGGTCATGCCAGCCAGCACTGACAGGCTCGCTACCAGCAACATACCGATCCGGCCGCGCCATTTCTGCACGTGCAACAGGCCCGGTGTGTGGGCGCGATTAGGTGAAGACGGCAGCATTCGTCAACTCTCGATACCATGCAATTTGCGATATTCCTTCCAGTCCATGCCGGCCATTTGCGCCACTTCCTTGTGCACCTCCAGCCGTTGGGCTTCATAGTCCTCAACAGTGGCCACGGTCAATTGCAACGTCAGTTCCCAGGCAAACAGGCCCAGACGCTCGGCCTCCGCCTCGTAGGCTTCATGCAGTCGTTCGTTGCGATACTGCGCCATGGTTTCGCCTTTGGCCTGGGCGGCCAGAGGGTTCAGGTGATCGAGCTCTTCGCGTAACGCCGGTCGTGCATTGAGAAATCGTTGCAGCGCCAGTTCGTGCTGCGAGTCGATGGGGGCCATGGACCGTCCTTGTCAAAGGGAAAGTATGCGCGTCTTGAGGGCGTTTGCCTTGACGCGGGTCAGGAGGTCTTTTTCTTGTTGGCTTTGGCCTCGGCGGCCAGGCACTCAAGTGCAAACTGCTCGGTGTAGGTCATCTGGATCGGCGTGGTTTCACCTTTGACGGTTCTTTCGCCATCGAGGATGTAGCGAATGCGCTTGTCGGTCACGCCAATGCGTTTGGCGATCCACGACGGAGTCTGACCGATCTGGCTGATCAGCTTGTCGGCGTAGTCGGTGGAAGGTTTGTAAAACTCGGCATTGGGGGTCATGGGCTTTCCGGAGGAAGTTGCTCGGCGCGACGCGCCAATTATGGCGCGACAGGGTGCGCGAATCGGCGCGGGCTGTCGCTATCTATATAAAGTAAAGCAGAGCGGCGCCATGAGGAAGAACCTTGCCTGGCGCTTCGGAGTAGCCGCTTGCGGTGATACAGTCAGCGTTTTGCGAATAAGGAAACACAATGCGTATTTTGATGGTGGCGCTGGCTGGCGTGTTGCTGGCGGGTTGCGCGGGATCGACGATGAAAGAAGCGCGCTCCCAGAGCCCCTACAAGACGCTCGCCTCGAGCAAGCCTGATCTGGTCGTCGCCCAGTGCGTGCAGTTTGCCTGGCAGGACGAGGCGGTGTTCGGTGTCGACGCCAGCGGTTACCTGCAACCCGGCGAAACCGGCGGTTTTACGGTTTACACCCGTTCGGCCGAGGCCTTCATCGACGTGCAAAGCGGCGCATTGAAGTACTACGCCACTCAGGACAACTGGGTTGCCAAGCGCCGATTGGCAGCACTGGCAACCTGTCTGTGAGTCAGTGACCGTCAGGTGTTTGGCTCGGCGGCCGTCAGGCGTTTCTGAAAAAAGAAGCGCTTGCTGCCCGGTGGGTAATCGGCAATCTGCCCAATCTCGGTAAACCCCAGCTTCTTGTAAAACTCCGGTGCCTGGAATTCGAAGGTGTCGAGGTAGATCCCAATGCAGTTCTTCTCCCGTGCCAGCTCTTCGGCCATGTGCATCAGCCGTGAGCCGGTGCCCTGTCCGCGTGCCTGTTCGGGCACTGACAACAAGTCGATGAACATCCACTGATAAAACAGTTTTGCGTAGAGCCCGCCGAGGATTTCGTCGCTCTGTTCATCTCGAACCAGCAGGGCGATTTCCTGGTAGTGACCTTCGCCGGCATGGGCGATGTTGTAGGCGCGCAGGGGGTTGATAATCGCCTGGCGTTCTTCGGGTAGCGGGTTTTGCGATATCTCGATGCGTAGTTTCATTCGTGACGTCCTTGTAACGGTTTTTGGGCAACCGATACCGAGACTACCGCGTGTTGTTAACGAAGTGAATACCAGTGACGCGCAGCCTTCCTGATGGGAATCGTTCCGATTGCGGGATTGTGTTGTAGTACTTTTGCCAGTCTCAACGTACGAATTCATACATTTAACTGTATGGATAACCAGTATTTATTGGGTTCGGCTCAAAAGCGCGATTGGAACGCGAAAAAAGCGGCCATGGACTTCATCTGTCATTCGGTTAGGTTGAAAGCGTTCCTCAGGAAGGAACGTTCTTAATCAACGGAGTGAAAAAATGAACAAGCCACAAACCCAAGCGCAACTCAAACATGGTCGTGTCACTACCCCTGCCAGCCGCGGCTCTGTCGCCATGGAGGTCGGTCTCCTGGAAGGGTGGCAGGTCAACGAAATGGAAGGCGGCAAGAACTTCCCGTCACTGACCGCCGGGCCTTTCCCCGCACCGTATCAGACGGACAGCGACAGCGTTGCACCACCGGCTGATGGTTTTATTCTCAGCGGTGGCAAGGCTGATGCTCGTGACTGCATCAACTTCACCAATGAGGAAATGAGCAAAAAGCTCAACCGCCCATTTACCTGGCCACTGCTGAACGTGAACCCGGGCCAGGTCTTTCATGTCACCTGGCAGTACACCGCGCCTCATACCACCCGCGGCTACAGCTGGTTCATCACCAAGGATGGCTGGGACCCGAAACAGCGCATCAGCCGTGCGCAACTCGAGGCCAAACCGTTTGCGGAGGACTTCTACACCCAGGTGCCTTATTACGCGCACAGCAGCGAACTCAAAGCCAAAGTCGAACATGAAGTGAAGTTGCCAGCAGGCAAAAAAGGCCATCACGTCATTGTGCTGCTGTGGATTGTCGCCAACACCGGCAACGCCTTCTATCAAGCCTTCGATGTGGACTTCAAGTAAGGCTTCGCTCGTAGAGTGATACCCAACAGGTTCCAAAGGATTGGAACCGAAAGCCCGGCGGCGATGCCGGGCTTTTTTTGTATCTGCCGTCGCTGCGGCCACCGCTACGATGGAATACCATGGCGCCCTCTGACAACAAAAAGGATGGATTGTCATGTCGAACACGGCTGAGCGCGTCAACATCATCGAGTCCCAGGTGCTGTCCCACGACTGGTACCTGCTCAAGAAAATCACCTTCGATTACCTGCGCAACAATGGCGTTTGGCAGCGACAAACCCGTGAGGTCTACGACCGTGGCAATGGTGCCGCCATTCTGCTGTTCAATCGCGCGCAAAAAACCATCGTACTGACCCGCCAGTTCAGGTTGCCGGTCTTCGTCAACGGTCATGACGGCTTGCTGGTTGAAGTGGCTGCGGGGTTGCTGGAAGGCGCCTCACCGCAAGAACGCATTCGCGCTGAAGCGGAGGAGGAAACCGGCTATCGCGTTCATGACGTACAGAAGGTCTTTGAGGCTTACATGAGCCCCGGGTCGGTGACCGAGAAACTGCATTTTTTTGTGGCTGAATATGATGCTGCTTCACGCGTCGGATCGGGTGGTGGGCTGGAGGTTGAAACGGAGGACCTTGAGGTGCTGGAGCTGAAGTTCGATGAGGCACTCGAGGCGTTTTACAGTGGGCAGATCGTCGACGCGAAAACCATCATGCTGCTGCAGTACGCGGCGATGAAGGATATTTTTGCGGCGGTTTAGGCTTGGATTTTCGCCGGGCAAAAAAAAGCCCGCGGGAGAAGGCGGGCTGAAAGTTTCTTGAATGAGCGGCGAGGAATATATCCGCCAAGCGTCGAAATCACTGTGAAAGATGTTTCATATGTACGCCTCGGATCATTCGACCGTTCAACCTATTGAGCCCACAGAACGCTAAACCGGGTGTAAGTTAGGTTCGGACTGTCTGTACTCGAATGGAGGTGACTATGAGTGCTCCGATGCTTAGCAAAATGCAGATGAACGGTTATCAAGTGGTCAGCGTCAACAGCGGTCTCTGGAAGGTCTGTACCCGTAGCGACCGGCTCGGGTCCTTTGGCAGTCGAGAAGAAGCGCTGGCCTACGCCGCGTCATTACCCGCCCGTTCATCCAGAACGAAAGCCGTTCCCAATACACAGTGAGGCGATCATCCGGATGAGTGTGTCGGTCTGCCTTCCAGCCGCGCAAACGAAAAAGAGCCCGCTTATAGCGGGCTCATTCGTCAGGCGTTATCAGTCGACTCAGGTTTGCGTCGATCCTTGCCGGCAGGATTACCGGTGTTCAGAAGTCTTCTCTCCACCATCACATTTTCAAGTGCCTGGCGGTCTGAAGGTTGCAGCTGATGTTCCCTCTCTTTGAGCTCTAGCAGGATCGGGCTGGACCAAGTGCGATAGGTCCGCTCGGCCATTCGAATCGGGTTCATTTTCGTCTCCCAGACCAAGTGCTCGCTAACAGCGCGACACGTTTCCATACCGCGAAAATCCTAGTCGAGAAACCGCGGTGTCGCCACCCGATCAGCCATTGCTTTTGTGATCGCCAGTGATGATCTTACCGATCGGCGTGATGAGATCCGGTCTCTGGTTTTTCACGTTACCGATCGCCATATCCACCTTGAACCACTCGAAGGTTTCGGCAGGCTCGCCCTGGTGCAGCACCATCTGTTCGGCGCTCTCCTTGGGCATCGCCAGGTTGAGCCACTCGCGGGCCAGCTCCGGTGACAGCACCACCGGTCGCCGATCATGTAGATCGACCAGGCCACCGCCACTGTCGGCGGTGAAAATCACAAAACCATCGTCCTTCTTCGGTTCCCGACCACCTGCAGGGTACTGACCAATGGCTGCGCAGAGTATGGGAGCGCGATCCCGGCGCCGGATAAGGTAAGGCTGTTTATTCGGGCCGCCTTCATAAACCCATTCGAACCAGTTATCGATGGGCACGATGGCGCGGTGCGGCCAGATCGCCCGGAAGAATGAGCCGTGTGCGACTTTCTCGACTCGGGTATTGATCGGCACAGAGTTGTCTTTCGACCAGGCTGGTCGCCATCCCCAGCGTACCCTGTCAGCGTGCAGGGTTTCGCCTTCGAGGTGGAAGAGCGCGACCTGGGTTGATGGTGCGACGTTGTACAGACCCAGAGGCTGGTCGCCCACAGTATTGACCAGGGGATTGGGCATGCTCAGCGCCGCGACGAAGTCGTGGATGCCTCGGTACTGCGAAAGTCTTCCACACATTGGAAAATCCTCCGGTGGAGCTTTCAGCTTAGCCGAGTCGCGCCCAGGGCGGAGGCGCCGCGAGCGGATCTATTGTCTGAAGGACTGGCAGATCGCAGGAGGTATGGGCCAGCAAACCTGCAATGGCCCCGGTCAACAGGTTCTCCAGCAGTTCGTTGCGTTCCCGATCCTCCAGCGGGTGCAGCGCCAGCCAGCTGGGCGCGCTGTTGAGCATGCTGGCAATGGTGTGTCCGGCAGCCAGTAATCCTTGTTCACTGAATCGGCGCGAGGGACAGAGGATCATCAGCAATTGCCGTTCGTAATGCTCCTGCAACTGCCGAACATGCACTTGCTGATCCTCGTTCAGGCAACCGCAGTCGCGCTCCACCAGGCGAAAATGCCAGGGCATTTCCCGATGCAGGCTCAGGTGCGCATGGATGACGTCGTGCAGGCTGTCACGCAGGTCTCGCGGCTGTCGCTCGAGGCGTCCGAGGGTCGCCAGCAGCTCCTCGTAAAACTCTTCGATCAAGTCGAGCAACAAGTGCTGCTTGCTCGGGTAATGGTGATACAGCGAGCCTGGGGCAAGCCCCAGGAACGCTGCCAGCTCACGCATGCCGACCTGGCCAAAACCCTTGCTGGCGAACAGCTCCAGGGCCTTGTCCCGGCTCTCGGCGAAGCGTGAGCAACGCTCAGCCATAGGTATGGAAACCGCGGCCGGTCTTGCGCCCCAGGTAACCAGCCGCGACCATTTCCTTGAGCAGTGGCGCGGGGCGGTACTTGCTGTCGTTGAAGCCGTCGTAGAAGGCCTGCATGATCGCCAGCAAGGTATCCAGGCCAATCAGGTCGGCCAGCGCCAGCGGACCTATCGGCTGATTGCAACCCAGGCGCATGCCTGCATCGATGTCTTCGGCGCTGGCCAGGCCTTCCTGAAACACCAGGATCGCTTCGTTGATCATCGGCACCAGAATCCGGTTCACCACAAAGCCCGGACGGTTACCGGCGGTGATCGCGGTCTTGCCCAGGCGTTGCGCCAGTTCCAGGGCCAGGGTGTGCGTGGCGTCGCTGGTTTGCAGGCCGCGGATCACTTCGATCAACCCCATCACCGGCACCGGGTTGAAGAAGTGCAGGCCGATGAAACGCGCCGGCGAACTGACGCTCGCGGCGAGCTCGGTGATCGACAACGATGAGGTGTTGGAAGCAATCACGCAGTCGGCGCTGACCTGAGCGGCGATCTGTTGCAATACCCGCAGTTTCAGTTCGAGGTTTTCGGTCGCGGCCTCGATCACCAACTGCACATTGTGCAGGGTGCTGTAGTCGGTGCTGGTGCTGATCTTGTCCAATGCCGCAAGCTTTTGCTCCTCGGTCAGCGACGCCTTGGCGACCTGCCGGTCGAGGTTCTTGCCCACGGTCGCCAGCGCTTTTTGCAGGGCGCTTTCGGAGATGTCCAGCAAGGTCACGTTGAAACCGGCCAGTGCGCAGATTTGCGCAATGCCGTTGCCCATGGTGCCGGCGCCAATGACGCCAATGTTCTGCAGATTCATCGTCATGTCCTTTCCGTCAAACCCGTTCGAACAACACGGCAATGCCTTGGCCGCCGCCAATGCACATGGTCGCCAGGGCATAACGTCCCTGAATCCGATGCAGTTCGTGAATGGCCTTGGTCGCGATGATTGCGCCAGTGGCGCCCACTGGATGGCCCAGCGAGATGCCCGAACCGTTGGGGTTGACCTTCTCGGGATCGAAGCCCAGCTCTTGCGCCACGGCACAGGCCTGGGCCGCGAAGGCTTCGTTGGACTCGATGACATCAAGGTCGGCCACGGTCAGGCCCGCGCGCTTGAGCACCAGGCGAGTGGCGGGAATCGGTCCAAGTCCCATCATCGACGGCTCAACCCCGGCGTGGGCATACCCCACCAGTCGGGCCATCGGCTTGAGGCCTTGTTCCTGGACAACTTGCCCGGTGGCCATGATCAGCGCGCCAGCGCCATCATTGAGGCCGGAGGCGTTGCCGGCGGTGACGCTGCCGTCTTTTTTGAATGCGGGTTTCATGCCGCTCAATTGCTCGAAGCTGACCTCTGCCCGTACATGCTCATCCGTCGCAAACGAAACCGTGCCTTTGCGGCTCGCCACTTCGATCGGTACGATCTGCCCGGCAAAACGTCCTTCGGCAATCGCCCGGGCAGCACGCTGCTGGCTGAGCAGCGCCAGTTGATCCTGGGTCTGACGGGAGATGCCGTAGTGCTCGGCGATGTTTTCTGCGGTGATGCCCATGTGGAAGCCGGCAAACGGGTCTTGCAGCACGCCGAGCATGTAGTCGATGCCCTGAATGTCGCCCATTCGTGCACCCCAGCGCGCCTGTGGCAACAAGTAGGCACCACGGCTCATGGATTCGACGCCACCGGCCAGCGCTGCCCCGGCATCCCCCAGCATCAGACTTTGTGCCGCACTGACAATCGCCTGCAGACCCGAACCGCAGAGGCGGTTGACGTTGAAGGCCGGGGTCTCTTTCGGCAGGCCGGCATTCATCGCCACGGCCCGTGAAATGTAGGCGTCGCGAGCCTCCGTCGGGATCACATGGCCCATCACCGCATGACCGATGAGTTCGGGCGCCAGGCCTGAACGTTCAATGGCTGCGCGGCACACGTCGGTTGCCAACTGGATAGGCGGCACATCCTTGAGTGAACCGCCAAAACTGCCGATGGCAGAACGGACCGCGCTCACAACAAAAATATCGGAAGGGTTCATGTGGTTTTCCTGAAAGAGGTCTTTTTTGTTGGGTACGAGTCTAGAATCAGCAACGCCGCTGGCCTATGCCGGAACTGTTCAACGGTGATGGCGTTTTTTGCCACTTTCAGATGCTGAGGAGAGAGACGAGCACATGCGGGATACGGATTCGGTGGCGGTCTATTTCATGTATCCAATGATCCATACCCTGCGTGAAAATCCGCAGCGTCTGCGGTCGGTACTCGAGCAGGTGGGAATCGATCCGGCACTGATGGATCAGCCTACGGCGCGGGTGCCGGCTACTGCTTTTGCGGCGTTATGGCTGGTGCAGATTCGTGAGCTGAACGACGAGTTCTTTCAGCTGGACTCCCACGGCATGCCGCCGGGCAGTTTCGCCTTGATCTGTCGGGCATTGATTCAGGAGCCGACGCTGGAAAAAGCCATGCGTCAGTGCCTGGCCAATTTCGGTCTGTTCCTGCGGGATTTTCGCGGCACGTTAACGGTGCGTGGCAAGCGTGCAGTCATCAGCTTGCAGACTCAGGCGCAAAACAGCGACGTCGCACACTTCGGTGAAGAGACGTTTCTGGTGTTGATGATCAGCCTGCTGTGCTGGCTCGGCGGGCGGCGCATTCCCATTGATCGTGCGGACTTTCGTCATGAGCGGTTGTCGCTCAATGATGATTCATTGCTCTGGGGCGCCAACCTGACCTTCGGCGCCGAGCGCACCGAGATCGAGTTCGACAGCCGTTATCTGCAATTGCCGGTGGTTCAGGACCTTGCTTCACTCAAGGCATTTTTGCGCAGTGCACCGCAGTGGCTGGTGATTCGTTTCCGTAACCAGCATGGCCTGGCATCGCAGGTTCATCAGCGTTTGCGCAACAGCCATTACAGCCAATGGCCGACCCTGGAGGCGTTCGCGATCGAACAGCATTTGAGCCCCAGCACCGTTCGCCGAAAGCTGGAGCGTGAAGGCTGTTCATTCCAGGAGATCAAGGACGAAGTACGCCGCGGTGTTGCCTTTGAACAGCTGCGCCAGAGCCAATCGAGCATCACCGCGATTGCCGAGCAGATCGGTTTTCAGGAGCCCAGCGCGTTCCATCGGGCGTTCAAGAAATGGACCGGTGAGAGTCCGGGGCGTTACCGGGCGAGGTTCCAGGGCAAGCGCCTCGATGCCTGAGAAGTATCTGTGGCGAGGGAGCTTGCTCCCGCTGGACTGCGTAGCAGGCCCAATTCAGGGCCACTTCGCGCCCCAGCGGGAGCAAGCTCCCTCGTCACAACTGCGGTTTTGCCTGAAACACCGGCTTAAGTGAACAGCACTGCACTCATCGAATAGCGTTTTACTTGTCGGCTTCGCAATTGACCATCCATGGCACCCCGAAACGGTCAACCAGCATGCCGAAGCGTGCGGCCCAGAACGTCGCCTCCAGCGGCATTTGAATGGTGCCCTGGTCCGCCAGTGCGCTAAAAATTCGCTCGGCTTCAGCGATGCTGGTGACATTCAGCGAAACAGAGCAACCGCTGATGCCGTGGTAGGGCCGCTCAGGTGTGGTGTCGGAGCCCATGAGGACCTGGTCGCCGACCACCAGCCGGGTATGCATGATCAGGTCATGGCTACTCGCCGGAATTTGATCGCGGGCCGGCGACTCGCCGAAGGTCATCATCATTTCAAGGGTGCCTTGCAGGCATTGCGCGTAGAACGTGAAGGCTGCTTTGCAATCACCGTTGAAGATCAGGTAGGGATTGATTTTCATCGTCAGCTCCAGGAACGCAGAGGGAAAGGGCACTATTTATTCCAGCGTGCCCGTGTGGGTAAGCCATGGGAAAGACGTTCAGCTATCGAGTAGTAGGGGGCTAATTATGGCTGACAGGTGTGGTTTTTTTAGATGATTTTGTTTGCTGCGAGCGAGCGTTATTACCGGTGGAAAAAAGATTGCAGGGGGCGAGTTGCCCCCTGGTATTCAGGCCTCGCTACATCAAGTTGCTTTGCGGCAATCCCAGCAGTCCGGTCAGCGTATTGAGGATGGTTTGTTGCCGGGCGCGGTTGACCTGGTGCTCGGCTTCTGCGGCGGCGACATCGGCGGCGCAATGTGGGCAGATCACTTCGTGTGCGTGGATGTACTGCAAACAGCCACGACACAGCGCCAGTTGCGGCGGAATACGTCCTTCGTCAGGCGATTTCTGGCCCTGGTTCGCCCAGGCCAGTTTGATCACCTGGCCACTGTCGCTGACGCTGTTGACCTTCTCGCCGGTGTCGATGCGTTCAGTAATCAGGTCAAAACGTCCTACGGCGAAAGAGGTTTTCGCAGCGTCCTCGAGTTTGACAATTCGTTCGCGCAGTCCCTTTTTCTGCAGATCCAGCGCACGGTAGTGACAGTAGGGATTGTTGCCGGGTTTGCCGAGCAAGGAGTGCGACGTCCAGGTACAGCCGCCACGGCAGACATCGTTGTAGTAGCAGCTTCGGCAGTAGCCCCACAGATCCTCGACACCGCGCAGACGGCCGAAGTGCATGCCTTCGCTGTAGTGCCAGATATCGTGCAGGCTCATGTTGCGCACATTACCGCCGGAAAAACCCACCGTTGCCAAAGAAGGGCAGCCTTTGACGGTGCCGTCGGCTTCGAGTGCCAGCACGGTTTGCCCGGCCGCGCAGCCGCTCCAGTGCACGCGCTCGTCGCCAAAACCACGCCACATATGCTCGTAAGGGCCGTAGTAACCAATATTGTTGCCCACGTTCATCAGCAGGCCGCGATCAACCCCCTCGCGGTAAAGGCGTGCCAGCAACGGCATCACTTCAAGCAGTTGATAGGGCTGTAACAGCAGCTCTGGATGGTCGACGGCATTGCCCATGGCGACCGTCAGCTGGATCTGCCAGTGGGTGGCGCCGAGTTCGATGATCAAGTCCATCAGTTCGGGCAGATCGGGCAGGGTGGCCGCACCGATCTGGGTGTTGACGCTCACCGCGAGCCCCGACTGTTTGGCGCGTCGCAGGGTATCGATAGCCTTGTCGAACGAGCCCGGAACATTGCGCACGGCGTCATGCAGCGGAGCCAGTCCATCCAGCGAAACACCGACGCCATTGAGCCCGGCATCCACTGCCGCCTGCATTTTTGCCGGCGTCAGGTTGCGGCCACCAGTTTGTATCGCGCAATACATGCCGTGATCGTGGATCGCCTGGATCAGCTGAGTCCAGTCCTTGCGCAAATAGGCTTCACCGCCGATCAAGGTGATCTCGCGGGTGCCGAGTGCAGCGAGGGAATCGATGACATCCAGGCATTCCCGGGTGTTCAGTTCATCCGGGCGTCGATGGCCTGCGCGGGAGCCGCAATGCAGGCATTTGAGATCGCAGGCCAGGGTGATTTCCCAGACCACATGGACCGGCACGTAACGTTTGAGGTCGGTTTCACTGAGGTAGCGGGCGGGGCGATTGTCTGACATGGGAAATCCTTGCGCACAGACACGTACGCGGCACGAATCCATCGAAGTGTTCGCGCCTTCCTTAGCGTCGATGGCGCGAGCGGATTTACCTCTGGGGTTGAAAAGTCCCGGGCCCGGTCAGTGGTGATCTGACCCCGCCCGGGCATTGCCGGTTAGCGTGCTTCCAGTCGCGCGATTTCTGCTTGCAACTGCTCCAGTGCGCTGCGCAAGGCGCCGCTGTTGGCCAGTTGCTGCTCGCCTTGGCTCACCACGGATTTCAGCTGCGCCAGGTCACCGCTGGCTTGCGCTTGTTGCACGGCGACGGCGTAGAGCGGGCGCACAACATGTGACGGATGCTCCGGGTGCTGAGCCGGGGCCTGGCTGACAGCCGCATGTCTGACTGTCGTCCAGTGGTCCTGATCGTAGTACTTGTAGTCGGCAAAACCGCTGGCCCAATCGGCGCCTAGAATGCCGCGCAGGTCGAAGGTCTGGGCGATCTGGCTGTAAGGGCCACTCGGGCTGCCATCCAAAGTGAGGATGATGTGGTTTTCCGTATCGGCGGTCAGTTTGGCCTCGGAATACTCACCCCATACCCGGGCACGGAAGTTGAGGGGTGGATACGTGCTTTGAAAAATGCTCGCAACACCGCTGACTTTCTTGTTGACGGTATCCACCAGCAGATCCAGGGTTAAAACCGGTGCGCCGAGTAGCGAGCTGGAAACGTTGAGGCGCGTGTGAAAAAGTCCAATTGACATGGTGCAACTCCCTTAATTGTATTCAGGACAAGCCAGGCACATTCAGTTGCCGGTCAGCGGCGTTCCAGTCGGCCGATTTCACCCTTGGCGGCCTCAAGCGCACTTTGCAGCTGTGGTTGTTGGTCCAGTTGTTGTTTGGCAAGGCTCGCCAGATTTTTCATCTGGGCCAGGTCACCGCTGGCGATGGCACTCTGAATCGGCGCGGCGTACAGCGGCATGATCGGCGGATACGGCAGGATGACCGGGCCCGGTTCCAATGGCGGTAAATAGGCCCTGGAGGGCACTGACTCGACGAGATGGGCGGGCGCATTGACCTTGACCCAGCGCTGACCATTGAAGTACTCGTAGTTGGCGACGCCTGCTTTCCAGTCGCTACCGACCACCAGATGCAACTTGAAATTCACGATGGAGTTAGAGCTCGGGCCACCTTGGTTGCCTTGAACGGTGATGAGGATTTTGCTGACGCCGGGTTTCATCACCGTCATGTAGGTATATTCACCCCAGACATCGGAATGCACATCCAGCGGCGGGTTGGTTGCCTGAGTGATGGCGGCAGTACCGCTTACCGTTTGCTCAGGTGTAAACACCAGCAGATTGAGCGCCAGACTTTGTGCGCCTGGTTGCTGAGTACCAATTTGATAGCAGAGTGGGAATAAACCGACAGATTGTTGAGAAGAACCAGACATAATTATTGCCTCCATTGCAATAGGGGAGCGGAAACAGTGCTTAGTGCTGTTCCAGGCGTGCGACTTCCTTAGCCAACTGCTCGTACGCGCTACTTAGTTCTTTGGGTTCTGGCTTGGATGTATCGCGTTGTTTCAATAAAGCTTTCATTTGCGGCAGCTTGCCTTCCGAGATCGCACTTTGGATTGCGACCCCGTAAGGGGGGACTGGGTGACGAGTTGAGGTGCTCATATCGATCCCTTCCGTGGTGTATGTGGACACTGCTGTCATCAGCAGTTTTTGCAGTTAAGCAGGGGTTGATAAATATGCAATGGGCAATGGGCTAGTACGGCTGATAAATTGTTAATATTATTTTATTAATAGCGACGCGTTAGGACGTTGGCCGTTTGTTATCAGGATCGGCGATGAGGGAAAGTGTGCTGGGTTCTTTTCTCATAAGCAGGGCAAGTTCTTATCGCCATTGATAATGAATATGTGCGGTTGTTTAATTTACGGGTAATTAAGTACGATAGTTCCAATAAAGGCATCGTTTTATTGTGAATCTTCAGCCTTCCTGAGCGGCAATTCGTCGAATGATCTGCAAGGCTTCTTCGCGCAGCAACGGCTGCTTCATCCGCTCGGCCAACAAGGCCATTTGCCGCGAGTACTCGCAGGCGACCACCGCCTCGACCTGTTCACCCTTGCACAGCAGGGCGATGAAGGCGTATTGCTCGGGGTTACCTTCGAAGACGATCCGGTCCCATTGGTCGGCGTGACCGAGCATCTCGAAGGTCTTGTCGAAGTGATACGTCCAGAAGAACGGCACATCCACATAGTGTGTATCAGCGCCCAGCATGTTTTGCGCGGCGATCCGCGCCTGCTGCTGCGCCAGGCGCCAGTGCTCGATGCGTGTGGGGAAACTTTGCCATGCAAAGGAGGCGATGTCGCCGGCAGCCCACAATCCAGGCGCAGCGCGCATGCCTTCGTCTACCGGTAGCCCGCCGTCATCGTCCAGCTCAACACCTTCGAGCAGGTCGGTGACCGGGTTGACGCCGATGCCGATCAGCACCAGGTCGGCGGGAAGTCGTTGACCATTCTCGAGCAGAACGGCCTCGACGTTGTCCTGGCCCTCGAACGCCTTCGGCTGGGTATTGGCATGAAAGACCACGCCGTTATCTTCGTGCAGGGACAAAATCGCCAGGCCGATGCGCTCACCGAACAGCGTGCTGAACGGTGTTTCATGGTGCGCGACCACGCTGACTTCCAGGCCATGGCGGCGCAAGGCCGATGCCGACTCCAGGCCGATGAAGCTGGCACCGATGATGACCACACGGGCACCGGGTTTTGCGATGTGCAGAATGCGCTCGGCATCCGTTCGTGAACGCAGCGCCAGGATGTTGTGCAGATGCGCACCGTCTACCGACAGCGGCCTGGGTTCGCCGCCACTGGCCAGGAGCGCGGCGTCGTAGTCGAAGGTGCGCCCGTCACCCAGGGAAACCCTTTTGGCGGCCACATCGAGACGGATGACCTCACCTTGAACCCGCTCGATGTGCTGTTCGTTGTAAAAGCGTTCATCAAGCAGCGGTGGCGTTTCTTCGACGGACATTTCCCCGGCAAGGACATATTTGCTCAGCACCGTGCGGTCATAGCCGGGGTCCGTTTCGCGATCGATCAACACCAGGCGACCGGCAAAGCCGTGTTCACGCAGGGCGACTGTTGCCGCTGTGCCCGCAGCGCCTGCACCGACGATCACGAAGCAGCGTGAATCAGGGGCACAATTCACTTCGATGGAGGCGAGGGGTTGGTCGTCCACGTGTACATCGCCATCGACGATCTTGACCGGATAACGGGTCAGTCCATTCAAGGCTGGCGGTTCGCACACTTGACCGTCCTCGACCGTGAACATCGCCTTGTGCCATGGGCAAATCAGCCGACCATTGCAGACAATGCCTTCGTCCAACGGAGCCTGTGCGTGCGGACATTCGCCCTGATAGGCGTAGACCCGTTCGCCGGCCCGCAACAGCACGATCTTCAGTGAGCCGATTTCAACGCGAGTACCGCGGTCTTCACGAAGGTCGGTAAAACGGGCGACGTTGTGCAGGGGCATGACAACTCTCCGGGGGGAATTTTCCGTTGGTGTCGGTAGCGGCGGGGGAGCGTCAGTGAAACTGCGGCCCCGTCTGGCAAGCTCGACCCTTACAGTAAAGCAGTGAAATCGATTGCCCATCGGCACCCTCGATCGACGCTCCAAGGAACGCTTGCACTGCGTTACACGCTATGCAAACTGTCGCGACTCCACCTGACTGATGGCCTTTAACATGACGGATAGCAAACCCGACAGACACACTCCCAGCGCCCAGGACATCGTCGCTGCACTCGACCTGGAACCCCATGTGGAAGGCGGTTATTACCGCCGGACCTTTCAGTCGGATCAGCAGCCCATGGTCGAGACTGCAGGTGGTCGGCGTTATGCGATGACCTCGATCTATTACCTGCTGACGGCTACGTCTCCCGTCGGCCACTTTCATTTGAACCGATCCGACATCGTTCACTACTACCATCTGGGCGATGCGATTCGATACTTCCTCATTTACCCGGACGGCACATTGAAAACCGTGGAGATGGGCAATGACGTCACTGCCGGGCAGTGCCTGCAACTGCATGTGCCGGGCGGTGTCTGGAAGGCTTCGCAGCTCATGGCTGGACCGGCCGCTTACGGCCTGATCAGTGAAGCCGTTTCGCCAGGGTTTGATTTTGCGGATATGCAATTGGGCAGTCGGCGCGGGCTCAGCGAGCTGTTTCCAGAGCATTCGGCGCTGTTTGAGCGGCTGGCGCGAGAATAAAACAGTAAGACCAGCACGCACTCCGTAGCAGCTGTCGAGCCTGCGAGGCTGCGTTCGGCTGCGTAGCAGTCGTAAACCCTGCCTCCGTGGTCGATCTGGTAGACCGCGTTGCATGATTTTACGAGTGCTGCGCACTCGAACGCAGCCTCGCGGGCTCGACAGCTGCTACCGGTCATCCGGTCTGCGAGGGATGAGCAGGATGTTGCGCTCATGAAATTTATTCTGTAGTTTTTCATGAAATTATAAAAACATAATTTCATGGGTGCCCGAATGTTTCAGCAGTCCTCGCAGCATGTCGCCAGCTATTACGCCCACAGTTGCGCTGATCGCCTGTTGAACCGAGCCGCATTGGAAGGTGAACACACTGCCGAGGTGCTGATCATCGGTGCTGGTTTCAGCGGTCTGCATACCGCATTGCGCCTGGCCTTGGCGGGCAAGCGCGTGACGTTGCTGGAAGCCAGTCGTGTTGCCTGGGCCGCCTCGGGGCGCAATGGTGGGCAGGCGATTCTCGGCTGGTCGTGTGACATGCCGCCCCTGGAGGCTGCGCTGGGTCATGAACGCGCGCGGCGCTTGTGGGACGGCATGCGCTGGGCGGCGCAGGAGTTGCGCGGGTTGCCGGCGCGCCATGGTTTCGACTGCGATTATCGCCCCGGCCACTTGTGGACGTCGGTCATGCCGCGTCGGGTCAGTCTCCTGACCGAGTGGCAACGCGAGGCCAGCCATAAGTGGGGCCACGATGATCTGCAATTCATAGCGCGTGAACAGTTACCGCAGTGGGTCGCCAGCGAGCGTTATCAGGCGGGGCTCTATGACCCCGAAGGCGGTCACCTGAATCCATTGAAGCTGGCGCTTGGCCTGGCCGCAGCCATCGAGCGTGCGGGTGGCTGCATCTACGAACACAGTAAAGCGCTGAGCTATCGCGAAGAAGGCGATCAGTACCGGGTGACTACCGAGCGCGGGAGCATTCGGGCAAATGTCCTGGTGCTGGCGTGCAACGCCTATCTTGATCAACTCGATCCTGACCTGGCCAGTTGCGTGCTGCCGGTGGGCACTTATCAGGTGGCCACCGCGCCGCTGACTGCCGAGCAAGCCAGCGCGCTGTTGCCGAGTAATGTCTGCGTCACCGACAACCAGTTTGTCCTCGATTACTTCCGTCGCACTCCGGATAACCGCTTGTTGTTCGGCGGCGGCTGCACCTATCTGGGCGGGATGCCCAAAGACATCGCCGCCGCGACACGACCCTATCTGGAGCGGGTCTTCCCGCAGCTCAAGGGTGTCGAGCTGGAGTTTGCCTGGGGCGGGCATATCGACCTGACCCTCAAGCGCACCCCCGACATTGGCCGGCGCGGCGACCTCTACTGGCTACAGGGTTATTCCGGGCATGGCGTGCTTCCAACATTGGCGGGGGCTCGCGCCGTGTCCGATGCGATTCTCGGTCAGCCGGACGAGCTGGCCTTGTACCAGGGTTTGCGTAATGACAGCTTTCCCGGCGGTAAATACCTGGCAGCGCCATTGGAAGCCATCGGCAAGGCCTGGTACCGACTGCGCGACAGCATTTGATGAGTCATCTTCCGGAATTACTGGCATGAACAAGCAAGAAGAAATCGCCGCGCTGGCGATCCTGATCCACGATCTGCGCAAGCACAAGAAATACACCCTCAAGGAATTGGCCGACAAAATCGACCGTTCCGTGGGCTTTCTTTCGCAAGTCGAACGTGGCTTGTCACGGCCGACCGTGGCAGACCTGACCGCGATCAGCGAAACCCTCGGCGTGCCAACCACCTACTTTTACAGCTTGCCGAAACCCAAGGTGTTGCCTTGGGTGACCCGGCCGGATGAGCGCCGCACGTTGTACTACGCCAACGGGATTACCGACATTCTGGTCTCGCCGAAGATCAGGGCCTCGTTCTCGATGCTCGAAAGCCAACTGGAGGCCGGCGCCAGCAGTGGCGAGCGGCACTTGAGCGACAGCTCCGAGCAGGGCGGCTATGTGCTGGAAGGCGCATTGACGCTGTGGTTGGGCGATGACGACGAGCCGGTCACCTTGCAGGCCGGTGATAGTTTTCAGCTCGACAGTCACACACGCTGTCGCTACGGCAACCTCACCGACCAGCTCACGCGAGTGCTTTGGGTTTACACCTGATAACAATAAAAGGAACAACAACGATGGATGCTGCCTGCTCTGATCTGCTGGCTGAGGTTCGTGCTTTTCGCCAACGCTACCCCGAGGTGCGCTATGTCGACCTGATCTCCCTGGACATTCCCGGGCATTTCTACGGCAAGCGCTATCCGATAGAGATGCTCGAAAAGGTGGCTGCCGGCAGCGCCCTCAAGCTGCCGCAGAACTGCGTGTTACTGGGCGTGCAGGGTGGGCTGTTCAAAATCGGCGACTACTGTTTTAACGACGGCGACCCGGATGCTCTGCGGCGCCTGGTGCCCGGCACGCTCAAGCCGGTGAGCTGGGAATCCAAGCCACTGGGTCAGATGCTGATCACCTCGGACGGCACCGAGAAGCCAATCGTCTTCGAGCCCCGCGAGGTCCTCGCGCAGGTGTTGGAGCGGTTGCGTGGCAAAGGTATTCATCCGGTGGTGGCGTTCGAGCTGGAGTTCTATCTGTTCGATAAACAGCTGCGCGACGGGCAGCCGCAGTTCCCCCGCGATCAGCTGTCGGACGATGCCGATGATCAACCGAACATGCACATCGAGCGGCTGTCGCGCTTTTCGCCAGTGCTCGATGAAATGGTCGAAGCGGCGAGGGCGCAAGGCATCGATACCACGGTGATCACTGCCGAACTTGGGCCGGGCCAGTTCGAGATCAACTTCGGTCATCTTGATGACGGCCTGCGTGCTGCCGACTGGGCGGCGCTGTTTTGCCGTAGCACCCGTGGCGTCGCGCTCAAACACGGTTACCGCGCCAGCTTCATGGCCAAGCCTTACTTGCAGCATCCGGGCAGCGGCATGCACGTGCATGTCAGCCTCTATGATGCCGAGGGTAAAAACCTGCTGGCCGCCAACCAGCAGCAAGCACTGCGGCATGCGGTGGCCGGCTGCCTGGAACTGTTGCCGCATTGCATGCCGATCTTCGCGCCGAACCAGAACGCCTTCCGGCGTTTGGGCGGTACGGTGAACGCGGCGACACTTGCCAGCTGGGGTTTCGAGGATCGCGATGCGTGTGTGCGGATTCCCGATTCGGATTCGAAAAATTTGCGTATCGAGCATCGCCTGGCGGGCGCGGACGCCAACCCTTATCTCGTGCTGGCAGCGATTCTGGTGGGACTGGAGCAGGGGCTGGAAGCCGGTCGCGAGCCGATCGCAGCGCTCAATGAAGACCGCAACAGCGGGATCGATTTTCCGCTGGAAATGCTCGAAGCCGTGCGCGCCATGCAGCATCAGCCACAACTGCGTGAGGGTTTGGGGGCGGAGTTTGTTGATGTGTACTGCGAGAACAAGCGCCAGGACCACCTGGCCTTCATGCAGGAGATCAGTGCGCGCGAGTATCGCTGGTATCTGTAACAACCGCCGACTCAGCCCCGTGAACTGAGTCGGCGTTTTACCCTGTTGTTAGCGAAGGAATGCCTGCATGTCGCTGGTCAGCTTCTTCAGTGCTGCCTTGAAGTCGTTGGCTGTCACCTGCTGGCTTGTATTCTCCAACTGTTCACCGAAGACCTTGCGAGCGACTTTAGCCACGGTTTGGCCGTTGCTCGCGTCAACCATCTCAGCTTCGATGTACAACTCGGTGTCTTGGTCGCGGTGACCGGTGGCCGCCTGAGTCGCACCTATCGCAGCTGCGACCGGAACCACTTCATACCATTTCATGCCTTCGTTAGAGGCTGTGACCCCGGTAATCGCGGCGCGTACGATCAGGACTCGCGAACCGGCAGGGGCCGACTGAACGTTTGGCACCACACGGTACTTCTGGCTCAGTGTGCTCTTGGCACTGTCCGTCATGTAGGTTTGCAGCTGATCCAGCGTCTGGCGGTTGACTCGCTCATTGGGCTTGGGGGCCGGGTACAGTTCCAGTTGCTTGAAGGCCACCGTGTTGTAAGCGTTCGGGTTCCAGGAAGGCGTCACCCAACGCATGGCTTTCTCGCCGCTGGGGGTGGTGACTTCTTGCAGGTTGCTGTAGTTGGGAAGAAACCCCGAGTATTGTTCCTTCTGTGTCACTTTTGAGGTGCAACCACCAAGCAGCAGGCCGGTCAAGGCAACGCCGATAAGCAAGTTTCTGGATAGGTCCATATTTTTACTCCATGGGTTGAAACGTTTTATTCAGGTCGCCTTAGTGGTAAGGCCGGCATTATCCGTGTCGATGTCGTACCTCACTCAGCCACAGCCCGCCAGAAACCTGGATCCCTCGCGAATCAGCGTAGGTACGAATGGCGAAATATCCAGTAGTGATGCTCGTGGGCGCATTGCCCCGTGATATCGTCTGCCCGGCTGTGGAGTGTATCCGGTAGGGAGCTATAGAATTTTTTTCTTCCTGTCCTTGACATGCCCGGCGAACACGTCCAGAATTGCGTCCATTCCTGATTCAGGAACGAGAAAAACCCTTTAGATATCAAAGGGTTGGAAACAGATAGCAATCCAGTTTCCCTCTCCAGTTTTTATGCGTTTGATGTTGTTTTTAAGGCATCGGACGTTTGGGGCCGAGTAGCAAAATGGTTATGCAGCGGATTGCAAATCCGCCTACGCCGGTTCGATTCCGACCTCGGCCTCCACTATTAAAAACCCCGTAGATCAACGATCTACGGGGTTTTTTGTTGCCCGCGATTTGGGAGGTGTTCCGCAACTTTTTGGATGTGTTCCGCAACCTGCCGGCTTTTATCGTGGGTAATTGCACTGACTTGACCGCCCGTTTGCATTCGATCTGACCAGTCATTTGCATCGGACTTGACCAGCAGGCTTCGTAACCATGACCGGCAGAGAACGGCCAACAACGGACGGTCGACGTTCCTACGGGAATCGTCGACAACTTCTGCATTGCGCTGAGGGCTAAAGGCGTGCAATCAAACTGCAATCGCGGAATCCCGCCGCACCTCTTATCACGAGCCTGAAGGCGGCGGATGATAATCGGGATGCCCCTCGGTGAGCTCACCACGTGCAGAAGCCCAGAAGTATTTCGCGTGATGCTTGTAGACGACGGTGGCGTCCGATAAGTCGAGGGCCACACCTTGAACCAAACTCAACAGTAGGCGCATGATTTCGAGATTGTCTTGATAGAACATCTCAATCTCGTCATCGGTTGCCCGAACAGGCCGCTTACCTTCCTCGTCTTGTTGCCTCGGGGTATCCGATCCAGCTACTGCTACCGGTGCTTTTGGCAATTCCCGGTGCGCCAGATGCTCGTTACGTAACGTCTTTAGCTTCTCCAGAACCTCGAAGGCTGTGCCATTCTCGCCGTACTTGTAGATCAATTTCAGTACCTGATCCCGTTTTGGCGTGAGTTCTTTTCTCATGGCGTCGGGTGTAAACCTGGAGCGAAGGCCTGTGCGCCCGGCCCGGAACTGAACCAGGGCTTCAAAGCATTTCCTGTCTCGCAGACGATCCGCAATCAGGGTCATCCTCACAGCCTTTGGGTTTTTATCCCATACGCGCGTCAGCGCCAGTAATAACTCACGACGCAGCGCCAACCGAATGATCTGAAAGGAATGTGCCGCATAGGAAGTGCCGATACGGGAATGAAGGCCGGTGTCATATGCCGCTGGTCGCCACGTCTCATGGAGCATGATCGCCAGTTCGATCTCCTGTCGGGCCGTGTCGACGAGGTTATTCAATCGTTCGATCTCTTGTTGGGTATCGCCCATCTGCGTCGCCTGCGAGCTAAATTATTCTGATCATAACGCGCAGATGCGACGAAGTCGGGTCAATTTCTGCCTTTCGGCAACGGCAGTTATGGGTCGGTTCCTGCCCATCGCGGCAGGCGGCAATCGGCCAGAAGCAGCCCCTCAAATGGGTCTACGATATTAGGGTCGATTCAGATTCAGCCAGTGGCGCTGCACGTTGCGAAACATGCAAGGCTCGGCTATGTTGCTGAACATTAGGGCATTTCGCCACCATGACGGACAGGACGCTAGGCATGAGTGCTGAAGACAGCAATGTAATTTTAGATGTACCTTCTGAAGAAAATGAAGACTTTTATAGCGATGACGATTTGTTTGAAATTTCATCGTGGGGTGCAGACTTAAGCTTCCGCGAACTAATAAGCCGCTACGACGATAACGAACTTGTAAAGCCCGAACTGCAACGAAATTATGTCTGGGATAAGTCGGAAGCGTCAAGATTCATTGACTCCATTCTACTTGGACTTCCCGTCCCAAGCATCTTTCTAGCAAAAACTAACGATGAAAAGCTTTTGATAATTGACGGCTATCAAAGGTTGATGACTGTACGCGATTATGTAAAAGGTATTTTCACAAAAGATAGCTCCGTATTTAAACTTTCAAAAAGCGATAAGATTCATGATCGCTGGAAAGGGAAAGCTTTCTTAGAGCTTCAGCCTGAAGAACAACGTAAGATTAGAAATACCACCATCCACGCCATCGTCTTTATGCAAAAGTCCCCAGCCGACGGCGATACTAGTCTTTTTCAAGTGTTCGAGCGAATTAACTCTGGTGGTCGATCCTTACTACCGCAAGAAATACGTAATTGTGTATATCAAGGCCCATTCAACTCCTTGCTATTCGAGTTAAACAGGGATCCAACTTGGCGACAACTATGGGGTAGAGAGGAAGCTGATTCCAGGATGCGAGATATGGAATGCATCCTACGTTTCTTCGCTATCTCCGACTTGGCTTCCCAGGATCCAACCACAGCCCCGTCTAGAATTTCGCTAAAAAAATATCTTAATCAGTATATGGGGCTGCATAACCGCGTCGATTATTGCGAAGCATTCCGCAATAGATTTCTATCGGCGACACGCTACATTCACGATCACCTAGGCCACGAAGCCTTCCACAACTTGTCACCCAGCAATCCTGAACGCGTGGTTCCTGCATTCAGCGCGACCGTTTTCGATTCAGTGATGATCGCAGTTGATATGGGGATACGACGTAATATTGCGCGTGATTATGGAGAAGGTTTGTCTGCGCGACGTAAAAAAGCACTACAAGACAAAGGCCTTCAAAATTATCTTTCCTTTGAGACCATGCGAACTGAAACTATCCGCAACAGAGTAGGGCAGATGTACCGGGAACTTTTCAAAGGGGCATCTCGATGAGAAATCAAGAGGTGTTACAGCAACTTGAATTATGCCGTCAGGAACTTGAAGGGATAAGGCAGCTTTTGGTAGGGATGGGGGCAGGCGCCAACCCCACACCTTATATGCGCCGCTATGCTGTAATAAGGGCCTCGGGAGCGATTGAAGTCGGATTTAAAAAGATAATCGCAGACAAAGTTGATGCGGAATGCGCGATACAGGCGAGAAATTTTGTAAAGAAGAAAATTCGTGACAGTTCATTCAATCCTCGCCTTGGGCAAATTGAAAGTATTCTTTCAGATTTCGACTCAAGGTGGCGAAAAAAGTTTGAAGAACTAATAAGCCTAAGTGATAAGCCCAAATTCAACACTGCATTAAATAGACTGGTTAAGGCAAGAAACGAGTTCGCTCATGGCGGGTCCCCGAATGTCGAAATAGACGACACAATTGAATGTTATCAAGGCGGCTGTGAGGTGCTACGCATTCTTGATCAAGTTGTTCATCATGAATTCGAAGAAGGGGAAGATGAGCCTATAAATGAACTAGAATAAAATACTCTTCAGTCTAGCGATTTTAAGAAGCTTACAGGCTCAGCGAGACGTGAAGCCTCTTCATCAAGTGTGAGGCTTCCGTCTACTACACGAGCCAGTTTAACGCCTACCTTCGTGGGGGAGCGCCAACCTTGCACCAGGTTGACGCTAGTTGAAGGGGGGTACTTCGTGGGTTTTACGATCTCTCCCACTCGTCGATAAACCTTTTTGGTCATCTCTTCTGTGGAGTGCCCCAGTAGTCGGCTGGCGTGTGTCAGTTCGATTTCACTTGCGGCTTTCGGGCGAATGTCCTTGAACTGAAACTGGCGAATGCTGATGGCCAACGCTGTGTCACCGTCGGCGCCAGCCTTGACTGCGGCTTTTTCCCGAGCTTCATCCCAACGGTTGCGCAACATCTGCTGGCTCATCCTGAGTCCGGACGTGTTGGTGATTAGGGTTGAGGTTTTGATACCGTTTAGCGCTCTGCGCTCCTGCAAGTCATCAATAAAAGTGCTGAGTCCAGATTGGGCGCCGGCGTCTTCCAGACGAATACGCAGGCGCTTCTCGGTTTTGCCTTGCCCGATCATCAGGAAGCCGCTGTTCAAATCAGTGGCCGCAATCTTCAGTACATCTGCTGGGCGCTGCCCGGTCAGATAGGCCAGGTCCATCGCGTCCTTGAGTTCCTGCACGGCCTGGGCGTAGACCGCATCCCACACCGTTTCCCCTGCGTAATAGTCGCGGGGAGTTTCTTTATTACGTCGAACACCAAAGCAGGGATTGGCGTTGGCCGTCAGGCCCCATTCGCGGGCGATGGTGAACATGTGGGAGAGCAGGGCGATTTCCCTATTGGCCCTGACTTTTGCGGTCCTGGCATCTCGATACTGGGCCACCACTTGGGGCGTTATCGAGTCAATGGGCGCTTTCTCAAATGACTTTCTGAGCTGCTTCAGCTCCTTGCGATTGTCCGATTGGGTACGGGGTTTCTTGCCGGGGATGATTTCCTTTTCATATCTGTCGAACAGGTAGCCCAGCAGATGATTAGGTTTGATCGGCGCCTTGCGCTCAAGCCTGGCCCATTCGACTTTGGCTTGATCGAGGTCGTTGCCCAGCGGGATTTCTTTGCGTTTGCCGTTGCCACTGCTGATTTGCGCTTGTCAGTCCTACTCGACGCCACCAACTCAGCCAGCGGTGCAGTGTCAGCCGCCACCACAGCCGGCGGCGTGGTTCATGGCGCCTCAAGAGCCCAACTTGACCCGGCGCATGCTCAACGAATTATCGGCATCACCGATGCCGGCGACCAAGGACTGATCGCCCTGGCTGCCTGTCAGGCCTATGTCATGGAAGTCTCAAAAAACAAGTAAAGCGGCACTTGGATAAGATGGAAGTCTATCCGAGGGCCGTATTATAATATAAGGAGGGTGTTATTTTTTCTGGTACAGCCTGTATTGGAAGCCAGCAAAAATAATTGCTGCTGAGATATACAGGAACTGTATGCTTAAGTTTGTAGCTCCACTCCAGAACTTGATGATCCAGCCGAAGGTTGTTAATGATATTGTTGTTGCTATTATAGCAACAGTTTTCTTGGCTAAGCCTCTGCCGGATTGTGAAGGGCGGTGGGTGTAATAAGGTAGCTGCAAGGCGTATAGGAATACCAGGGCCAGCAATGTGAAGGCTATTGCTGATAGCGGTATAATCAAAGAATCAGCTTCGCTGCTGTATTTACCTGATGAATAGTTACTTAATAGTGCACCTGTGCATGCAATTGTGATGGCAAGTAAAATCAGCGGGTATGAGATTGCGATTATTTTGTCTGTTCTGTTCATGTTTACTCCAAGGGGCTTGGTGTTGTAGGTTATCAATCTAGCGGAACATTACCAACGCCTACCAGGTTGATTTGGTGAGTTCCGTAAATGTCTATCTCAAATGCCGTTCCGTTAAAGGCTGCCCCCAAGGTTGTTGCGGTCTCTGCAACAATGCCGCGATTACTGGCGTTGAAATCAAACACGTCATGATACGCGCGTGCGTCACCTGAGAAACCCCACGTTCCGTTTTCGTGCCGGATGAAGTCTCCTTCCACATTTAGGGTAATTCTACCCAGTAATGCACCTGTTACAAGGCTGTCGTCGAAGGTGTTGTATTGAATCTTTGGGTCTGAGATATGGTAGGTGCCGGGAGTGTTGGTGTATTGAATATGCTGGGTAAGGAGAGGTAACTCGCTTGACTTAACGTTTAGTTGAATGGAGTTTATATCGACGTTCATCTTTTCTCCATTTCCGAACAGATAGTTTTCCATCGCCTTCACAGGACTGAAAACTCCACCAGAAAGATGATTGTCATTGTTGTAGTAGGTGGTGTGGCCGGCGAGTTTGTCGTTACTTACTTTGACGATTGCATCTCTGCTAGACATGCCCTTGCTCTGCCAGTCATCGGCAGTAGAGTAAGCAGCAAGTTGGCTTTTGAAGTAGGGGTCATATTGCCAGTCTTGGTAGTTATTGTAGAGGTTGGGTATCTTTCCAGCAAACTGCCAAACGTCTAGCGCGGCACCGAGAGCGTCACCTTTATTCAAGGCCTTATCCAAAAGTTTCAGCTCGAATGTAAATTTGTTAAGGCCGGTGATGGCTTGAATGTAATGAGCATACAGAGAATTATCAACGATTAAGGTTCCGGCTCCGCGATCATAAATTACCCCAGTTGACCCAGGTGGGTAAAGCGTTGAGGCCTCCCACCAGCGGCCTTGCCAAAACGTACTGAACGGAAGGTCGTTGTCAGTCGGATGAATAAAAGTCGGGTTTAAAACTATAGGTGCGGACACGCCCATGCTTAATTTCCTTATTAAGAAATAGAATGAAATTGTTGGTACATTTTCATAGGATCAATAGATAGTTCACTATCGAGATTGAGTATCATTCTCGATAGTGATGGGCTACGCAAGATCGCGGCCGCGGAGAGATGTTTCAAACTGTTTCAGTCTGCGGGAGTTGTTGGGCCGAATTAAGGGAGCATTCCAACTGAGGGCCGAGGTTTCCTGTACCCCTCGACGGAAGGCTTGATTCGCGTAAGAGTTCAAGTTGGTTGTCGTATGTCCAACAAATTATCGACGCCGCCGATATTGGCGACATGGGACTGATCACCCTAGCGGCCTGTCAGGCCTATACCAAAGAAGTCTCAACACCGAAATAAAAAAGAGCGGCCGGGTTGGATGCGTCAGCATCCAACCCGGCCGCCGTCCCTGCAGACTGTCCCTGCAAGTCCAGCCAAGGCTCTCGCTTCGTGTACAAAGAGCGGCGAGCCTAGTACCTGCTTATCCATACAGTAAAGGTCTTGCTTACAATGTCTACATCCATCATCCCTTGGATGGACGGCAAACGCCGCCTGGCCGACCGCCTCATTCCGCTCTTCCTCTCACCAACCTTGTCGCCCCTGATTACCGGAATGTTTTCCCATTCCGATTTACCGCTTGTGTAGAAGCCGTAAGCGTTAACGGAGCTATCCAGCAAGGTCTTCACATTGACACGTACACGGGAGCGGCCAGTTTCAAGCGTTGCGTATTGGTCGTTCTTATAGAAAGCGCCGTCGGGCGAAATGCTGGTGTTCGGTATCAGCATCCCAACAGTGCCCGTCGCAAAGCCAGAAGCAACAACGCTTGATCCTTTCAGTAGACGCAGTGACAGCGATCCGCCGAGACGTTGAGCAATCGCACTGCCAGTAGCAGACCCGCCCACCAGTTGCAGTGGAGTGCCTTCGGCGGTAATCGCTGCCCCGGTGCCAAGCACAGCCCACAGTCCGCAGTCGGCCAGTTTCTCAACAGGCACAAATCCGGCTGGGTTCTTGTGATTGATTACGCCGTCAGGGAGGTTACAACTCTTGGCGAACACATAGCCCATTGTGTCGGGCATGTCTTCTGGCTTCGGTGCAAGGTCTTTGTATTCCGTCCAGTGCTGAGCGTGAGTATCAACAGGTTCTACGCCGCTGTTGCGATAGCCTTTCGGCGGGTTGGGTGCATAACCGCTCATGCAGCGTCCCTGTTCATCCTTGGAGGTTCCCGGCCTGAGGCTGGGGCAGAATGACGTTACCGGGAAGTACAAGCGCTGGCTGCAGGACAATTCCTATTGGCAGTGCTGATTTCCCTGTTCCATGTCATTGCAGAGAGCGGATGGTGACCGCGCTAGCATGAGGGTTTGAGTGGTGGCATACACCTTGTTGACCACTGTCATGCCGGTCACTGTCAGGGCCTTGGTCGTGATGCTGACGGTGTCATTTTCAGCCCTCAACGATCATTGTTGAAAAAGTCTTGCCTGATCGTCGAGCCATTGCGTGAAACGCTCCAATTTTGCCGATTGGTGCGAGCGATGAGGCCAGACCAGGTAGTAGCTAGACGTGTGCGTGGTCTCAATGTCGGTTACCCGAACAAGCTCGCCGCGCGCCAGCAGGCCCGAAGCAATCGAGCGACGCGTGAGCGCAACGCCCATCCCCATCCGGACGGCTTCCAGCATATGCGTCGAATCGGTGAACTGTAATACCGGGTTGAGGGCATCAATCGCACGTGTCTCGGTCGTGGGGGGAAGCCATGTTGACCAGCTTTCGGTGGCTTGCAACGTCGGAACGGCCAGCGCTTCTTCCACTGTTTGCGGCACGCCAGTCGGGAACAGTTGGGGAGAAGCAACCAGCAGCAGCGAATCCCCCATCAACCGATGGCTGTGCAGATTTGGCCATTCACCATGTCCGAACCGAATCGAGCAATCTGCGAGCTCGGTGTCGAAGTCGGTCAGCCTGGTCGACGCATCGAGACTGAGCATAACGTCGGGGTGGTGGATGATCCAGTTGGGCAATCTAGGTACTAACCAATGCATCGCAAAGGAGGGCAAAACGGACACCCGCAGCAGTTGGCTGCCTCGCTGCCGGCGCAGGCGGCTGGTGACGGCGGCAACGTTGTCCAATGCCTGGCGAATCTGGTACGCATAAATTCGCCCCTCATCAGTGAGGTTCGTCCGACGTCCGGTGCGATTTATCAGCGACACACCGAGATAGTCTTCGAGCGCACGCATCTGGTGGCTGATCGCGCTGTGTGTCACGTGCAGTTCCTCTGCAGCGGCACCGACCGAGCCAAGGCGCGCGACGGCAACGAAGGCGCGAAGCGCCGATAAAGGGGGGAGAGGGGATCGCATGTTAGTTTTTCTAACGGAAATGCTGAATATATGCCACACATGCCCTTGTGTAGCAACGCTATGCTTGATTTGCCGTGAAAATTCCTTCACGTGAGGAGAACCGTATGATGGTAGATGAAATTCAGAAATTCCTTGGCTCGTACTTCGATGTGCTGCAAAGTCAGGACATATCGTTATTTGACCTCGTGTTTCACCGCGACTGCATGCTTTATTCGCAGCAGGATGGCGCCACAGTTGTGCGTCCGCTGACTGAGTACCGCAAGATGGTCGAAGGGCGAAGCTCGCCGCAAAGTGGTGGCTTTCCGCATCGCGATGAAGTGCTGATGATCGATGTGCTGGCGCCGGACATGGCACTGGCCAAGGTCCGGTTGCGCTTGTTCGACAACATCATGATCGACTACCTGAATCTCATGAAAGTTGATGGTCAATGGCAAATCGTGTCCAAGCTCTTCTACCGCGTGGGTAGCGCGGTAGCCGCCAGCTAACCCAACGGTGGAGCTTTATTGCGTAAATTGAATTCCGGCGAATCACCCCTGACCCCAGGCGGAGTTATGCCACGGCGACGGCTTGAGGGCGGCCCAGTTACGTAAAACGATTGAGCCGCGCGGAGCGGACCTGCAACTCGACCACCTAGCGCTCGAAGGTCCGCGCGGCCGTTGCCGTTCACATCGGCAGCGGCAGCACCGTGGCAATAGCACGAGAATGAAGCAAAAAACCGTTCCGCAACCCAAAACTGGACCCTTGAAGGACGTGGTCTGCAGGCCTTTAAAAATCAGTAGCTTGCGGAACGAATGCCATGCTAACCTATTGATCTACTTAGCTTTGTGGGTGGATTGCAAATCCGCCTACGCCGGTTCGATTCCGACCTCGGCCTCCACTATAAATAGCTCCGTAGATCACTGATTTACGGAGCTTTTTTATTTGCAGTAGACGGCAAGATTTTGTCTTGAATTTGACGTCAGCGAACTTGCTTAGAGGGGAAGGGGTGTATATATTTCTTCCCCTGCTGCACCGCACCAAAAAGAGTGATCGTTCATTCGATTGTTCTTGAAGGCTTCACCGCGCTACCGCCCGAATGGCGAAACTGGTAGACGCATGGGACTTAAAATCCCCCGCTCGTAAGGGCGTGCCGGTTCGATTCCGGCTTCGGGCACCATGAATATCAAGGGCTTGCGTGAGATACCTCATGCAGGCCCTTATCAATTCCACTCCGCAAAATAATAACCCGCTCCGCAATTCACTTGGTTGGCGTGACCTTTTTGCCTATGCGTTTACGGATGTAGTTTTCAGTCATAACAACAGTCGTATGACCAAGCTGATCCCGTGCTTGCAGGATATCTCCGCTCGACTCTGCCTTATCAGTGCCGGCTTTTGCTCGCAAGTCACGCATCTGGAAGTCAGCCTTTTCAACTCCCGCCGCTTCTCGCGCCGCATCAAACCTCCCTCGCAACATGCTGGTGGTCATAGGTTGGCCGTTATCCATAACAATTAGTTTGCTGGTGCGGATCTTATGACCGGCCTTTCTGGCAAGGATTCGGTCAATCACAACCTTCAACTCTCCAACAATCTCAATCCGCCTTTTTGCTCGGGTTTTCCCTTGCTGCACCGCCAGTCTATCGTCGCGGATATCTCGTTCGTTCATCAGTCGCGTGTCGGTCACCCGCTGACCGGTCAGATAAGCCAAGTCCATGGCGTCTTGCAGGCCGGCATCAGCCTTGTTGTGCACACGCTTGAAGAGCTCATCCTCGACGTATGTGGCCCGCCCCGTCTCTTTATTGCCCTTGATGCCAGCGCGGGGGTTGGCCAGGGATGTGTAACCCTTGTCCCTGGCGTAGTTCCAAATTGCGCTGAGCAGTGCCTTTTCACGATCAGGGATCAGCTACAGTTGAATGGTCATTCGCAAGGAGGTGGTTATGAGCATTGCTGTCTGTGTTGTATGTAGTGGGAGCTCCGATAAAGCTTTTCCAGTAGGCAACTTTTATGAGTTCAAATGCCCTGCTTGCGGACGTTATTCTGTGAACCGACAGCTACTTGAAGAAATGGAGAAGGCGAATCGGGTTTTTCATACGGCCCGCACACAGCAGTACCTGGTGATTCAATCCAGGTCCGGCCAAGTGCCGTCTATTTCCCAGCCCGAGGCATCAATTCATCAGCTGATCGTTGAGAGATCAAGCAATAGGTGAGGGTGGGTTGGTCCATCTGTGGGAGGAGTCTCGACTCAGAGGGGAGTGAGCTGCCCATCTTAACGTGACCGATGCCGATATTCCGGCATCGTCAGCCTTCGATCTGCCGAAGAAAAGCAAAGCCTGGCGGACTTTCATGCCGTCGGCAATGTATTGCTCTGGCGTTTCCAGGATCTTGCGTGCCGTGCACAACCAGCAGGCCCGATTCGGCGTCCTGCTGAGTGGCGCTGCCGGCCGCCTTTCCGTTGGCGTTGAATGTCCCGGCCACTGTGCCGGGTTTTTCATTTGGGTTTCGTCTTTATTTGACTAAACCGTTGTACACCTCGGTGGATGCACCCTCTTTCTTAATGATGAGCTTGTTCCCATCAGCCAATGAGTCAACTGTTTCCGAGCAGCCGTCAATTGATGTCTTGCCGTCGACAGATTCTGTTTGGGTATCGAAGCTCACGGCGTAGGTCGTGGCAGGACAGCTGTTGCCGCCTTCGCCTGTAGAGATGACTAATACGAATTTATTGGGGCCAAATGCGTAGGCTTTTTCGATCCCAACATAGGTAGCGTACTCGGGCTCGTCGATCACTTGCTCCATGATATCCATGACGCCAGCGCGAGACTGGTAGTTGATTTCATGGCCGCTGATGGTAAATGGGCCAATTTTGTCACCCGAGATCAGTATTGGCTGATAAGCGATGCTGGGTGCTGGTGGGGTTAAATTCACAGGAGGTTTTGGATTAGCTGTGAGATTTTTTTGTGTGTTCGGGCTAGTGCACTGGCCACTCTCACAGATACGGTCGCCTTTGCAATCGGTATCCTTGGAGCACTGCGCGGACACCTGATTTGTCTGGCTGGTATTTTCTGCCGGTTTATCGCAAGCGGTGAGGGCGAGTGTGAGAAGTGAAAGTGCAAAAATACGCTTCATAAGCGAATTCCTTTTCATGGGTGATGGCGTAACAGTATCGCCAATCGTTCCGCGAATGTCTTCTGGCCTTCGCCTCCCTTAACCTGACTCAATCTGAAATCGACGGGATGAACGCCATCAAGGCGCTTGAAGCTGACGCCGGCGGTTGTTCAAGCAAATCGGCCTGATTGAAGGTGTTGATCCGCGGCTGTTGGCTCTGGCCAAGACCAACTTGCAACAGGGCTTCATGTGGTTTGTGCACTCGATCGCGAAGCCTGCCGATCCGTTCAGTTGAGGGGTAACGTTACACGGCTCCGTCACGCTCTACCGCTGAACGGTGCTGTGCTCATCGATTACAGTTGAGTTTTGCTCCTGATATGATCGGCGGCTAATTTCTCTCTTGTTCAAGGTCGAATCAATGAAAGTGTGGCCCAAGGTAAAAAGTTCGGCACACACTCAAAGAGGCCATGTGAATTGTGCGCGCAGGAGGATTATTAATGACAGATCGACTTACCCATACGCGTATAAAAGCTCGTCGATCAGGTCCAGTTCTGGTTGCGTAAATTGCACATTGTTGAATTTTCTAATGTGCTCAAGTACTCCTCTGATGGGCACTTGGCGCGAAGGATCCTCAACTATCTCGATCAGGCGATCGTGCTCAGGATCTTTGCCTTTCAGGTATTTATGAATCAATTCCTTGAGCGATAAGCGGGCCTGCTGGTCGGTCAGCACTTTTATTTCTCCGGAAAAAATCGTGACTTCATCCACTTTAATGTGAGTGGGAGCGCCCGGTTTTGGAATAAGTTGCCTTGAACCACCGGTACCGTACTCGGGGTAGGCCTTGGTGAAAGGCTCCCAATTCGGGCCGGTGCCACCTAACTCGTGCGGAACAGTAACGTTCGGCGTTCCGTCCTTGTAGAGCTGCAACGTGTCGAACTTCAAGCGCAGACGGCCATCACTCCACGCTGGAGACGGATCGGCTGCAGTAACGTGTTTAGGCGCTCGAACCTGAAAAGCTTTTGTCGCAGCGTATCCAGTATCGAATTTGTCAAAACCAGGGCTTCCTGGGTGTCGATGGTCTTCTGCGCATGAGCGTTGAGACTTCCATCTGCGTTCTTATAACCCATGTACCGGTAGCCGGTGGCTGGCAGTGTCGAGTCCGGTCCGGATGGACCTACGTAAAAGTCAGCTTTAGATTCGGTGACAACCGGCGGGCGTGGGGATATTTCCTGAGCCTATAAGGGCGGGGTAAAAGGTTATTAGACGTACAGAAGCTGCTTTGTTAAAAAAATAGTGCATAGCACGCTGTCGGCGTGGTCATGCATCTCCATTTGGCTAAATGGAAATCGCCCAACATTGAGCTGGGCAACGATCAATGAGTCTGATTGCCGATACAGGGAAAAGTAGCTGCGACTTTGGCCAACTGCTCGCGCACCAGTGCATTGGGCTCATTGATCCCTCTTCTTTTCGGCCGCTGACCCTCTCACCCAAAAAACTTCTCGCCGGCTCGTGGAGGCCGACAGACACATCCGATGTACGACTTCTTGCCGATTGGCGCACCAGTGGTTGCGGGTCAATACTTTTTTCCTGTCCTTGGAGCGCTCCTATGAACCGGCAAGAAGAGTTTTTGGCGAAAGCGTTAGAGGTTCATCATGAATATGAAGAAGCTACGGTCGCCGTTCACAAAATGATGCGTGAGAACAGGGCTATAGGCTCGGAATGGGATGCGGCTGTAGCGCGGCAGATTGCATCTCTTGATGCCTGGATGGAGCTGCCCCACGAGTTCGGGGACTTCAAGGCGAATGAGTGACCGGTTTCAATTCAGTGGGCTGGGGTCTTCGGCAACCGGGTGTTTTGAACCTCCTCAATATGAGGACATCAAACAACTATAACGTCAGGCACGGGCCTGCCCGGAGAAGATCAAATGAAACGCACAACTGCTTTGATTTTTGTGGTGTCAGCGGCGTTGTTACTGGGTGGTTGCTGGCCGTATTGGCATGACCATGACCGTCGCGGACATGATCGTGGGCGTTACTACGGTGACTATCATCAGGCACAAGAGTATCGCCGTGCATGAGTTCGAAGTAGCAGAGCCAGGATAGATTCGTGTCGAGCCCGGCAGTCTCATGGACTGCCGGCTGGAGGGCGTCGTATAGCAAATAGCCGCGGCTGGAGCGATCCCGGCAAAGAAAGGAGTCTCTACGAGGTTGGCGTATTTTCTGTAGATGGGGCCAAATCCTTTTGGCTGGTCCCAGTATGCTTGGCAGGTGTGATAAAGGTATGACGGGATCGAAGGGAAAAGCCCGACATGAGATCGGGCTAGAACGTGCACGTCAACTCAACCGTTTAATCGTGTTTGTACTTATTCTTGTATTTATGATGGTGTTTACCGTTGTAACCTCTGCCCTCTGAGCCACGATTGCGATTATCGTCGGACAGGTTATTGCCGAGTGCGCCGCCCGCGGCACCGCCGAGGCCTGCGCCAATGGTGGAGCCGGTTGAGCCACCCAACTGATGACCAATCACCGAACCACCCGCCGAGCCGAGCCCCCCGCCGATCGCGGCGTTGGTTTTGTTGCCCCTCGGCGCAGCGACAGCGCTGCCTGCAGCTCCTCCTACACCCGCGCCGATCGCTGCACCGGTGCTTCCGCCCATTTGCTGACCAACTATGTTGCCCAGTGCGCCGCCAAGGCCTCCGCCAACGGCTGCGGTGCCATCTCCAGCGGCCATTGCTCCTTGTGTGATCAGGGCACCTAGAGCAAGGGTAAGCAGTGTGATTCGCATGCTGTGCACCTCAATAAGTAGTTTTTGTGTTCAGACTGCTATTTTGACTATTGAGCATTTTGAAACGTGCGTTGTTGCTTCCGGTCGCCAAGCTGCTCTCGTCAGTGCATTGACGATAGAGAGAGCACTAGAACTGTAGAGGACGCGGCAAAGCCAAAGTTCGACTGCGATAGTGGCACGTTGTCGAAAGTTTACACAGGAGCAAAAAAACAGCCCGTACGCGGTGGGCTCTTTAGTGCGGGTTACTCGACTAACAACCAACAGAGGGATGCAGCAATGACTGAGCGCCATATGATCCACTCGGAAACGCTTTCGAACGGACGCAAGATCGAGGTCAAGGCCAAGATTCTGAGGGACGGCTCGTTGCAGATGTTCATCGGTGTTTACCAGCCTGACGGCACAGTCCTCTTTGAGGACCACGACCCAAAACCGCATCTGCTGGACATGGAGGACGCGCTGGACTGGGGGATCGAAATCGCGCGACGCACCGGTAACGCCCCTGAAATCAATAAGACTTGATGATCACCGGATCTGGTTTTTTAATGTGTCGTCTCTCACTAGTGAATCATTGATCCGCTTCATGGTCGTAACTATGGTTGAACGCTCTCCAGACTAAACTGGCGGATAGCGACATTCCTTCTCCGTAGCACTGACCCTTGCTTTTAGGATGTTCATATGAAGCGCACAGCGATAATGATCCTGGCCATTTCAAGCTCTCTCCTGCTGGGAGGCTGCTGGCCTTACTGGGAAGATGGAGACGGGTACGGTCGAGATCACGACCGTGGTCGAGAGTATCACCGTCGTTATGATCGCCATGATGACCGCGGATACGAGCGTCGTGACAATGATCAGGGCGAAGGTCGTTACCACAAACGTGATCATGACGACAGAGACGACTGACGCTTGAGGCCTGGTCGGGACGAGGAAAGGTCATGCAGACTCTGACAGCAAGGACGGTTCGCCCCGTCAGCCAATGGCTGATGGCGGCGGGTATTGGTCTGATCGTAATGATGACCAATGCCCAGGCTCAAACCACGCCACAAGCCGCTCAAGAGATAAAGAGCTTGCTGGATTTTGTCGAACACAGTGAGTGTCGGTTTGTGCGTAACGGAAGCGAATATCCGGGCTCCCAGGCTCGGGCGCATCTGGAGAAAAAGCTGAACTATCTCGAAGGCAAGAACATGATCAGCAGTACAGAAGACTTCATCGATCTGGCGGCCACTAAAAGCAGCATGAGTGGCAGCCTCTATGAAGTGCGATGCCCTGCAGGCGTACAACCTGCAAGTCTCTGGCTGAAGACCGAGCTACAGAGGCAGCGTCAGCTTCATTGAGTCGATCTGAAATCAAGAAAGCCCAGCCTGATGCTGGGCTTTCTCGTTTTCGGGCGTCGTACGGGTGGACTGGATCGGTCGGTCAGTCACTTCGAGGCTATCCTGTGATTTCAAGCCACGGGCGCAGTGACGTATGGGTGCGACTAGAGTGAATAAGTCCCGCCCTTCGATTTAGAAACAGTAGTGCGCGTTGCTCCGATGGTAGGCCCCTTCCTGGTCTGAAGGTTCTTATGACGCCTCACACGCAGCCAGGGATGGCGGGCCGTGGTGGCATTGGCAAAGTGGCGATTATGGACACGAGAGTCAGACTGGCGAGCGGCGAAGAGGCAGAAGACTTTTTCGTGCAAACACTGGAGCAGGCTGTCGATGCCGTGGTGGTCATTGATGACCAGAACAACGTGGTGTTTTTCAATGCGGCTGCCGAACAGTTTTGGGGGTGTTCCCGTGTAGAAATACTGGGAAGCAATGTCAATAGATTGGTTCCTCACGCCATACGTCCCCACCATGACGGTTATGTCGGCGCAAACCGGGAGACCGGGGTCAACAAGATCGTGGGCGCTAGCCGGGATATCCATATCACGCGCAAGGATGGTGAGGCGCGTTGGGGCGCGATGTCGATCTCGAAAATCACCTTGCAGGGCCGAATCCTTTATGCGGCCTTTCTCAAGGATGTGACGCAGACGCGCATGAAAGATATCGAACACCGATTGCTGTCGATGTCGGTCAATATCACCAGTTCTGCCACCTGTATTGTCGACGCCGATGCGCGTCTCATCTATGTCAATGACGGGCTTATTCGACTGCTCGGGTATTCCCGTGAGGAGGTCATCGGGCGGTCGCCTTTGATGTTCTTTGTCTCCGATATTCAGGCCGAAACGCGTGCGCAAGCGGTGCTGGAAAGAGTCCTGCGTGGTGAGCCCAGTGAAGCCAGTGCACTGATCAGCAAGCGTAATGGTCAACGGTTGTGGGTGCATATTTCGTCGACCCCCGTGTTCGATGCTCAAGGGAAGGTCGACAACATTGTCATAGTGCTGACTGACATCACCCGGTCGAAGCTGCACGAGGTGTTACAGGACAAGGTGATAGGGGCTCTTTTGAAAGAGCAGTCTTTGGAAAGCGTATTGACCCTGATGTGTCAGGAGATCGAACGCATCGCGCCAGAAGTCATCGTTTCGATCCTGAGCGTGGACCCGGAAGGATTTCTGCACCCGCTGGCCAGTCCTGGTTTGCCGACCGATTACTCGAGAGCGATCGAGGGGTTACCGATAGGTCCTGTTGCCGGGTCTTGCGGGACAGCGGCCTACAGGGGCGAACCGGTTCTGGTGACGGATATCATCCACGATCCGCTCTGGGCGGATTACAAGTCTCTGGCCGAAAAGTCGGGTTTGCGAGCGTGCTGGTCTATTCCTGTGCGCAACGGGGCAGGGCGGATCGCTGCCACCTTTGCACTCTATTTCAGGGAATGTCGCGGTCCCGATACCTTGCATGCTCACCTGGTGACGGCGGGAACGCACCTGTGCATGTTGGCACTCGAGCGGGAAGAGGCGCGTGAATCCATTCGAAAAATGGCGTTTTATGATGTGTTGACCGGCTTGCCCAATCGCAGTTTTTTGCTGGCACAAGCGGACCGCGCCATTGCCGAAGTTGCTCAGGAGCAGGCTGAACTGGCGGTACTGTTTGTCGACCTGGACCGCTTCAAGCAGGTCAACGATGCGCTGGGGCATGCTTCGGGCGACGAGTTGCTGCAAGTCGTGGCGCAACGGCTACGCAGTGTGCTCAGGGAGTCGGACATTGTCGGGCGGTTATCCGGCGATGAGTTCGTTCTGGTGCTTCCAAGGATGAATGCCACGCAGGTTACGACCTTTCTCGAGCGGTTGAAGATGACCCTGAGTATTGCGGCCAATATAGCCGGCACCTCCGTGGTCCTGTCCGCCAGTATCGGTATAAGCATGTTTCCAGTTGACGGGCAGGATATGGAAAGCCTGCTGCATTGCGCCGATATTGCGATGTACCAGGCCAAACGTACCGGCCGTGGCAGCTTCAGTTTTTTTCTCGAAGAGATGAACAAGATCGCTCAGGAACGTTTGATACTTGAGACGGCGTTGCGTGTGACCCTGGCTGACAATGCTCTTCACCTGGTTTATCAGCCACAAGTCGATCTGAGGAACGGGCGTCTTGTTGGCGTAGAGGCGCTGGCACGCTGGGAACACCCAACACTGGGCAGTATCTCGCCAATGCGATTCATCCCCTTGGCCGAGGAGTGCGGGTTAATCAATGAGTTGAGCCAATGGGTATTGCAAGAGGCCTGCGGGCAATTGGCGCAGTGGCGCCAGCAAGGACTCGTGGTCCCGTCCATGTCGATCAATCTGTCACCGATCAACTTTCACAATCTGAATCTGGTGGGGCTGATCGCCGAGCAATTGCGCCGATGTAAATTGCAGCCCGCCGATTTGTGCGTGGAGGTGACGGAAGGCGTATTGCTTTGCAACAGCCCTGGTTCAGAGCAAACCATCCAGGACCTGCATGCCTTGGGTGTGCGTCTGGCGATCGATGACTTTGGCACGGGTTATTCCAGCCTGGGGTACTTGCGGCGGTTGCCGATCAGTGAGCTGAAACTGGACAAGAGTTTTGTTGATGACCTGGAGCATGATGCTTCCTGCCGTGCACTAAGCGAGTCTGTCATCGGTATTGGCAAGGGACTTTCCTTGCATGTTGTCGCTGAAGGCATTGAGCACGCTGCCCAGCGTGACATTCTCAGAGCGCAAGGTTATGAGGTCGGGCAGGGATATTTCTTCTCTGTCCCATTGTCTTCCGGGGCGTTCATGCAATGGATGCTGAGCAGCCCGAGCGGGCGATAAACGGCGTAGAAATAACCCTGGCCAGCCACGGCCATCGATCAGGTTCTCATCCCTGACATCTATACTCATTGTCATGCATTCAGCCATGGGATCCCGATCCCGGGACCTATCCTGTTCACTCGCTGGTGATAAAGCCTTGGCCTGGATTTACGAGGGCTCAACATGCGGATTTTGATAGGGGTTGCAGCCTTTTTATTCATTTCAGGGTGCATGACTTCTCCAGTTCCAGCAGAAAAAGCCGCTCGGGTTCCAAGTGATCGGGTTTTTGCGTTTCAGCAACCCATCGAGGGAAACAGCGGAACGATTTTTGTGACGCGTGATGGCGGTTTGCTGGGTTCGGCCTGCTACATCGGTGTTTATGTGAACGGTGATTTTGTTGCGCGAGTGGGACCTGGTGAAGGAGCAAGGTTTTTCACCAAGCCCGGGGAAGTCTTTGTCGGCGCAGGAGAAGACCTGAAGGGTAACGGCCTGTGTTCGTTAGGCATTTCCTTACGCGAGGTGGTAACGACCATGGATGCCGGAGAGGTCAGGCATTTTCGAATTTACGGTGATGCGAGCGAGGGCATTTCAATAGCGCCAAGCTCTCGCTGAAGTAGCGATGTACGAGCTTCGACCTTTAAAAAAGTGTGGTTATTTAAGGGCTTAGGTGATTTTTGTGTGGAAAAAAGATGTAAATATCTTGTTACATCTCGAGTGGTGAGCTATTATCGCGCCCGTGTTCACCTACCACGGTTTACGCATTTTTAAGCCCCAAGCGTCCATCAGCTGCTTGGGCTTTTTTTTGCCTGAAATTTGCCGCTGGCTGGTACTGGTTTTGAACATGGGGCGTTTCTAAACTTCTAATACGTATCGACTGCAGGGCGTACGAGAGGTGAGCCATGAGGACCGATCCGCAAGCACCACGTATTAAAAAACCCGCTGAGCCAAGCCGCTCAGGTGAAGCTCGGCAGGACCGCGACGAGCTCCAGCCAGATAATCCGAAAAAGTGGAAGGATGTTCAAAGCGCGGTCGAGAGCGAGCTGGAAACACTGCACGATAAAGCCAGGCCCCTCTAAGTGGCGCTCGCCAGCAAGTACAAGCCATGCATCTCACCGTTGGGTGAGATGCATCTTGCGAATCAGGCAATCAGATCCACTTTGCCGCTGGCCAGGCGATAGATGCCCCCGACAACTTTCAATGTGCCCTTGCTCAGCGCTTCAGTCAGCACAGGTGAGGCTTTCTTGAGGTTGTTTACCGTGTCTTTGACGTTTTGCACGGTCGCGTTCTCGAGAAGATTTCCCGGATCCTTGAGTACCTTCTCGATAGAGGGCCTCAGTGCGTCAGTCAGTTTCTGGATTTGACCGGGGAAAACCGCATTGTCCTTTGTTGCCTTGATGCCGGCATTGAGTGCGCCGCAGTCTTCATGCCCCAGCACCAGAATCAGTGGTGCGCCGAGCACCAGGACCGAGTATTCCAGGCTTGCCAGGCCTTCCTCCGTGACGAAGTTGCCCGCGACACGCACCGCGAAAACGTCGCCACGGGCCGTGTCGAACGCGTACTCGGGGGCAATGCGCGAATCAGCACAACTCAATACTGCTACGAACGGGTTCTGGCCGGTGACCAAGGCTTCACGCTCGGCCTTGAAGTCGTGCGTCTTTGAGGTGCCGTTGATATATCGCTTGTTACCGTTTATCAGTCGTTGAAGGGCCTTGTCGGGGCTGATCGCATTTTGTGGTTTTGGAGGCGAAGCCTTTTTCTCGGCGGCCTGGGCGATGCTGTCAGGCAGCACACCGGCAAGCAGCAGGGCGCTGGCGCCTAGTCCTGCAAGCCGGAGAAAACGACGCCGTCCGTCTGCCTCCGGCGCGGAGCTTGAATCACAAGATTCACACATGATTTGTGTACTCGGTATTTGGATGGGAGTGGCTCGCTATCAAGGGTTAATACTTGCGGGAACCTTCAGCACTTCTGCGTTGGAGTCTAGATGGTTTGCCGGGGCTCGTTTCAGGGGGGGCGCACGATTACAAAGTGCGAAATACCTAACACTTTGAGCTTAATCCGTTCGCTTTTGCCGGGGTCGGCTAACCTGTAAAGGTTAGGTAACACTCCCGCACACTATCTCCCCATGGACGGAATGCCATGTTTCCTCTTCTTCAGCTTTGCCAGATTGTGGAGTCCGGTTTCTATCCACTCTCGTGCACCTGCACGGTGAATCCCGACGGATCGTTGAGGGTCACGATTGTCGATCCCGAATCCGGACGTGTTGCACTGCTGATCACTGGCGTGTCGACATCGACGCTGTCCAGCGTCCGTGAGATCGCCAATTTTATCGGTGAGCTGCGTACTGAGTTGAAAGCCGGGCGTAGAGCGTTCGCAGGCTGAGACAACGATCAGGTCAAGCCGCAGTCCGACGATTGGACTTGTACCGAATGATCTGGCGGCAGGCTTGATTCGTCGTGCAAGCGAGGTGGTAAATCTGGGAGTTGCATCCAGTGCACAAGAGGGTTATCAAGTCTTTTGCAGTGGAAACGATTTTCAGAGCGTCGCATCGAGAGATGCCGTGACGCGGAGGGAATTGCCATGTTACTCAACAAACCCGAGCACGAACTGCGCAGCGACTTCCAGAACCTCGCGTCTGATTTGCGATGGTCGGCGGTGGAGCTCAAAGCCATTGCCGAGCGGCTGAGACAGACCGGTAACGAGGTCGATGCCCAGTCATTGCTGAAGACGTGTCAGGTGTTGGAGACCGCCGAAGAACGGCTGGCGCTCTACGCGAGTGAAGTGAAGTCTCATCGAATTCACCTTGAATAAGCGCGGGTCGCCATTACAGCTTGCTCAGGACTGCCAGTATGGCTCTGCGGCAGCATTGCAGACTTTCCGGAGCAATGGAGATTTCCAGGCGTCTCACATGAGGTTGTCGCATAGAGTCAGGAGATATACCCAGTTGAAGGAAAGGCTTTCAGATTTTGCAGTGCTCATATTGATGGTGCTTGGCGGCATTGCGTTGCTGTTCGTTGCTAAATACTGCATTGAATACTTCGTAGGCCCCATTGCTGAATCATGGATCGATCTCGCGCTCGTCCTCTCGGGCTATGTACTGTTCTTTCTTCTTGAACCCATTCGCAAGTCGGTCAGTAAAAAATGGAGTAAAGGGGCGAGACGAAAAAGACACAGTGAGGGAGTGTGAGGGGCGTTGATAAGGCGCTGGCTTGCGTGGGGGGCGGTGATATTTCCGTAACCATGACAACCCTTTCACGAAGTCTTCACCCCGACCGGCCTAAATTGACGTGACTCCTTTGTGATATCCCCTTCAAGCCCGCCCGCATGCGGGCTTTTTTTCGTCTTCAATATTGTCCATTCGTCGACAGGCTCTCCAATGAGTCTGCATAGATTACTTTTGCCGAGGCCTGACAAATTCTATAAAGTTAACCATTAGGTCAGCTTTTCGGCTTTTCAGCCCTTCGCATTGCGAGGAAGGGCTCCTGAGGTTTTCCCTGTACACCATAACGACATGGGCGGAATTCATAACCGTCCAGAGGATGATCCATGTCCAACCGTGATATATCCCGGCGCTCCTTTCTACAGGGCGGGTTGATCGCTGGCGTCAGCGTGACGCTGACCCCGCTCAGCTCCCAGGCATTGGCTGCCTTGATGGAAAACAGCGTGACCGTGCCGTCCGAGCAATGGCTCGGCAACAACGGCAAGGCCCGCATGCGCAACGACTCATTGTCCAAGGTGTGCGGCAGCAAGGTATTTGCCCGCGACATCCGCGCCAAGGACATGCCGGGCTGGCCGCAACAACAAGGCCACGCGATGCTGCTCAAAACCATTCGCGCCGACCGCATTTATGACGGATTCGACCTGTCGTTGCTGGGTGCCGAATTGCAGCCTGATCGCATCGTCACTGCTGAAGACCTGGACAAGGACGGCATCGTTTTCCCTGAAGACCACGCGCCCGATCCGCTGCTGCCAGCCGGCAAGGTGCCGATGTTCATCGGCCACCCGGTAGCGATCCTGATCTGGAACGACTTCGAGCGTTTCCGCCAGGCCAAGAACATGCTCAAGTTCAACGACAAAGCGATCCGCTACGGCGCCAAGGCGCCGTTTTACACGCGCGATCCTTATGGCAGTTTCCGTTACGTGCGGGTCGGTGGGGCGACCTCGGCAGATGAAGATGAATTCGCCAGCCTGAAGGACTCGATCCTGTTCCCGATGATTCGCGAACGGCGTCCGGTGTGGAACGCCCAGCCGAACCTGCATGGCAACCTGACCGAGCGCGGTCTGTTTTATGCCGATCGCATGAAACAGCAATTGGAAACCCCGCCAGAAGGCTGGATGGTTTTCGACGAGCGCTACAAGACGCCGTCGATTGAACCGGCTGCAATGGAACCCGACAACGGCAATGGCTGGTACGACCCGACGACCAAGACCCTGCATTTTGTCGTCGCGACCCAGTGTCCGCTGGAGTCTGCGACTGAAACCGCGAAGATGATCGCGCCGTCGCGTTTCGGCTTGAGCACGCTGAACATGCATCCAGGCTACACCGTCGGATACGGCTCCAAAGACCACAACATCTTTGTCTACTACGCGGCGCTGGCGGCGTTGTATGGCGGCGGTGTGCCGGTGCGTCTGGCCAACGACCGCTACGAGCAGTTCCAGAGCGGTATCAAGCGTCATCCGTTCGACATTCGCTACCAGTTGGCCGTCGACAAACAGGATCACAGCTTCAAGATTTTCCGCGCGGACATGAACGTCGACGGTGGTGGGCGAATCAACTACAGCCCTTCGGTGGCGGCGGTTGGTGCGACAGCCGCACAGTCGATTTACTACATGCCGCAGAACGACCTGCAAGTGACCGCTTACCATTCACGTGGTGTTGAAGCCGGCTCCATGCGGGGTTACGGCACCCTGCAAAGCATGGCCGCTACCGAGATGATGGTGGATGAAATCGCTGATCGTCTGGGTATCGACGCCATCGACCTGCGCAAGAAAAACGTGCTGCTGTCCGGGATGAAAAACACCCAGGGCGCGGTGCCGGCAGGTGCATTGCGCCTGCATGAAATTCTCGAAAAAGCGGCTGGCAACGAGCTCTGGAAAAACCGTCACGCGTTGAAAAAACAAGAGGACGCCAAGGACCCGGACAACTGGTACGGCATCGGCTTCGCCATTTGCCAGAAAGACTTCGGCACCGGTTCCGAAGCGCCGATGGCCAGTATCGAATTCAGCGCTGACGGGCATATCACGCTGCGCCATATCGGCATCGAGATTGGCACCGGCATGTCCACTTCCCAGGCCTTGGTGGTCGCCGATTTCCTCGGTAACCCGGCCAGTGAAGTGAAGACCGGTGAAACCGAATGGAAAGAGCTGCAGCTGACCAGCAGCGGCAACCCCTACCTCATGAGCCAGGCCGAGCAGGACACCGTGCTGCGCAACCCGCGTTGGGTCGGCAAAATTGCCTCGGCGTCGTCGGCAACCAACTCCGCCTATTACTTCAGCCATGCGACCCGTGAAGCGGCGCGTGTGTTGTTCAATCACGGTCTATGGCCGGCCGCCGTCGAAATCTGGCGTCAGGGGCCGTTCGGTGGTCAGGCCAACCCGTATGTGCTGCGCCGCGAAGACGCGCATTGGGTGGACGGCAAACTGACCGCCAACGGCATGGAACCGCTGCCATTTGCGGTGCTGGCCAAACGTGCCCATGAGCGCGGTCTGGTGACTGGCGCGACGGTGCACGGTTTCAACCGCTGGAGCTGGGCCGAGGCGGAGTACAGCATCAATGGCGTGCGCGAGCGTCTACCGCTCGACGGTCTCGCCGTGAAGTATGGCGACGGTGCGCCGAACGCGATCAAGGCGCAGATGAACAGCGCCGGTTTCCACCTGCTGGATCGGCAGAACATTGCCTACCCGGCGACCCAGTTGAACAACGCGGCGGTGACCTATTACAGCCCCGTGGCGACGCTGGTTGAACTGAAAGTGAACAAGGGTTCGGGCGAGGTGAAAGTCCTCAACCATCACTCCTGGCTTGAATGTGGCCGGGTGCTGGTGCCAGAACTGGTCAAGGGCCAGCTCGAGGGCGGGATCGCCATGGGCATCGGCCACGCGCTGCTGGAAGAAATGCCGCTGTACGAAGGTGGACCGGGGGAGGGTGACTGGAACTTCAACCGTTACCGTTTGCCGCGTGCCAAGGATATCGCGGTCTGGACGCAGACCTCGGAGATCCTTCCGCCATTGTCGCCGAGTGATCCGTCCAAGGGCATCGCCGAAGTGGTGATGATTCCGGTGGTGGGCGCCATCGCCAACGCCGTGGCCCATGCAATCGGCAAACGGGTCCGTGACCTGCCTATCACTCCAGCGCGCATCAAGGAGGCCCTCAATGGCTAACCGTCCGCTTCACATGACCCTCAATGGTCAATCCGTCGGTCCCGTGGAGGTCCCTGATGATCTGCCGATGATCGACTATCTGCACGAATACCGAAACCTTACCGGCTCGCGCCTGGGCTGCGGCCAGGGCATTTGTCACGCCTGCGTGGTGATTGTCGACAACCCCGACGGCACCAGCGAGGAAGTACGCACCTGCATTACCGGCGCGCATTACTTCGAGGGCAAGAAAGTCCGCACCATCGAAGGCCATGCGCGCCGCGATGAAAGCGGCAAGGTCACCGAGCTGACCCCGATTCAGCAACGCTTCGTCGACGAATTCGCCTTCCAGTGCAGCTATTGCGCCCCGGGCTTCGTCAACGCCGCGACCGTACTGGTGGAAAAACTCCAGCGTCAGCCGATCAGCAAAAGCCAACTGGAAGCAGTTATCGAAGACAGCCTTGGCCACCACATTTGCCGCTGCACCGGCTACGTGCGCTATTACAGCGCCACGCGCCACGTGTTGACCGATCTCGGCCTGGTCAAGGAGGGTTGAGCATGAAGCGACTACTTTCCAGCCTTGGCACGGCGGTTGGCCTGGCCGTTTCGCTGATGGCGATCCAGCAGGCCCAGGCAGCCGATCAGCAGCAGATCAAGCGCGGTGAATACCTGGCGCGGGCGGCGGACTGCATGGCTTGCCACACCGCACCCGGTGGCGCGCCTTACGCGGGCGGCCTGCCGATCGTGTCACCGTTCGGCACCATTTATGGCACCAATATCACCCCGGACAAAGACCACGGGATCGGCCAGTACAGCGATGACGAATTCTTCGCTGCGCTGACCGAAGGCAAGCGTCGTGATGGCGCCAACCTGTACCCGGCGATGCCGTACACCTCGTATCACTTGATGCCGCGTGAAGACTCCGACGCCATTCACGCGTACCTGCAGACGGTCGCGCCGATCAACCGTGCTGCACCGGTCACCCGCCTGAGCTTTCCGTTCAACGTGCGTCTGGGGTTGATGGGCTGGAACATGCTCTACGGCAAGGACGTGAAACTGACGCCGGCTGAAGGCAAAAGTGAAGACTGGAAACGCGGCCAGTACCTGGTCGACGTACTCGGTCACTGTGGCGAATGCCACACGCCGCGTGGTTTGCCCGGCGCGATGCAACAAGACAAACGCTTGACCGGCGGCCTGCTCAATGGCTATCTGGCGCCGAGCTTGCTCGCCAACGATTTGGCGGCACGCGGCTGGACGCATCAGGACCTGAGTTCTTTCCTCAAGCACGGCATGAGCGCTCAAGGTACGATGTTCAACGAGATGTTTCCGGTGTTTCATAACAGCACCCAGAACCTCAATGAGCCGGACCTGGCGTCCATGGCGACTTTCCTGCTCGGCGACCCGCCACCGCAAGCGCGGGTGTTGAGCGAAGTGCCGTTGGACAAAATGACCGAAAGCGCCCGGCGCGGCCGTCAGGATTACCTGAACGTTTGCGCCGGTTGCCATGGCGTCAACGGCGAGGGCAAGCCGCACATCGCGGTGGCGATGCAAGGCAACACCACGTTGCGCCTGGAAGATCCGCGCAACCTGTTGCGGGTGATCGAAGACGGGATTGGCGAGCAAAAATTTGCCGGCTTCGAGCGCATGCAACCGATGCCGGGTTTCGCCGACAAATTGAGCAATCAACAAATGACGGACCTGATCAGCTATTTGCGTCAGGCCTGGGGCGGTCAACCGGCTGATCTGCTGATCGGCCAGATCGAGCAATTGAAGGCAGATGCTCCCGTTGAGCACAAGGCACACTGATATGCAGCATCTTGACCTGCAAGTGGTTCGGCGAGCGTTGGCCTGGTCCGGCGCTGGTCAGCGTGTATGGCTCTGCAGCGTGCTCGGCACCTACGGCTCGGCGCCTCGTGCGCCGGGCTCGATGTTGGCGGTCAACGACAGCGGGCAATGGATTGGCTCGTTGTCGGGGGGCTGCGTCGAGGACGACTTTCTGGCGCGCATGGCCGAAGGGGCGTTCCTCGACGCCGTTGCGGTGGTGCGTTACGGCGAGGGCGATGATCCGCGTTCCACGATAAAGCTGCCCTGCGGCGGGTTGCTCGACGTACTGGTGGAAAAGCTTGAACCTGAGTGCGAGGTCCAGGCCCATCTGCGCGAACTGGAGTCCGCGTTGCTGGGGCAGCGTCGTTTGATTCGCGAAGTGAATCTGGCCAGCGGCGCACGCAGTCTACTGGTTGACCGTGAACATGGGCCGCGTATCGAACGGGAAATCGACCGGGTGCGTGTGCGTGTCGGTGCGGCCCAACGCTTGTTGCTCGCCGGTTATTCCAGCGTGTCCCAGGCGTGTGCCGAGTTTGCGGTGGGGCTGGGTTTCGAAGTGATTCTGTGTGATCCGCGTGATGAGGTCCTCGAAGGGGTAGTCCTTGAGAACGTGGAGATTCGTCGCGAGTTGCCGTCGATGTTCATCGCCAATGGTGGTTGCCACAGCGATACCGCCGTGGTGGCGCTGACACACGATCCGCGCATCGACGACCTGGCAATGATGGAAGCGGTGCGCACCGAGGCGTTTTACATCGGTGTGATGGGCTCCATGCAAACCTCGCAAAAGCGCTTTGAGCGTTTACGGCGTATCGGTGGTTTGGGCGAAGCTGAGCTGGCCCGTATTCACGCGCCGATCGGGCTTAATCTGGGCAGCAAGACACCTGCGGAAATCGCCTTGGCGGTGCTCGCCGATATTCTGCGCATTCGCAGTGGTATAGCTCGGGATCAACTCTGAAAAACAGCGTGTCAGTGTGCTGCCGATCCCTGGCGAGTCCCGACTTCAGCATATGAACCGGGACTTGCTTAGCGGAATCGAGGCAGTGGCCGGTCGACAGGTTTGAGTGATGTCAGCGCGTTCTGAATCAGCGGGGCATCTTTCTCGATGTCTTGCAGACGGTCGCGAATTTTCATCGCGGTGGGGTGGCCGCCATGGATATCGACCCAGTCGGCGATTTCCTTGCAGGCAGCCGCCAAGCGCGCCTGACGTGAGTCGAGCAGGGTCAGCAAGGTAGTGATGGACTCTTTTTCGGACATGAGAAACACCTCCGTATCAGAGAAGCTTTTGATCGAGCAACAAAACGCTCGCCGGGCGCGAGCGTTTGCCGATGAAGTCGCCGATCCTTCAGCTGGAATCAGTATAGACCCGCAATGCCAATGGCAGCGGAGCCGCGTGCAGCCTGGGTTTCAGACTTTACGCGAGACCCGCGAGCTGGCGGCATTGAGCCGTCGGCACTCCTTCATGGCATCTTCCATACGCTCATAACCGTCACCGATAAAGCCGCCACCCGTGCGTGTATCGGCGATCCGGTACCAGACCGCCGTTATCGGCTGCTGACCAGACACTTCACCCGCACGGCGACCCTGAACGGTGGCCTTGTTGCAACGTTTCACAACGAATATGTCTTCCATGGCGTCACCGACGCTCCAGTTGTGTACACATCAACTATAGAAGCAAGTTGAGAAGCTGCAAAAGCGGTCTGTGCTGTTCGTCGATTGATTCAATGCTCAGACCGCGCTTCGACACATTGCAGGTTCCACCCCGTAGGCTGCCAGTGCAAGGTATGGGTGGGCGCCAGGGCCTGCAGGAACTCGGTGTCATGGGAGGCGGCAATGAGCGCTCCGGGAAAGTCGCGTAATGCCTGTTCCAGCGCCTGCACAGACGCAAGGTCGAGGTGATTGGTCGGCTCGTCGAGCAACAGCAACTGGGCCGGGTTTTCTCGCCATAACGCGATGGCAATAGCCGCTTTCAGACGTTCGCCACCGCTGAGCAGGCGAGTCGGCACGTTCACCCGCACAGCGTCCAGTTGCAGTTGGGCCAGCCGGCTGCGCACCGAGCCTTCCGATAGCGGTGTGTCCAGCAGGTTCAACTGTTCGACGATGGAGCGTTCTGGATCGAGCAACTCCAGTCGTTGGTCAAGGTAAGCGTTGGGCACGTGGGTCAGGCAATCACCGCTGACAGGGTTGCAGTGCGCTGCGAGCATTTTCAGCAAGGTGGATTTTCCGCAGCCGTTCGGCCCACTGAGCGCAATGCGCACAGGGCCTGCAAGTGAAATAGTGAGGAATGTCGTTGGCGCCTCGGGTGCCAGCCAGGGCAGTTGCGCGTCGATCAGTGTGATCATCTGTCGGTTGGCCGGCACAGCGGTTCCCGGCAGGGTCATCAGCACCGGCTCTGACGGTTTAATCCGTGCGTTGGCCTCCCGTACCTGCTCATTCATCGCTGATTTGTGGGCCTGATGAGCGTGACGTACGTGGCCCATGATCTCGGTGGCCGCACCTTTCATCCTGGCGCGTTCGAAGCGTGAGACGTTGGCGGTTTCAGCGTTTTTGCGTGATCCGGCAGCGCGTCGCTGAATGGTGTCGTGTTCGCGCTGTAGCCGTTTCAGCTCGCGACTGCGCAGGGTGCGGTTGTGCTCAAGGGCTGCATGCGCCGCAGCTTGCTCGACTTCGCGCTGCTCAAGGTAAGCCGCATGATTACCACCAAAGACCTGCACACCCAGTGCGCTGAGTTCGACGATGCGTTGAAGGCTGTTGAGCAGCGTTCGATCATGGCTGACCACGATCACCCCTCCGCGCCAGTGGTCGAGCCGGTCCATTAGCCAGCGGCGGCCGTCAGCATCCAGATGGTTGGTCGGTTCATCCAGCACCAGCAAATCGGCCTGGCTGAGGAATGCGCCGATCAGTGCGATGCGGGCACGTTGGCCGCCGCTGAGGGCGTCCATAGGGTGTTGCACCGTCAGCTCTGGCAGGCCGGCTTCATCGAGCAACAGGCGCAATTGTTCGGGCAGATCCCAGCGTTCAGCCGCCCGTTCAAGGTCTTGGGTGGATGCGCTGCCGCTGGCCAGCCGGGCGAGCGCATCGAGTGTCTCGGCGATACCCGCCGCTTGCGCAACGCTCTGGCCGCTGATCGCAATCGGCTCTTGCGCCACATAGGCGACGCTGCCAAAGCGGCTGAGTGTGCCGGAAGCGGGCGTCAAGTCGCCGGCAATCAGTCGGGCAAGCACGGATTTGCCGACGCCGTTACGGCCAACAATGCCGGTGGGACGATGATCGAAGTGCAGGTTCAGGGAGTCGAACAGTGTTTCGCCATTGGCGAGCTGATAGGACAGTCGGTTCAGGGTTACGAGCGCAGGCAGACGCGTGACGTGAGTCATGGAACCTCCAAAAAATGTCGAAAAGACCAACAAGTGCCGGTGGCAGCTTGTTGCGCATACATTTTTGAAAGGCTTAGTTGTTCACGTCGAAAGGTCATCCGGCATAGGGGAGAGGCGGCTAGCCTAGCTCAAAAGACTTTCCCCTTACAACGCTTATGGTCTTGTTGCACGCCCCAGCCGTTTACGCGAGGACCGCCACCGCCTTGATTTGCGCCCATAGTTGCTGGCCGGGATGCAGTTGCAAGTGATCGCGGGAGTAGCGGGTGATGCGCGCGAGCAACGGTGTTCCCGAAGCGTCCAGGCGTACCAGCACATGGGCGGCGTTGTCCGCGGAAATTTCGCTGGTGACTGTCACTGGCAGGCGATTGAGGATGCTGCTCAGTTCACCGCCCTGAAGACTCAGGCTGACATCGCGAGCCTGGACTTTGACGCGCAACAACTTGCCCACGGCCATAGGCGAATGCGCGACCCGCACATTCAATTGGCTGCGGGGCAGTTGCAGGGTCAGCAGTTGGTAATGGGCGTCGTAGTCCGTCACTTGACCCTCGATCACTACGCCGGCGTCGTCGCCCAAGGCCAGTGGCAGGTCGAGCCGCGCAAGCGTTTCGCCGATGGGCCCGCTGGCCAGGGCTTTGCCGTAGCTCAGCAGGACAATGTGGTCGGCCAGTCGTGCGACCTCATCCTGCGAGTGACTGACGTACAGCACCGGGATTTCCAGTTCGTCGTGCAGCCGTTCGAGGTACGGCAGGATTTCGCTTTTGCGCTGCGAGTCCAGCGCGGCCAGTGGCTCGTCCATCAACAGCAGTTTCGGGCTGGTGAGCAACGCCCGGGCAATACCGACCCGTTGGCGCTCGCCGCCCGAGAGGTGTTGTGGATGTCGGCCGAGCAAGTGGCTGATTCCCAGCAGTTCGGTGGCGTGGGCCATGTCGACCCGGCGTTGCTGGCGTGGAATACGCCGCAGGCCAAATTCCAGGTTGGCCAGCACCGACAGATGGGGAAACAGACTGGCCTCCTGAAACACATAACCCAGCGCCCGTTTGTGCGGGGCGACAAAGAGTTTTTTGTCGCTGTCCTGCCAGATTTCATCATTGATCTGGATAAAGCCTTGTTCGGCCTTTTCCAGTCCGGCAATGCAGCGCAGGCAGGTGGTTTTGCCCGAGCCGGAATGACCGTACAGCGCCGTGACGCCGCGGCCGGGCAGGTGCAGGTCGACGTCCAGGGAAAAATCCGGGTAGCTCAGTTTCAGCCGAGCGTGAATCGTTGAGGTCATCGATCAGCTCCAGCCGGCTTTGGTTTTGCGGCTGGAGTACAGCGCCAGCAATATCAGGAACGAGAACACCAGCATTGCCCCGGCCAGCCAGTGGGCCTGGCCATATTCCATGGCTTCGACATGATCGTAGATCTGCACCGACACCACCCGGGTTTTGTCCGGGATATTGCCGCCGATCATCAGCACCACGCCGAACTCACCGACGGTATGGGCGAAGCCGAGAATGGCCGCAGTGATAAAGCCTGGCCTGGCCAGCGGCAAGATCACGTTGAAAAAAGTGTCCCAGGGGTTGGCGCGCAAGGTGGCGGCCACCTCCAGCGGACGCGGGCCAATCGCCGAGAAGGCGTTCTGCAGTGGCTGGACGACAAAGGGCATCGAGTAGATAACCGAACCGATCACCAGCCCTGCAAAACTGAACGTCAGCGTGCCCAGCCCCAGTGCTTGGGTGAACTGGCCGATGACCCCGTTAGGGCCGAGGGTCAGCAGTAAATAGAAGCCGATCACCGTCGGCGGCAGCACCAGGGGCAGGGCGACGATAGCGCCGATGGGCCCGCGCAACCAGGAGCGGGTACGCGACAGCCACAACGCAATCGGAGTGCCGATGACCAGCAGGATGGCCGTCGTCAGGGAGGCCAGCTTGAGGGTCAGCCAGATGGCGGAAAAATCGGCACTCGATAGCGTCATTTAGAGTTGATAACCGTAGGACTTGATGACGGCAGCGGCTTTAGGCCCTTTGAGGTAAGCAACCAGCGCCTTGGCGGCCGGGTTGTCTTTGCCTTTGTTGAGGATCACTGCGTCCTGTTTGATCGGGTCGTGCATGTCGGCTGGAACGATCCACGCCGAACCGCCGGTGACTTTGCCGTCTTTATAGATCTGCGACAAGGCGACGAAGCCTATTTCCGCATTGCCGGTGGAGACGAACTGGTAGGCCTGGGTGATGTTCTGGCCTTCGACGATCTTGCCCTTGACCTTGTCTGTCAGGCCCAGTTTAGCCAATACCTGAGTGGCCGCGAGACCGTAAGGGGCGGCTTTCGGGTTGGCGATCGACAGGTGCTGATAGGTGTTGTCGCTAAGCACTTTGCCTTTGGCGTCAACGTAACCGTCCTTGGCCGACCACAGTGCCAGGGTGCCGATGGCGTAGGTGAAACGCGAACCTTTGACCGTGTCGCCTTCGCTCTCGAGTTTTTGCGGGGTGCTGTCGTCAGCCGACAGGAGCACTTCGAACGGCGCACCGTTTTTGATCTGGGTGTAGAACTGGCCCGTGGCGCCATAGGCGGCAACCAGTTTGTGCCCGGTGTCTTTTTCGAAATCGGCGGCAATGGCCTGGATCGGTGCGGTGAAATTGGCTGCGACCGCAACCTGGACTTCATCGGCCTGGGCTGAGCCAAACGCGAACACGGCGAGCAAGGATGCCAGGCAAGTGGGGGCAAAACGTGAGGCACGAATAGTCATGAAGCGGCTCCGGGGTAGGCAGGTGCAGTGGGCAGTTTTTATGGGGGGTGGACTGCACCGGTGCGAAAGGATGAAACGCTATATAGGTGAATATATAGCGAATTGCCGACAAACGGAACGTATCAAATAGCACCCAATGAGCCGACACGCGCTCTGTTCCCTGTTTCCCCGTTCCCCCGTTCCCCCGTTCCCCCGTACCTCGTAGCAGCTGCCGAGCCTGCGAGGCTGCGTTCGGCCGCGCAGCGGTCGTCAAATCAGGCAGCGTGTTTTTCCAGACAAACCGCGTTTGCGGGATTTGCGAGGACTTCGTCCTCGAACGCAGCCTCGCAGGCTCGACAGCTGCTACGGGGCCGAACGCAGCCTCGCGGGCTCGACAGCTGCTACGGGGTTTTTGATCGTTACCACGCAAAGCATGGGAACGATCAAATGGTGTTTAGCGACGCGCCATCAAGGCCAGCGCCTCGTCAGCCAGCCGCTGGGTCAACTCAGCGGTCGGTAATTCAACCCCAAGCCGTAGCGCTTGTCCGGCCCAGAGGTTGCTGAAGTCCGCTTCATCCTTGGCACGCAGTGGCATCAGCGCGCCGCCGGCCAATGGGAAGGCCGGAGCTTGCGGGCTGATCGGGCCGAGTTCGCGCATGACCCGATTGAGAATCCCTCGCGCCGCACGCCCGGTAAAAATATTGGTCAGCGCCGTCTCGCTTTCCTTGGCGCTGCGCAAGGCCCGGTGATGGGAGGCGCTGACCTTGGCTTCCGGGGTAAACAGGTAGGCGGTGCCCAGTTGCACTGCCGAGGCCCCCAAGGCGAAGGCGGCGACAATCCCGCGTGCGTCGCCGATCCCGCCCGCAGCGATCACCGGTACGCTGACGGCATCGACGATCTGTGGTACCAGGGCAAATGTACCGACCTGACTGTTCAGATCATCGCTGAGAAACATCCCGCGATGGCCTCCGGCCTCGTAGCCCATGGCGATAATCGCGTCGCAGCCATGCTGTTCCAGCCAGATGGCCTCATCGACGGTAGTTGCCGAAGACAGGACCTTCGCGCCAGTGGCTTTGACCCGATCGAGCAGGGATTTTTCCGGTAGGCCGAAGTGAAAACTCACCACCTGCGGACGGAACTCTTCGACCACCGCGCAGGCGGCGGCATCGAACGGCGCACGATTGGAAACCGGGGTCGGTGCGTCGAAGTCAGCGCCCAGCTCGCGGTAATACGGTTCCAGCAGGTTTTTCCATTGCTGAGCGCGTTGCTCGTCGGCCACGGGTGGTTGATGGCAGAAGAAGTTCACGTTGAACGGGCGCTGGCTGTGTTGCCGGATGACCTTCAGCTCTTCGCGCAACTGTTCGACGCTGAGCATGGCCGCGGGCATTGAGCCCAGGGCGCCGGCATTGCTGGCTGCAATGACCATGGCCGATCCGGTGGCGCCGGCCATGGGAGCCTGGATGATCGGCAATTCAATGCCGAGCAGATCAAGAATACGGGTGTCAGGCCACGGGTTCATCGCAACGTCCTCCTTATGACAAGAACGGCTTTTGTAGCAGGAGTCAGCGTCACAAGGCCAGTGGCCTTTAGGCGCAGATGCCGAGCGCAACAAAGTTGTAGTGTCCGGTTGTGCCAGCGCTCACGCCAATGGCATGGTGGCCGCTTGTGGTGGATGTGAATCGTTAACGACGGAGAAACTGTTCCATGGATTTGAAACAACTTGAGGTTTCGCCATTCCGCGTATCGGGATTGCGTGTACGTACGTTTAACAGCGCCGAGCAGCAGGCAGCTACCGCCAGAATCGGTCCGATGTGGCAGCGTTTTTTTGTCGAAGGGCTGTTTGACAAGATTGGCAATAAGCAACCGGACTCACCGGCTTACGGGGTGTACTCCAGCTATGAGTCCGATGCATCCGGGGCTTTCGATGTGACGGCCGGGGTGGCGGTCAATGAAGCCGCCCCCGGTTACGAAAGCATTGAGGTGCAGGGCGGCCAGTATCTGGTTTTCGAGGCGAAGGGGCCGATGCCGGGCTGTGTCATCGAGGCGTGGGGCAGCATCTGGGCGTATTTCGAGGCCAACCCGCAGGTCAAACGCCGATTTGCCACCGACTTCGAGGCCTATACCGGCCCTGAGTCAGTGGCCGTGTATATCGGCATTTTCTGAGATTGGGTTTCACGCGCAAGCAGTTGACGCTTGCGCTCCACCCCCCAGCGGTAGCCCGAGAGATCGCCATCGCTGCGCACCACCCGATGGCAGGGAATGGCCACCGCGAGGTTGTTGGCACCGCAGGCCTGGGCCACGGCACGGAAGGCTTTTGGCGCGCCGATGCGCTGGGCTATTTCGGCGTAGCTGGCGGTGCTGCCCGCCGGAATATCCCGCAGCGCCATCCACACCCGCTCCTGAAATGCCGTGCCGCGCACATCCAGCGGCAGGTCCAGGCCAAGCGCCGGGGCTTCGATGAAACCCACCACCTTGGCAATCAGCTGTTCGAAGTCATGGTCGGCGCCAATCAGGTTAGCCTGGCGGAACCGGTCTTGCAGGTCGCAGACCAGCGCGTGGGGATCGTCTCCCAACAAGATCGCGCACACCCCGCGTTGACTCTGTGCCACCAGAATCGCCCCTAATGAACATTGGCCAACGGCAAACCTGATGTCGGTGTTCTGGCCCGCAGCGCGGTAGTCGCTGGGCTTCATGCCAAGCAGATGATCGGCGGACTCGTAGAAGCGGCTGTTGGAATTGAAACCTGCCTCATACAGCGCGTCGGTCACCGAACCGGCGACTTCCAGGCGTTCACGAACCCTGCGTGAACGTTGTGCAGTGGCATAGCCCTTGGGCGTCAGGCCAGTGACAGCCTTGAACACCCGGTGAAAGTGGAAAGCGCTCATTCGCGCGGTCTGTGCCAGTTCGTTCAGGCTGGGCAATGTCTCGGCAGCCTCGATTTGCCGACAGGCTGCGGCGACCAGTGCGGCGTGTTGCGCGGCGAGATGAGTCTGGTCTGTTGCAGCGCGTTTGCTTGGGCGATAACCGGCCGCCTGAGCCTGTTCCTCGGTGTCGAAAAACTCGACGTTTTCCGGTTTCGGCAATCGCGCCAGGCTGCTCGGGCGGCAATAGATCCCGGTGGTTTTCACCGCGTAGACAAACTGACCGTCAGCGCGCGGGTCGCGCGCCAGCACCGCGGACCAACGGGGATCTTGTTCTGTGGTGGGTTTGGCAGTGGTCATGGGGGATACCGGTAGAAGGTTTATTCATACGCAGCCTAGCGAGTGTGGGCGCTGAGGACACTCCGGCGCTTGCGGTCAAATTCCGGATGTCATCCCGCCGTGCGGAAGGTGAAGTTGATTCGCTGTCCGCCCAGTTGCGGGTGATGACCGTCCTTGAGCGGCAGCACGCCGTGATAACGCAAGCGATCCACGCCGCCCCAGACCACGATGTCACCGTGAAACAGCGGCACTCGCAGACTCTTATCGCTGCGCTTGAAGCCGCCGAACAGGAACATCGCCGGCAGACCGAGGGACACCGAGACAATCGGCGGATCGTAGGACCGTTCATTCTTGTCCTGATGCAACGACATCTTGGCGCCCGGCAGGTATCGGTTGATCAGGCAGGCATCGGGCTCAAAGTGATGGAAACCGGCTTCTCGTGCGGCAGCCTGTGCCAGTTCCCGAAAGGCCTCGGGCATCGCCGGCCAGGGCTGGCCGCTGACGGGATCGATGCGAGTGTAGCGATAGCCACTGCGATCGGTGGTCCAGCCCAGCGTGCCACAACTGCTCAAGCCTACAGACATGGTGAAACCGCCAGGGGTGACCATCTGCCGAAACGGTGCGGCCAGTAGAATCTTCTCCAGCGCCGGCAGCAATTGCACCACCCAGGGCAGGGCGAAACCTCGCAGAACGAAAGACTGTTCGCCGATTTTCTCGGTTCTGGCCGGTTGCCGGTCTTCATCGGCAAACAGCTCGAAGGTCGCTGGAGGCATCGCTTTACTGCGCATCGTGAAAGATCACTCCAAGGGTATGCCGTTTGCCGCTGTGCAGGCGACTGACGCCGTGGCGCAGGTTCACCCGGTAATCGCCGCGAACACCTTTGACCGGGCGCTGATGCACGGCAAAAATCAGCGCATCGCCTTTTTCCAGGCTCATCACCATGGGCCGTGATTGCATCCGTGGGCGTTGCTCGGTGAGCACGAATTCGCCGCCGGTAAAATCTTCGCCGGGAGTGGACAGCAGAATCGCCACTTGCAGCGGGAACACATGATCGCCGTACAGATCCTGATGCAAACAGTTGTAGTCCTGTGGGCCATATTGCAGCAACAGCGGCGTAGGGCGCTCCTGTCCCGCGTCATGACAACGTTGCAGGAAGGCTGCGTGTTCCGTGGGAAAGCGCCCGGGCAAGCCCATCCGTTCATTCCAGCGATTGGCCAGCGGGACAAGCCTTGAGTAGAGCGTGCCGCGCAGGCAAGCAACGATATCCGGCAGCGGGTATCTGAAATACCGGTACTCGCCGCGCCCGAAACCATGCCGGGCCATTATCACGTGCGAGCGGAAAAGCGCAGGCTGAGCATAGAGCGCGCTGAGGTCTGCACATTGCTCGGGGTTGAGCAGTCCTTTGATTGTCGCGCAGCCGTCCCGGTCGAGGTCTTGCTCCAGGGAAGGCCAATCCAGTGCGTTGATACGCGAGATCAAAGGCTGTTCGCCCATTGCACGGACACCGTCGATATAACGCGCTACCGAGGTGTTGTGCGGCAAAGAAATCGACATGTCCGGCTCCTGAACTCAAGGTTGAGGTGTGCCAGTCTGGGGAGTACGAAGGCGGGCGACACTCCGGTGCTTGCGGTCGAACTCCGGAGTGGTTGTGCCAGGGGTTACAGCGCTTTGCTGACCTTTATATCGCTGATCCCGGACAAGTCGCCGTGAATCGCTTCAAGTGCCGCTCTGGCTTCTTCTTCGGTGCCGGTTTCAAGCTGGGCAAACTCGAAACGGCGTTCTTCGTTGAGTTTGTATTTGATGACGTATTTAGTCGTTTGGGCCACGGTCGTACCTGTCTGTCGCAGTGCGGGCCGAGGTCTCAGCTAAGTTTCGAGCTGGACCGGCGGATGATTTTGATCGAGTGGGTCAGGGTCGGTTTGCGGGTCACGCTGATCGGCCGGCGGTTGACCGTGTCGATGGTGATGTTCCAGAAGCCGGTGCTTGGCGCGGTGATTTTCGCAGGGAAGGTGTCAAACGCGCCGCCGTGGTAAGTGTGGCGGCCGCCATTCTTGAAGCTGCGAAAATTGGCGTCGTTCATCAAGCGGATGTTGCACATTTGGGAGCATTGAATGACGACGATGTCATCTTCATTGAGGTGCTCGCGCTGGTGGATAAATTTCATGGGGGCGCCTCCAGAAGGGCTTTTTCTACAAAATCAAAACGATAGCATGGGCGATGGCGCAGTTTATCAGCCCGAACGGTTTATTATTGGGCTACCGCGAGGTGCTTTGACAATTAAAAACAGCTATTCGGGTTTTTATGGGTGATAAAGCAGCGGTCTCCGGAGAAAAACAGTATTTGCGCTGTCGGAGCGTCTTTAAGGGAGGATTAGTATGAAGCGGGGTGTTTTGGTACTGGCGTTGGCGATGAGTGGTTGCGCGACTGTCTCGGACATTAGTCAGACGCTGCCAACCATGAATGTGATCTCGGGGAAAAAACCTCAAGCGTACGCCGACTGCGTGGCCAAACATTTGGCCAGTACCCGAGGGGCGGTGCAAATGGAGCCCTACAACAAGGATGGCGTCCGGGTCATTGTTGCAGGAAAACTGTCAGCGAGTCCGTCTGCGGTGTTTGACATCGAAGAGCGATCCGGCGGAAGTAGCATCAAGCTCCACGAAAGCATGTCCAATGTGCCAATTCGGCCTGGAGATGTGCAGGATGCGGCCAACACATGCATTTCTGGCTCATAGTTTTTTCGGCGATTCTCTCTCGCTCGCTGAATTTGAAATTGGCTGATTGACCGTATCGTCCGATAAACTGTCGTCAATCAGCAGGAGTGCCGTCCAGCCTCGGGTTTGGGCGGCACTGTCATTTCTGGAGTGGTCAATGAAGCGAGAGCAAGTAAGAGAGCGGCATGCAGAGGGGCACATCTCTGCGACGCATGTGATTCAAAACCCGGCAAACTCCGGGGAGTGGATTGTGTTCTTCAAGAAAAGTGCAGGGCGCAGCTATTTCCTGGTGGATGAAAACGACGAGGTCGAATCATTTAGTCGGCTGGATGATTTGATCGAGACAGTACGCGGGCTCGGGATCAAATTCGCCGAAATTCACATGTAACGGCCATAGCGTCTTGCCGGTTACTTGCACACCACTACGACGCTGCGGCTCTTGTAGTTGCCAACGTCGACGCCCAGGGTCTTGTCGCTTTCCTTGGTGGCTGGCGTGCCATCGGTGCCAATGATCCGATAGCCGGTACCCGCGCAGGAATCGTCAGCCATTTGATAACATTTGGCCCAGGAGTTGGCTTCACCCGAGCAGTCGATTGACAGGCCTTGCTCGCCATTGTTCAGATAGGTTTTGGATGCAGTAGCGCAACCGCTCAAGGCCAGCACCGCAATCAGAGCCAGATATTTTTTCATGTTTGGGTCGTCATCGAGTGAACAGTGTGTAAGGGGCGCGAGTCGCCCTGAAGCCAGATGCTATAGCGAACAACCATTTCGGTACAGACAAACACAAAAAAGCCCTGCGCGTTAGCAGGGCTCTTTCGAGGGCTGTGTTACTCAGGTTTGGCGCCGCGCCGCTTGGGTGCAGGCGGGGTGTCTTGCAGCACCGAGGCGACTTCAATCGCCAACGCTTCCGTGGGGAAAGGCCCGGCGATGTTTTCGCCGCTGACGCTGTCGACCCACCACTGGCGATCTTTGGCTTGATTGATCAGGTAACCGTTTACGCTTTTTGCTGCCGACATCTATCTGCCTCGTTGGCTGGTTCAATCGCGCAATGATAACTGGAAACGTGCCCCGGCGCGTTCACTGGTCTAAAGTGAAGTCTTTGCGTTGTTCCGTACGCCTTGGCCTGGAGGCTAATCTGCGTCGTTGCGGAACTATCCGCCAGAATATTTCTCTATGATGGCATCGGTTAGCCAGTGTGGGGCATTGTAAGGTGCTCGCCGGCTGATTAGACTGCGCCGAAACTCGTACACACAGCCCTTTTAAGGACTTTTATGATCAAGAAATGCTTGTTCCCAGCAGCCGGTTACGGTACTCGCTTCCTGCCAGCGACTAAAGCCATGCCTAAAGAAATGCTGCCGGTGGTGAACAAGCCACTGATCCAGTACGGCGTTGAAGAAGCGCTGGACGCTGGTTTGACAGAAATCTCCATCGTGACTGGTCGTGGCAAACGCGCCCTGGAAGACCACTTCGACATCAGCTACGAGCTGGAAAACCAGATCAAGGGTACTGACAAAGAGAAGTACCTGGTCGGCATCCGCAAATTGCTCGACGAGTGCTCGTTCTCCTACACCCGTCAAACCGAAATGAAAGGCCTGGGTCACGCCATTCTGACCGGCCGTCCATTGATCGGTGACGAACCGTTCGCGGTCGTGCTGGCGGACGACTTGTGCGTCAACCTGGACGGCGACGGCGTACTGACCCAGATGGTCAAACTGTACAAACAGTACCGTTGCACCATCGTCGCGATCCAGGAAGTCGACCCGCAGGAAACCCACAAATACGGCGTGATCGCTGGCGATTTGATCGGTGACGACCTGTACCGCGTCCGCAACATGGTCGAGAAGCCAAAGCCGGAAGATGCTCCATCCAACCTGGCGATCATCGGTCGTTACATCCTGACCCCGGACATCTTCAAGCTGATCGAAGAAACCGAGCCAGGCAAAGGCGGCGAGATCCAGATCACCGACGCCCTGATGAAACAGGCGCAAGACGGTTGCGTGATTGCCTACAAGTTCAAAGGCACGCGTTTCGACTGCGGTGGCGCTGAAGGCTACATCGAAGCGACCAACTTCTGCTTCGAACACTTCTACAAGACTGGCAAGGCTTACTAAAAGCGCTTCGCAGTTTTGTTCTGAAAAGCCACCTTCGGGTGGCTTTTTCGTTTTCCGGCCCCATGTCATTCGCAGCGCTGACCGAGAAAGCTGCAGCGGGTATGCTTGTGGCCTGCCGAGGAGATTGAAAATGGCCTACGATTTTGACCTTTATGTGATTGGCGCCGGTTCCGGCGGTGTACGAGCAGCACGTTTCGCAGCAGGTTTCGGCGCGAAAGTGGCAGTGGCCGAGAGCCGCTATCTGGGCGGGACTTGCGTCAACGTTGGCTGCGTGCCGAAGAAGTTGTTGGTTTACGGGGCGCATTTTGCCGAAGACTTCGAGCAGTCGCAGGGCTTTGGCTGGTCGTTGGGCGAGGCGAATTTCGATTGGGCAACGCTGATCGCCAACAAGGATCGCGAGATCAATCGGCTGAACGGTATCTACCGCAATCTGCTGGTCGGCAGCGGCGTAACCTTGCATGAAGGTCACGCCAAAATCGTTGGCCCGCATGAGGTCGAGATCAACGGCGAGCGCTACACCGCCAAGCACATTCTGATTGCTACCGGCGGCTGGCCGCAGATCCCCGAGATTCCGGGGCATGAGCACGCCATCAGCTCCAATCAGGCGTTTTTCCTCAAAGAGCTGCCCAAGCGCGTTCTGGTGGTCGGTGGCGGCTATATCGCCGTAGAGTTCGCCGGGATTTTCCACGGGCTGGGCGCCGAAACCACCTTGCTGTATCGCGGTGAGCTGTTCCTGCGTGGCTTCGACGGCTCGGTGCGCAAGCATTTGCAGGAGGAACTGACCAAGCGCGGGATGAATTTGCAATTCAATGCCGACATCGAGCGCATCGAAAAGCAGGCTGATGGCAGTTTGAACGTGACCCTCAAGGATGGTCGCGAGTTGCAGGCAGATTGCGTGTTCTACGCCACGGGGCGTCGTCCAATGGTCGACAACCTGGGGTTGGAGAACACCAAGGTCATGCTCGACAAGAAAGGCTTTGTCGAAGTCGACGAGTTGTATCAAACCGCTGAGCCATCGATTCTGGCGATTGGCGATGTGATCGGTCGCGTGCAATTGACGCCGGTAGCCCTGGCTGAAGGCATGGCGGTGGCGCGTCGGTTGTTCAAGCCTGAGCAGTATCGTCTGGTCGACTACAAGATGATTCCCACGGCGGTATTCAGCTTGCCGAACATTGGCACCGTTGGCCTGAGTGAAGAGCAGGCGAGGGAAGAAGGTTATGAGGTGCAGATTTTCGAAAGCCGTTTCCGGCCGATGAAGCTGACCATGACCGAGTGCCAGGAGCGCACATTGATGAAATTGGTGGTGGACGCCAAGACCGACAAGGTTTTGGGTTGCCACATGGTCGGCCCGGAAGCGGGCGAGATCGTTCAGGGCCTGGCGATTGCCTTGAAGGCTGGCGCCACCAAGCGCGATTTCGACGAAACCATCGGCGTGCATCCTACCGCTGCCGAAGAGTTCGTCACCATGCGCACACCGGTAGCGGGCTAATCGTCCCCATTCTCTCTGAAACGGTATCTGGCTCTGCGTTGATCGCGCAGGCCAGCCCGTTTCTCGGGATGGCCTGGATCGTTGAAAAGGCTGTTGGCGAATTGATACGGTTTTCTTCTATTGATAGTGCTGGCTAATAGCGAAAACCAATGAGTAGCATCAGGTTTGCCAATGAGCCATCCGTCGGTCGAGTGGGTAGGATTCACTCCATCAACTTCTCAACCCCTGACGGAGAGTCAACGATGCCTATCATCAACAGCCACGTAAAACCGTTCAACGCTACCGCATTCAAAAACGGCGCATTCGTCGAAGTGTCGGACGCCGATCTGAAAGGCAAATGGTCCGTCGTGTTTTTCTACCCAGCCGACTTCACCTTCGTTTGCCCAACCGAGCTGGAAGACCTGGCTGACAACTACGATGCATTCCAGAAGCTTGGCGTAGAAATCTACAGCGTGTCGACCGACACCCACTTTGCCCACGCTGCATGGCACAACACTTCGCCAGCGATCGAAAAAATCAAGTACACCATGATTGGCGATCCGACCCACGTGATCTCCCGTAACTTCGACGTGCTGATCGAAGAAGTCGGCCTGGCTGACCGTGGCACCTTCGTGATCAACCCTGAAGGCCAGATCAAAATCGTCGAGCTGAACGACGGCGGTGTAGGCCGTGACGCTTCCGAGCTGCTGCGCAAAATCAAGGCTGCCCAGTACGTTGCCGCTCACCCGGGCGAAGTCTGCCCAGCCAAGTGGAAAGAAGGCGAGGCCACCCTGGCTCCGTCCCTGGACCTGGTCGGCAAGATCTGAGTCTGTGAGCCACTCAAGAGCGCTAATCCGCACTTAAGTAAGCTGCACCGCCCAAAAAACGCCCGGGCGAGATTCGCTCGGGCGTTGTTTTTTCTACCGTATACAAAATGGAAATCGCCCGTATGTTGGACGCCAATCTTAAAGCTCAGTTGAAGTCATACCTGGAACGGGTCACCCAGCCGATCGAGATCGTCGCCTCCCTCGACGACGGCGCGAAATCCCAGGAAATGCTCGCGTTACTCAAAGACGTTGCCAGTCTTTCCCAGCAAATTACCTTGCTCGACAACGGTACCGATGCGCGCAAGCCATCGTTCTCGTTGAACCGCCCGGGAAGCGATATCAGCCTGCGTTTCGCCGGTATCCCCATGGGGCACGAATTCACTTCGCTGGTGCTGGCCTTGCTGCAAGTTGGCGGTCACCCTTCGAAGGCCAGTATCGAGGTGATCGAACAGATTCGCTCGCTCAAAGGCGAGTTCAACTTCGAGACCTACTTCTCGCTGTCGTGCCAGAACTGCCCGGACGTGGTCCAGGCGCTGAACCTGATGGCGGTGCTGAACCCGAACATCCGTCACGTCGCCATCGACGGCGCGCTGTTCCAGGACGAAGTCACTGAACGGCAAATCATGGCCGTGCCCAGCATCTACCTGAACGGCGTGAATTTCGGTCAGGGCCGCATGGGCCTGGAAGAAATCATCGCCAAGATCGACACCAGCGCCATCGAGCGTCAGGCCGAGAAGATCAGCGCCAAGGAAGCCTTTGACGTACTGGTCGTCGGTGGTGGGCCAGCCGGTGCTTCGGCAGCAATCTACGCCGCCCGTAAAGGCATTCGTACCGGCGTTGCAGCCGAGCGTTTTGGTGGTCAGGTGCTGGACACCATGGCAATCGAAAACTTCATCTCGGTACAGGAGACGGAAGGGCCGAAGCTCGCCGTCGCGCTGGAAGAACACGTCAAGCAATACGACGTCGACATCATGAACCTGCAGCGCGCCGACAAGCTGCTGCCGGGTAAAAACGGCGAGCTGCACCAGATCCAGTTCGCCAGTGGCGCTTCACTGAAAGCCAGGACCGTGATCCTCGCGACCGGTGCTCGCTGGCGTGAAATGAACGTTCCGGGCGAGCAGCAATATCGCAACAAAGGCGTGGCGTACTGCCCGCACTGCGACGGCCCGCTGTTCAAAGGCAAGCGCGTTGCGGTGATTGGTGGCGGTAACTCGGGGGTCGAAGCGGCCATCGACCTGGCCGGTATCGTTGCTCATGTCACGTTGCTGGAGTTCGATGTGCAGTTGCGTGCCGATGCGGTGTTGCAGCGAAAGTTGCACAGCCTGCCGAACGTGACCGTGATCACCAGTGCGCAAACCACTGAAGTGACCGGCGATGGGCAGAAGGTCAACGGCTTGCGTTACAAGGATCGTCAGTCAGGCGAAGTGCTGAGCATCGAGCTGGAAGGGATCTTCGTGCAGATCGGTTTGCTGCCGAACACCGATTGGCTCAAGGGCACCGTCGAGCTGTCGCCGCGCGGCGAGATCATCGTCGATAACCGTGGCGAGACCTCGATACCGGGTGTGTTCGCGGCCGGCGATGTAACGACCGTGCCGTACAAGCAGATCGTGATTGCGGTAGGCGAGGGTGCCAAGGCATCGCTGAGTGCCTTCGATCACCTGATTCGCACCTCTGCGCCTGCATAAACGTCAACGCTGAAAACACAAAACCCCATGAGTGATCATGGGGTTTTTTGTTTGTAGCAAAGGCTAGCGTAGGAGCAAAGCTTGCTCGCGATGAACGATGACCCGGTAGATCAGGCCATCCGCATTGTGCCTATCGCGGGCAAGCCTTGCTCCTACAAAAGGCGGGGCTTACAGCGGTGCCGGCTGAATGATCTCAACCCAGTACGCATCCGGGTCCTTGATGAAGGCCAGACTCTTCATGCGGCCGTCGTTCAGGCGTTTCTGGAAATCACAGCCCAGGGCTTCGAAGCGCTCGCACGCGGCACGGATGTCTGGCACCGAAATGCAGATGTGGCCGAAACCGCGAGGGTCGGTGTTGCCATTGTGGTAGGCGAAATCCGCATCGTTCTCGGTGCCGTGGTTGTGAGTCAGCTCAAGAATACCGGGAATCGATTTCATCCACTGGGTGCGTGCAGCGGCGTCGGCCGGGATCTGGTTCTTATCGACCAGCGCCAGGAAATACAGGCTGAACTCGGCTTCCGGGAAATCGCGTTTTTCCACCAGCGTAAAGCCGAGGATGCGCGTGTAGAAATCCAGCGACTTGGTGATGTCCTTGACCCGCAACATGGTGTGGTTGAAGACGAATTGCTGCGTGGCGGTGTCAGGTTGGGCGGTAACGCCGGGGAAGGTGTTCAGTTCGTGCAGGCTCATGGGCCCTCCGGAAAAAGTGGGGCAAACGGCGCTCAAGACAAGAGCTGTCCCTTGGCTTGCAGTTGATGAGGCTTGCTTGCAGTACGCCAATAATACGCAAGGCGGTGTATTGCACCAAAGCAAAACGTTCAGCTATTGCCTGACGGCGTGGTGGGGCTCAGACTTTAACGTTCGCCCCGTCAGTGTTGAGTGCAATGTTTCGACCGTATCGCTACCTGCTTGTTTTGACCTGCCTGTTTTCGGCTGTTGCCCGCGCCGAGACTGTGCTTCCCGAGATTACCTGGCCCAGCGGCTGGGCAGTGCAAGTATTGCCACAAGAGGAGGCGACAACTCAAACACCGCCCAGGGTTTCAAGACAGCGGGCGGTGAAAAACGACGCAAACGGTGATCCGGTGCTGGTCATGGAGTTGACCATGAGCCAGGTTGAGCCTGGGCATGAAGTCAATTTGCAAGGTGTGCTGCTGGAAATGCGCAAGTCCGTGCAAAAGGATTTTTTTCAGGGCGGCTATCAAAGTGTTTGCAACAAAATTCATCCCGCTACATTGAGCAGGCTGCAAGCGCTGGAAACCACCTGTACGGTCACCCAGAATGGACGACATGTGTTGTCGCAAACATTAGTCGCAGCGCTAGATGCTGATAAGGCCTATGTTTTTTCCTACGCAGGCCAAGCCGAGGCTTATGCCGCAAGTCAGGAAGAAATACGCAGTGCGCGAAACAGTTTGAGACTTTAGTAGTGCGCGATGTCTGCACGTTAGCCGTGCCGAGGGGTGTTGTTTAATACCCAAAGGGATTAAGCAGAAAGTTGTACCGGATGCCCATGGTATTTGGCCGGCGTTTCCAACTAGATCGACGATCATCGTTGCATTAAGTATAGGTGAGCATAAAAAAGCCCTGCACAGGCAGGGCTTTTGGAGGGGGCGCAGGAAAGCTTAAGTGCGCAGCCAGGAGTCAACGGTGCTTGCACCATATTGTTCCTTCCAGGCTTTCAGGCCACGGTGATTGCCGCCCTTGGTTTCAATCAGTTCACCGGTGTGCGGGTTTTGATAAACCTTGACCACGCGGGCGCGGCGAGTTTTAGGTGCGGCGGCCTGCAGCAGGCCGGATTTTGGGTTCGGGTTGAGAATGGCGATGATGTCGCGCAAGCTCTTGCCGTAGGTTTTCATCAGCCCCTGGAGCTTTTCTTCGAATTCGATTTCTTTCTTGAGCCCGGCGTCGTTCTTCAGCGATTCCAGCTGCGCGAGCTGTTCTTGAAGGGCCTTTTCAGCGGCACGAAATTCAGCGAGTCTGGACAATATCTTTACTCCAATAGTGTGTTTGGCTGATACCAACCGCCAACAAAGCTATAAGCCAAGAGCCTTGTAGCGACTCGGTGTTAATGGCTCACCTGTCAATCTTGTGCAGGCAAGAAAAATTGTAGTAGTTAATTCGCTCAGAGTAAATCACGTCTTTTTCATGATGTAACGCACGTTGCTGTTTGATGCAATTTGCGGCGTGGATCCTTTTGTTGAGGATGTCCGTGGAACGCGCAAAGTGGCTAATTAATGGCTGTTCAACGCAATAATGAAATCGGCGCCCGGCATCGGTCGTCCAAATAGGTAGCCTTGCAGGAAGTTCACCCCGTGACGGGCAAGATAATCACTCTGTTCGAGGGTTTCGACACCTTCGGCAACGATACCAAGGTCCAGCTTGGCCGAGAGTTCGATGATGCTGTCGAGTATGTGGCGGGACAAGGCATCAACACCGATCATCGCCACAAAGCTCTGATCTATTTTCAGAAAGTCCACATTGAACTGGCGCAAATAGCCCAGGCTAGAATGCCCGGTGCCAAAATCATCGATCGCAATCATCACCCCCAACGCATGTAACTGTTCGAACAATTGAAGGGTGATGGCGTTGGGTTCGATCAGCTCGCGCTCGGTCAGTTCCAGAACCAGTGCAACCTTGCCGGGCGGGAAGGCGGCGAGAAACTCGCGGCAATCGTCTACCAGCGCAAGGTCACGGCAGTGGCTGGCGGTGATGTTGATGCCGATATGAAAGCGCTCATGGAACACAGGCGCATGCGGGGCGAGCAACGCGGCAGTCTGGCGCATCAACGAGCGGGTCATCGGCACGATCAATCCGGAATGCTCGGCGAATGGAATGAACAGGTCCGGACGCACCAGGCCTTCTTTTGGGTGTTGCCAGCGCATCAGGACCTCGACGCCTGCCCACTCTTTGCTGTCACCATGAACCACAGGCTGGAAGTAAGGAATGAACTCATTGGCTTCCAGTGCCCGTTGCAGTTCGTGAGTCTGTGATGAGGAGCGCTTCTGTAGCCAATGACCAATGGCCCCGGCAATCACCCCAAAGAAGATCAGCAGGCTGAACAGCGGCGGGTATTCGCTTTTCATGTAGCGCCAGACTTCGCCCTCGGGAAAACCGGCCTCTACTTCAAAGGCATACCGCGAAGACGCAAGGTTGCTTCGGGCTACCGGCAATACGGACAGGGCGCCCTCGTGGACCTGGCCATCGGTAGATAACCAGTGGGGGCCGACGTGCAGTAACAGTAGAGTCTGGCGACCAATCAGCCGCAGGACGTTGCTCAGGTGATAGCCGTCAAGGGCGCTCAGGGCGCCTTGCTTGCCTTCGCTGAGGCGATACACCAGCACCGCGGTATTGGGTGTGACCGGGTTGCCGTTCATCAACCACAACTTGCCTTGTGTGTACTCGCCAGGATCAACCGTTGCCTGATAGTCGCCAAATAGTGAACTGCAATATATGTTGTTGTCCCACACAAGATTGGTCGAACGCACGAAGGGCCGGCGCGTGACTTGTTCGCGTAGGGCCAGTTTGACATCGGCGCAAGGCTGTCCGGCCAGCGGCAGCAGTTCTTGTGCCGCCAGCGCGGTGTCATCGAGCATCAAATCGAATTGCCGCACCGCTTCTTCGGCCGTTTGGTGGGTGCTTTGCTCCAGCACCCGTCCGGCTTGCATGTGCAGAATGACGAAACCCAGTAGTACAGGCACCAAGCCGACCAACAGCGTGATTAGGTTGCGAGTCCGTGGCGTGCGGCGGGCTTTGAAGGTCAAGGGCATGTGTGGAACCTGCGGCGACGGAGTAGGGCTCTCAGAAGAGTAGGGCTCTCAAATGCAGGCAGGACGACGGCTTGCCTCTCAAAAAGAGTACAGACAAGGGCCATGATAGATGGGGTAAAGGCTTTGCGCTTTTCAACGGTAGTCCAGACTTATGGCCAATTTGATAAACGCGAGGGTCGCCGGTGATGATTGGCGCTGGTCGAGTACTGCCAGGCCAACCTGACGTTTGACCGGTGGTTTAAGGGGCCTTTTCACGTAGCGCGTGTGTTCCGCGTTTGGCAGCGAAAGTTCGGCGACCAGCGTCAAGGCGTCGCCACGGCTGACGGTTTCCAGTGTGCTGAGCAATTGCGAGCTGCGATAGCGAATGTCCGGGGTCAGCCGGGCAGTGCTGAACAGGTGCGAAACCAGCTCCGAAGAGCCTGCTTCAGTGAGAATGAACGGGTCGTGACACAGATCACTCAAGCTCAGGCTGTCGCGTCGGGCGAGTTCATGAGTAGCCGGTATCAGCGCGACCATCTGGTCTTCCACCAGTGCAAACGTATCGAAACGTTCTTCGGGCAACACCACAAAACCGATGTCGATACGCCGCTCTTCAAGCCATTGCAGCACTTGCCGATCCGGGCCTTCGTCAACGTGGACCTCGATTCCGGGATACGCCGCGCGGTAGTGCTGCAAAATCTTCGGCAGCAGTTTGATCGACGAGGTCGGTCCGAAAGAGCCGATACGCAGCGTGCCACGCTTCATTCCGCGAGCATCCGCGGCTTCCTGGCGCAGGGTGCTGGCCAGCCCGAGCATGGCACGGGCGCGTAACAGCAATTGTTGACCGATATCGCTGAGTTCGATGTGGGCCTGATGCCGTCTGAGCAACTCGACACCGAGTTCCTGCTCCAGCGACTTGATGGCATGGGACACTGCCGACTGGGTGATGCCCAGGCGGTTGGCCGCGCTGGTGAAACCGTGCAGCTCGGCCACCAGCGAAAAGATCTCGAGTTGGGTCAGGGTCATGAGTATTTACTCATTTTACGATGATCAGACATTACGCAAAGAATACGTTATCTAACGTCCTTCTTAGCGTGGAGATTTATGAAAAGCCTTGTCCAAAGCGGCTCCCGTGATTCGGATGTCCCGGTCTACCTGAAACTCGCCACTGTCACCATGATCTGGGGTGGGACCTTCGTTGCCGGCCGGTTTCTCTCCGACTCACTCAGCCCGCTATTTGCGGCGAGCTTGCGTTTTCTGCTGGCGAGCCTGGCCTTGCTACTGTTTATGGTTCTGGCGCGCATCCCTTTGATGCGCCCGACCTTCAGGCAGTGGTTGCAATTGGGGATGCTGGGTTTTTTCGGGATCTTCTTTTACAACCTGTGTTTCTTTTACGGCTTGCACTACATCAACGCCTCTCGGGCATCGCTGATCGTGGCGCTGAATCCGGCGGTCATCGGGTTGGCGTCGTGGCTGCTGTTCAAGGAGCGCTTGAGTCGAACCAAAATTGCAGGCATCGCGATCTGCATCGCTGGGGCAGGGGTGGTCATTTTCAGTCGCAACCAGCCGGTGTTTGATGGCGGCGCCGCGAACAGCTGGATCGGTGATCTGCTGATTTTCGGTTGCGTGTTGGGTTGGGGAATTTACTCTTTGTTTTCCAAAGGTCTGAACCAGGCGTTGGGCCCGCTGCATACCGTGACCTACTCGATTGTACTGGGCACACTGATGTTGTGCACGACCAGCGCCGTGCGCGGTGAAGTGAGTCTTGAGGTCCTGGACGATTTGCAGGTGACGCAGCTGTTGAGTCTGTTGTATCTGGGGGTACTCGGCTCGGCGCTGGCCTACATTTGGTACTACGACGGTATTCGTAGAATCGGCGCCACCCGCTCGGGGGTGTTTATCGCCCTGAATCCGCTGACGGCAGTGATACTTGGCGCGCTGTTGCTGGGCGAGCAGTTGAGTGGGGCGATGTACCTGGGAGGCGCGGCGATTTTGCTGGGCATTTACCTGTGCAATAAACCCCTTGCACCGGCGTCAAAAAGGGGGATTTTATAGAGAAGGCGGACAAACATTGTTACGCTGTGTAGAATCAGGTTACGCATATAAGAATAACGTCTTCTGGCAGCAGAAGCCTCGCCCGCAAGAGCCTTGGGTCGACAATGAAGATATTTGGGTTCCAATTGATCTACGGTGATTTTCTCGCCCGCAGTGTGCGGGGTATCTCCTGCGCGCCACCCGCCGCTCTCAGCAGTGCTTGTAACTAACGTTCCGTTAATTCCAAAAGCATCATGATGAGGCGCCAACCATGGCAGATTTATACGAAAACCCAATGGGCCTGATGGGCTTTGAGTTCATCGAACTCGCATCGCCGACCCCGAACACCCTTGAGCCGATCTTCGAGATCATGGGCTTCACCAAGGTCGCGACCCACCGCTCCAAAGACGTGCACCTGTATCGTCAGGGCCAGATCAACCTGATCCTCAACAACGAACCCCACAGCGTGGCGTCGTACTTCGCGGCTGAACACGGTCCGTCGGTATGCGGCATGGCGTTCCGGGTCAAGGATTCGCAAAAGGCCTACAAGCGAGCCCTGGAACTCGGCGCCCAGCCGATCCATATCGAAACCGGCCCGATGGAACTGAACCTGCCGGCGATCAAAGGCATCGGCGGCGCGCCGCTGTACCTGATCGACCGTTTCGGTGAAGGCAGCTCGATCTACGACATCGATTTCGTGTTCATCGAAGGCGTTGATCGTCACCCGGTCGGGGCTGGCCTGAAGATCATCGACCACCTGACCCATAACGTGTACCGCGGCCGTATGGCTTATTGGGCGAACTTCTACGAGAAGCTGTTCAACTTCCGCGAGATCCGTTACTTCGACATCAAGGGCGAATACACCGGCCTGACCTCCAAGGCCATGACCGCCCCGGATGGCATGATCCGCATCCCGCTGAACGAAGAGTCGTCCAAGGGCGCCGGGCAGATCGAAGAGTTCCTGATGCAGTTCAACGGCGAGGGTATCCAGCACGTTGCCTTCCTCTCCGATGACCTGATCAAGACCTGGGATCACCTGAAAAAGATCGGCATGCGCTTCATGACCGCGCCGCCAGACACTTACTACGAAATGCTCGAAGGCCGTTTGCCGAACCACGGCGAACCGGTCAACGAACTGCAAGCGCGGGGGATTCTGCTGGACGGTTCGTCAGAGGCGGGCGACAAGCGTCTGCTGCTGCAAATCTTCTCGGAAACCCTGATGGGGCCGGTGTTCTTCGAATTCATCCAGCGTAAAGGCGACGATGGCTTCGGCGAAGGCAACTTCAAGGCACTGTTCGAATCCATCGAACGCGACCAGGTTCGCCGTGGTGTGCTCTCGACTGAGTAATTTGCCACCGCTGTAAAACTGTAGGAGCTGAGCTTGCTAGCGATGGAAGCGCCGCGGTCCGCCGGGATGTTGCGGCGCTGCCATCGCTAGCAAGCTCGGCTCCTACAAGGTCAAGGTCAAGGGCGGCGATGCCGCATCAAATGCTTGAAACCTTCAAACACCAACACCAGCACCGCCAGCCAGATCGGAATGTAGGTCAGCCATTCTCCCGCCTTGATACTTTCCCCCAGCAACAACGCAACCCCCAGCAACAGCACCGGTTCGACGTAGCTCAGCAGCCCGAACAGGCTGAACGGCAGCAAGCGGCTGGCGATGATGTACACCACCAGCGCCGAAGCACTGATCACTCCGAGCAGCGGGATCAGCAGCGACAACCACGGGTGTTGATCGAATACTGCAAAGCCTTGTTCACCGCTGTGCACGAACCCGTACGCCACCGGCAGCATCAGCGTCATGTCCAGCCACAAGCCACCGAGGTTGTCCGACGCCAAGCGTCGGCGCAGCACGAAGTAGGTCGGGTAACCGATGGCCACCAAGAGAGTCGCCCAGGAAAAACTGCCCACCTGATACAACTCGTTGAGCACGCCAAGGGTGGCGAAAAACGCGGCGATCTTCTGCAGGTACGAGAGCTGTTCGCCATAGACGATGCGCCCGGTCAGCACCATGGTCAGTGGCAACAGGAAGTAGCCCAGCGAAACGTCAAGGCTGTGGCCGTTCAGCGGCGCCCACATGAACAACCAGAGTTGCACGCCGAGCAATGCCGAGGAAACCAGCAGGCCACCGAACAATGCCGGTTTGCTGCCCACCCGACGGAGGATCTCGACCACGCGCCGCCATTCGCCGGAAACCACCATGAACACGGTCATGCACGGCACGGTCAGCAGCATTCGCCAGCCGAAGATTTCCACGCCGCTCAGGGGCGACAGCAACGAGGTGTAGAAATACATGACGGCGAACAGCACCGAGGCTGTCACCGATAGAGCAATACCTTTAGACAAACTGTCCTCGCGAGACGTGGCGGTAATTCAAGGGGCGCAGAGGATAACGTGGATTACTCAAAGAATATCGTTCATCTGACTGCACGCTGATCCTGTGGCGAGGGAGCTTGCTCCCGCTCGGCTGCGCAGCTGTCGCAACCCAAGCAACTCGGTTCATCAGTGAGAACGCGATACCTGGGTTTGGGGCCGCCCTGCGGCCCAGCGGGAGCAAGCTCCCTCGCCACATAGGAATGATTCAGGTATTGCGCGGCTTACGACCCGAGACGAAATGACTCACGTCATTGAACCCCGGCGTCGACGAGTGTCCCGGCGTTACCAGCGAGTCAATGAAGGCTTCGTCTTCAGCCGTGATCTTCACCGCCAGGGCCTTGGTGTAGGCATCCCATTGGGCTTCGGTGCGCGGACCGACGATGGCCGAGCTGACGGCAGAGTTGTTCAGCACCCAGGCGATCGCGAACTCGACGATGCCGACGCCGCGCTCTTGGGTGTACGCCTGAATCTGCTGGGCAATGCGCAGCGACTCGACCCGCCATTCGGTTTCCAGGATGCGCTTGTCCTGGCGACCGGCGCGGCTGTTGGCGTCCGGGGTGGCGTCTGGCGCGTACTTGCCGCTCAACACGCCACGGGCCAACGGGCTGTAAGGCACCACGCCGAGTCCGTAGGCGTTGGCGGCGGTGATTTGTTCGGTTTCGGCCTGGCGATTGACGATGTTGTACAGCGGCTGGCTGATCACCGGTTTGTCGACGCCGAGTTTCTCGGCGACGCGGATCACCTCGCTGATCCGCCAGCCACGGTAGTTGGACAGGCCCCAGTAACGGATCTTGCCTTGGCGAATCAGGTCGCCGATGGCCGACACCGTGACCTCCAGCGGCGTGTTGTGGTCTTCGCGGTGCAGGTAATAGATGTCCAGGTAATCGGTGCCCAGGCGGGACAGGCTTGCATCGATGCCATTGAACAGGTGCTTGCGGCTCAGCCCGCTGCGATTCGGCACACCGTCCACCGGGCCGAAGCCGACCTTGGAAGCCACCACCCATTCATGGCGGTGACTGGCAATGGCTTCGCCGACGATCTCCTCGGAGCGGCCGCCGGTGTATACGTCTGCCGTGTCGATGAAGTTGACGCCTTGATCCCAGGCCTTCTCGATGATCCGCAGCGAGTCTTCGGTGCTGGTCTGCTCGCCGAACATCATGGTGCCCAGGGTCAGGGTGGACACTTGCAGTCCAGAGTGGCCCAGTGTGCGGTAGGTCATGTGCGAAATCCTTTTGCCGGTAGGAAAGGCTCAATCAAATACCAGAACAACCGCACGGGGCAAACGGAATTATCGAACACCTCAGATCAATTGTCGGGTATCAAGCGCGCAACGTGCGCGTCATACGCAGCGCCAACAGACTGCCGCAAACAATCACCCCCGCCAGCAGGTACAACGCCGCATCGGTCGAGCCGGTGCTGTCCTTGACCCAACCGACCAGGTACGGGCTGAGGAAACCGGCCATCTGGCCCATGGAGTTGATCAACGCCAGGCCACCGGCAGCAGCGCCGGCGCTGAGCATGGCAGTCGGCACTGGCCAGAACATTGGCAAGCCGGTGAGGGCGCCCATGGTGGCGATGGTCAGGCCAAGAATCGCTATGGCTGGGTTGGCCGCAAAGTTCACGGCGATCAACAGACCCACCGCGCCCATCAGCATCGGTACCACCAAATGCCAGCGGCGTTCTTTATGCAAGTCAGCCGAGCGACCGACCATCAGCATAAACACGGCGGCCAGCAGGTACGGAATCGCACTGAGCCAGCCGATCACCAGGTTATCGGCGAAACCGAGGTTCTTGATGATCGACGGCAACCAGAAGTTGATCGCGTAGACACCGCTTTGAATGCAGAAATAGATCAGCCCGAACGCCCAGATCGCCGGGTTCTTGAACACGGCGAGCAGCGAATCGGTGGCGGTCTTCGGTTTGCTGGCCCAATCGATGGCTTGATCGGCTTCGAGCACGGCACGCTCTTCTGGTTTGAGCCATTTGGCGCTGGCGAAGTTGTCGCTGAGCAGGAAGAACGCCAGCGCACCCAGCGTGATGGTCGGAATGCCTTGCAGCAGGAACATCCACTGCCAGCCGGCGAGGCCACCTTGACCGGCGGCGAAGTGGTTGAGAATCCAGCCAGAGAACGGGCTGCCGAGCAGGCCGGACACCGGAATCGCCGACATGAACAGCGCCATGATGCGGCCACGGCGGAAGGTCGGGAACCACTGCGAGAGGTACAGCACCACACCCGGGAAGAACCCGGCTTCGGCGGCACCGGTGAACAGGCGCAGGGTGTAGAACCCGGTCGGCGTGGTGACGAACAGCAGGCAGGTCGACAGCATGCCCCAGGTGACCATCATCAGCGCGATCCAGCGCCGTGGGCCAAATCGGGTCAGCGCCAGGTTGCTCGGTACGCCACACAACACGTAGCCGATGAAGAAAATCCCGGCCCCGAGGCCGTACACGGTTTCGCTGAATTTCAGCGCATCGAGCATCTGCAGTTTGGCAAATCCAACGTTGACCCGGTCGAGGTAGTTGAACAGGTAGCAGACAAAGATGAAGGGGATCAAGCGCAGGGTAACGCGCTTGTAGACGGCGTTTTTATCGTCATCGGTGGCCAGGGTGGCAGCGGCGCTCTGTGACATGGCGGGACTCTCTTTATTATGATTTTTTGCGAGGCAAGGGTAACGTTGGTCGCCTGGAGAGTCTCGGTCACCCCTACGCGGAAGTCTTTGTGCCTGAGCACAGGGTTTGCGCCAACAGCCTGTGCGGGTGAACAATCAATCGCCGCACGTTTTCAAGGATTAGCCGCATGTTCGAACTCGATCACGACCTGGCGCAGGATATCGTCGACCGGGCGATGGCCATTCTGCCGTACAACGTCAATGTCATGGACAGCCAGGGGCTGATCCTCGGCAGTGGCGAGCCGGAGCGGATCAACACCCGGCACGAAGGTGCGCAACTGGTGCTGGCGAATGGGCGCGTGGTGGAAATCGACGCGCAGACCGCCGTGCACCTCAAAGGTGTGCAGCCGGGGATCAATCTGCCGTTGCTGCTCGATCAGCGTTTGATTGGCGTGTTGGGTATTACCGGTGAGCCCGAGCAACTGCGTACCTATGCGGAGCTGGTGCGCATGACTGCCGAGATGCTGGTCGGCCAGCGCAACCAGCAGGCCGAGCAGCAATGGCGTCGCCAGCGTTGCGATGACCTGTTGGCGTTGCTGCTCAGCGAGGCCGGGGATTCGCCACGGCTGATCGACGAAGCTCAGCAAATGGGCCTCAAGCCGCAGCTGTCGCGCACACCTTATTTGTTCGAGTTGGGCCTGGAACATGGAGCGGGGCAAACCGCCGAGGCCTTGAGTGCCTGGCTGATCTCACGCTATCCCGACAGTTGGTGCGTGAGCTCCGCGAAGTCGTCGTTGCTGTGGTGCCGGCCGACCACGCAAGTGGTGGACAACGAGCGCTTGTTGGAAAAACTCGAGGGCCTGGGCTGGAACATTCTGCGTATTGCCGTGGGTGGCCAGGCCGATGGTTTGCAAGGCTTGCGCCGCTGCTATCGACGGGTCGGCGACTTGCTGGCCTATGGGCGCGATGTGCTGCCGAAAACCCGTTTGCTGATACTTAATCGCTATCGATTGCCGGTTATGCTCTGGCGTCATCGCAACGACGATGCGCTGGACGAGTTGCTCACGCCTCTGCGCAAAGTCATCGCCAAGGACAGCAACGGCCAACTGTTGGCAACGTTACGAAGTTGGTGCGAACACGATGGCCAAAGCCAGGCCTGTGCCGATGCGTTGGGCATTCACCGCAACAGCTTGCGTTACCGCATGGAGCGCATTGCCGAACTCAGCGGCGTTGATCCGCTGCGCCTCGACGGCATGCTCGCGCTGTACCTGGGCGTGCAACTGCTACCGCAGACGGACAGTCCCCCCTAATGATCTCAACGAAAACCCTGTAGGAGCACGGCTTGCCGGCGATGGCGATCTTACGGGCGCCATCGCTAGCAAGCTCTGCTCCTACGGGAATGGAGGCGACGGTTTGTAAAAATGAACAATAAACCCCTGTTGTACTTGTGCAACGGACCGGCGTTATTGTTCATATCAACTGGCAGCATGGGCTCCATTGGAACTGGAGAATTCACATGAAAATCGTCATCGCCCCCGATTCGTTCAAGGACAGCCTCAGCGCCGAAGCCGTGGCCACTGCCATTGCGCTGGGCCTGGCCGAGGTCTGGCCGGACGCGACGCTGGTCAAGTGTCCGATGGCTGATGGCGGCGAAGGGACGGTCGAGTCGATTCTCGCAGCCTGCGAAGGTGAGCTGCGCAGCGCCAGCGTGCAGGGGCCGCTCGGCATACAGGTCGACGCGCACTGGGGCTGGCTGCCCCACAATCACACTGCGATCATCGAAATGGCCGAAGCCAGCGGATTGCAGTTGGTGCCGGTGGGCCTGCGCGATGCATGTACCAGCAGCACTTTTGGCACGGGCGAACTGATCCGCGCGGCACTCGATGCAGGGGCTCAGCGGATCATCCTGGCCATTGGCGGCAGCGCGACCAACGACGCAGGTGCCGGTGCGTTGCAGGCGCTGGGCGTACGACTGCTCGATGCCCAGGGCCAGACATTGCAACCGGGTGGCCTGGCATTGGCGCAACTGGCACGGATCGACCTGAGTGAAATGGACCCGCGTCTGGCCAGCGTGCGCTTCGAAATCGCCGCCGACGTCAACAATCCACTGTGCGGTCCTCATGGTGCCTCAGCGATATTCGGTCCACAGAAAGGTGCATCGGTCGAGCAGGTTCAACAACTGGATCAGGCCCTTGGGCATTTCGCCGGGATCTGTGCTCAAGCGCTGGGAAAAGATCTGCGTGACGAACCGGGCAGTGGGGCAGCGGGCGGTCTGGGTTTTGCGGCCAAGGCGTTTCTTGGCGCGCAATTTCGCGCCGGTGTAGAAGTGGTTGCCGATCTGGTCGGCCTGGATGAGGCGGTACGTGATGCAGACCTGGTGATCACCGGCGAGGGCCGCTTCGACGCCCAGACCTTGCGCGGCAAAACTCCGTTTGGCGTGGCGCGTATCGCCCGGCAGCAGGGCGTGCCGGTAATCGTGATTGCCGGCACGCTCGGCGAGGGCTACCAGCAGATGTACGAACATGGCGTGGACGCGGCATTCGCCCTCGCATCCGGGCCAATGACGCTGGAGCAAGCCTGCGCCGACGCTCCGCGCCTGCTGCACGATCGCGCCCGGGACATCGCCCGCGTCTGGCGCCTGGCGGTACATAAGCACTGAACACGGTCCTTTGTGGCGAGGGAGCTTGTCGGAACGCCGCACCGTCCCGATGGGACGCGAAGCGGCCCCGAAATGGAAAAAAATAAAGCAAAGGCTTACGGCGGCTTCGCCACAGGTAGGAGCAGTGTTTCACCACTGAAACACTTCTCCTGCCCAGAAATATATTTCGCTCAACCCTCCATAAAATCTAAAGCCCTGCCGATACAGGGTATAGGCGCATAACCCCTCAAATAAAAGTCGCCTACCTGCACGCTGGGCGCAACTTTCTGCCTGCCAGCGTTCACTGCATGGATGCTCGAAGACTTCACCACCCGAGAGTCATCCTATGTCCATACGTAATATGAATATCGCGCCTCGAGCGTTCCTGGGTTTTGCGTTCATTGCATTGCTGGTCATCGTGCTTGGCATCTTTGCCGTGAACCGCATGTCGATCATCCGCCAGGCCTCCATCGACATGGAAACCAATCAGCTGCCCAGCGTCGCCTTCCTTGGGAACATGACCGAGAGCGTCTTGCGCTTGCGTATCCTCTCGTTTCGCGTGCTGGTAAACCGCGACGCCGCCGGACTGCAAGACGCTGAAACCCGCATCAACGTACTCACTGACAAGGCCAGACAAGCTCAAAAGAGCTACGCAGCCCTGCCAGCCGGCCCGGAAGAAGCGGCGCTGTATAAAACCTTTGCTGCCACCCTGGACAGCTACCTGCAAGCCCAAAGCCAGATGATGGAGCTGTCGCGGCAGAACAAACTCGATGAACTGCGCAACCTGATCAATACGCGTATCAAGGACGGTACCGATCTGATGGGTGAGCAGCTGAACAAATTGATCGCCATTAACAAGGCAGGCGCAGCCGAGGCCGATGCTGTAGCAGGCGACCAATATTCCTATGCCACCAACGGCATCATTGCGGTGTCGGTGATCGCTGCACTGGTGACAGTGTTGCTGGCCTGGCTGTTGACCCGCAGCATCGTCACACCGCTGAACCGTGCGGTTGCCGCCGCCGAGTCCATTGCTGGCGGTAACCTCACCAAACCCATCGAAGTCGATGGCAAGGACGAACCGGCGCGTTTGCTCGGCGCCTTGTCGACCATGCAGGCCAACTTGCGCAAAACCATTGAACAGATCGCCGGTTCCGCGAACCAGCTGGGGGCTGCCGCAGAAGAGCTCAGCGCCGTAACCGAGGAAGCGTCGCGCGGTCTGCAACAGCAAAACAACGAGATCGAACAGGCCGCGACCGCTGTCAATGAAATGACCGCCGCGGTGGAAGAAGTCGCACGCAACGCGGTGTCCACCTCCGAGGCGTCGAATCAATCGACCCAGGCCGCCCGTGAAGGTCGCGACCGCGTGGTGGAAACCGTCAACGCCATTCAGACCATGACCCATGACGTACAAAGCACCTCGCTGATGATTGAAGGCCTGGCCACTCAGGGCCGCGATATCGGCAAGGTGCTGGATGTGATTCGGGCGATTGCCGAGCAGACCAACCTGCTGGCACTTAACGCGGCCATCGAAGCGGCGCGTGCCGGTGAAGCCGGGCGCGGTTTTGCGGTGGTGGCAGACGAGGTCCGCGCCTTGGCGCATCGCACCGCGCAATCGACCCAGGAAATCGAAAAAATGGTCGCCGGGATTCAAAACGGCACCGGTGAGGCGGTCGACTCCATGCAGCAAAGCAATCAGCGTACGCACACGACCTTGGAGCTGGCCCGTGCGGCCGGCGTGGCGCTGGAGCAAATCACCCAGTCGATCCACCAGATCAACGAGCGCAACCTGGTGATCGCCAGCGCCTCGGAAGAACAGGCGCAGGTGTCGCGCGAAGTGGACCGCAACCTGGTGAACATCCGCGATCTGGCCACCCAATCGGCCGCCGGTGCCAACCAGACCAGCGCCGCCAGCCATGAGCTGTCGCGCCTGGCAGTTGATTTGAATGCCATGGTGGCGCGTTTCGTGATTTGAGATAGGGTTGAATGTGGAGTTCGCGCGACAGGAGATGTACATGCGCTATTCAGCCTTGACCCAACGAATCGCCGGTGACGGAGCCGACGCCTGGCAGATTCACTACCGAGCGCTGGAATTGCGCGAGCAGGGCGTCGATGTCCTGCTGCTGTCGGTCGGCGACCCGGATTTCGATACGCCAAAACCGATCGTCCAGGCGGCCATCGACAGCTTGCTGGCCGGTGATACACATTATTCGGAGGTGCGCGGCACGCGGTCGCTGCGCACCAGCATCGCCCGTCGTCACACCCGGCGCAGCGGGCAGGTGGTCGATGCCGATCATGTGCTGGTGCTGCCGGGCGCGCAGTGTGCGGTGTATTCGGTGGTGCAATGCCTGCTCGATCCGGGTGACGAAGTGCTGGTCGCCGAACCGATGTACGTGACCTATGAAGGCGTGTTCGGTGCCTGCGGGGCGAAGGTGGTACCCATCGCTGTGCGGCCGGAAAACGGATTTCGCGTTGACCCGACGGACATCGCTGCACGAATCACTCCCAGGACTCGCGCCATTCTGCTCAACAGTCCGAACAATCCTTCCGGGGCAAGCCTGTCGCTGCCGATCTGGCAGGCGTTGGCGCGTTTGTGCGTCAAGCATGACTTGTGGCTGATCAGCGATGAGGTCTACAGCGAACTGTTATATGAGGGTGAGCACATCAGTCCGGCCAGCCTGCCGGGGATGGCCGAACGTACGGCGACCGTGAACAGTCTGTCGAAGTCTCACGCCATGACGGGCTGGCGAGTTGGTTGGGTGATCGGTCCGAAACGCTTGACTGAACACCTGGAGAACCTTTCGCTGTGCATGCTCTTTGGCATTCCCGACTTCGTGCAGAACGCAGCGCGTGTGGCTCTGGAGGCTGATTTGCCGGAACTTGCGCTGATGCGCAACGAGTACCGTGCGCGGCGTGATCTGGTGTGCGCGCGATTGAGCGATTGCCCAGGCATTAATCCGGTCATTCCGGATGGCGGGATGTTCGTGATGGTCGATGTGCGCCAGACCGGGGTCGGTGCGCAGGCGTTCGCCGAGAAACTGCTGGAAGGCTATGCCGTGTCGGTACTCGCCGGTGAAGCGTTCGGGCCAAGTGCGGCGGGGCATATTCGCATTGGCCTGGTGCTCGACCAACAGCGGCTGGCCGAAGCCTGCCGCCGAATCGTGCGCTGTGCAACGGAACTGTTGAAAGCCCACCGGAGCTGACGCGGTACCACCTCCTAATTCGTAGGAGCAAGGCTTGCCCGCGATGGCGCCCGCAAGATCGCCATCGCCGGCAAGCCGTGCTCCTACAGGTTTTGTGTCTCCCAGACCTGGCCATTCACCAGATTCGCCGGGCGCTCACCGGCCAGTGCCGCCAGCAGGTTGTCAACCGCACAGCGGGCCATGGCTTCGCGGGTTTCGTGGGTTGCAGAACCTATGTGCGGAGTCGCCACCACGTTGTTCAACTGCAACAACGGCGAGTCGTAGGCCAGCGGTTCACGCTCGAACACATCCAGCCCCGCCGCGCGAATCTGCCCTTGGCGCAACGCTTCGATCAACGCCGTTTCATCGACCACTTTGCCTCGGGAGATATTGATAAAAATACTTTCCGGGCGCATCAGTGCAAACTGCTCGGCGCCGATCAATCCTTCGGTTTCAGCGGTCAGCGGTAATGTCAGGCAGATAAAATCGGCCTGCTGCAACAGCGCAGGAAGGCTGCGGTACTGCGCGTCGAAACGCTGTTCCACCGCAGGTTTGGCGCTGTGGCTGTGATAGATAATCGGCATCCCGAAACCGAAATGCCCACGCTGGGCCAACGCCTCGCCGATGCGGCCCATGCCGATAATGCCCAAGGTCTTGCCATGTACATCGGTGCCGAAATGCGCCGGGCCGATGTTGCGGTTCCATTGTCCGGCGCGCACCAGATTGGCCAGCTCGACCACACGCCGGGCCGTCGCCAGAATCAACGCAAAACCGGTGTCGGCGGTGGTTTCGGTCAACACGTCCGGGGTATTGCTGAGCAGGATCTGTCGGCGGTTCAGGTAGTCGATGTCGTAGTTGTCGACGCCGACCGAGACGCTGGCAATGGCCTCCAAGCGTGGCGCCAGGTCGAGCAGTTCGGCGTCCAGCTTCAGGCTGGCGCCCAGCAGACCGTGGGCCGTGGGCAGCGCTTCGCGCAAGCGTTTCAGGCCCTCGGCGTCAAGGCTGTCGATCAGCGTCACCTCGGCCTGTTCGTGCAAGCGAGCCATGAGTGGCGCAGAGAGTTTTTTGTACAGCACGACCTGCTTTTTCATCCGATCAGTCTCTTGTTCAATTCAGGAATGTGCCGCTACGGTCCGGGCCGTCGCACGCGAGGGTTGGGCCCGGTCGCTGGCGCCGGGCTTGAGGAAAATCGTCAGCACCACCGAAAGCATCAAGGCCGCGCTCATCAATAGGTAAGAGGCGCCGGGCGAGCCGGTGGAACTGTTCAAATAGCCGACCAGATACGAACCGCCGAACGAGCCGAGGGCGCCCATGCTGTTGATCAGCGCCATGGCACCGCCGGCGACGTTGGCTGGCAGGATCTCCGGGACGATGGCAAAGAATGGCCCGTAAGGGGCGTACATGCAGGCGCCAGCAATCACCAGCAGCGCGTAGGACCACCAGAAGTGTTCGGCGCCAAGGGCATAGGATGCGTAAAACGCGATGGAGGCGATCAACAACGGCGGCCAGACGAAACGTTTGCGCCGCTGAATCCGGTCCGAGCCCCAGGACACACCGAGCATCGCAATCACCGCTGCCAGATACGGCAGCGCCGACAGCCAGCCGGCTTCGATCATGTTCATCTGCGCGCCGTGTTTGAGGATCGACGGCAGCCACAGCACAAACCCGTAAACGCCGATGCTCCAGCAGAAAAACTGCAAGGCCAGGATGATCACTTTGGGGGAGCGGAACGCTTCGGCGTAGTTTTTCACCGCTTTGATCCCGACCTGTTCAGCGGCCAGGGCGCTTTGCAGGTCAAGCTTATGCTGGTTGCTCAGCCACTTGGCGTCGGCAGGCCGATCATCGGCCAGGCGCCACCAGATAAATGCCCAGAGCACCGCCGGTAACCCTTCGACGATAAACATCCAGCGCCAGCTGAAATGCTCCACCAGATAACCCGACACCACCGACATCCAGAGCATGGTCACCGGGTTGCCGAGAATCAGAAACGTATTGGCTCGCGAGCGTTCGGCGCGGGTGAACCAGTGGCACAGGTAAACCAGCATCGCCGGCATCACGGCGGCTTCGACCACCCCCAGCAGGAAACGGATGGCGATCAGCATGTAGGCGTTGGAGACGATGCCGGTCAACGTGGCGAGGCCACCCCAGAGGATCAGGCTGACGAAGATCAGTTTCTTCACGCTGTGCTTTTGCGCGTAGATCGCCCCCGGCACCTGGAAGAAAAAGTACCCGAGAAAGAACAGCGCACCGAGCAGCGAGGACAGCCCCGGTGTGATCATCAGGTCGGCGGCCATCCCGGAGGCGGCGGCAAAACCGTAGTTGGCGCGGTCCAGATACGCCAGGCTGTAGGTGATAAACACCATCGGCATGATGTACCACCAGCGGCGGGTGGCGAGGTTCAGCGTTTGCATGGTAGTGCTCCTGAGCTTGTTGTTTTTGTCGCAACAGGTAACGGTTCAAAACATCAGTAACGATTGATCTCGTTCCCATGCTCTGCGTGGGAACGATGGGTGAGTCCATGGGGCAATTCACTGCGCTTGGGCAAGCCCTCCATATCCCCCCGGCTCTGCACCGCGCGGCTGCCAATCCAGTTGGCGCGCTGTACGGCGTCCGGGATACTGAGGTTCTCCAGCAGGGCGCTGATCATCCCGACCGCAAAACCATCGCCGGCACCCACCGTGTCCACCACGGTGGTCACGGGCACACCGGGTACAAAACCCTGATCGTGTTGGGTGCGGTAATAGGCGCCGTCAGGGCCGAGTTTGATCACCACCGCCTCGGCGCCCTGATCCAGATAAAACGCCGCAATGTCGGCCGGGTCCTCGAAACCGCTGAGCAAGCGTCCCTCGCTCAAGCCCGGCAGCACCCAATGGGCCAAGGCGGCGAGGCGATTGATTTCGCCGATCATCTGCTGTTCGCTGCCCCACAGCGTCGGGCGCAGGTTGGGGTCGAACGAGACGCTGCGCCCGGCCTGACGCATGCGCGTCATCAATTCGAAAGACATCTGCCGCGCCGACTCGGACAGCGCCGGCACAATGCCGGTAGCGTGCAGATGTCGGGCTTCAAGCTGTTCAGGCACGATCGACTGCACGGACAGAAGACTGGCCGCCGAACCCCGGCGGAAGTATTCGACGTGAGGGTCGCTGCCATCGTCGGCACGCGACTTGAGCTGGAAACCGGTTGGGTGTGCGTGATCGGTCTCGACGAAACGACAATCCAGACCTTCCTGTTCCAGGGTGTCGACCACAAACCGGCCCAGCGAATCCGCACCGACCCGGCTCAGCCAGGACACCTTGAACCCCAGTCGCGACAGACCAATCGCGACATTACTGTCGGCACCGGCGATGCGCTTGTGGAACTGCGTAACGTCGGCCAGATCACCGCTCTGTTCGGCGACAAACATCGCCATGGTTTCGCCAAACGACAGAATATCGATCTCAGACATGAGCACTCTCCAGCCGTACTTGACCCAGGCGGGCGAGGGTGGCGACATGCTCGGCGGTCAACTGCACCAGGTCGGCACCTTGCAACGGATACTCCACCGCCCGCATCACCCCTTGGGGCATGTGTTGCAGGTGTTGTGCCCATTCGTGCAAATCATCAAGCGAGGGCGGTATGGCGACCAGCTTGCCGTCGGCACGACGACGGACCGCTTTGCAGTGCACATAGCCGACATGCCGGCCCAGCAGGCATGCGGCGCTGGCGGCGGATTGGTCCTGCCATTGCCAGTTGCCGATATCGAAGGTCATCTGCACCGGCAGCGCATGCGCTTCAATCGCCATAAAAAACCGTTGGAACGGCTCGATGCGTCCACCCTGCAAGGTCTGGTCATTCTCCACCAGCAACTGCACCGGGCTTTGGGACAAGCAGCGGGCCAGCGCCGACAGAGAGTGAGTGTCGGTGAATTCACCCAGCGAGACTTTCAGCCACTTGGCGCCAAACGCCCGGGCTCGCCTTAAGGTGTCGGGCAATTCTGGATGGGGCTGCTCCTGCCCGGTCAGCCACAGTTCCAGCGGTGAGGAAAACACGCAACCCAAGCCGCTGTGTTCGATGGCCGCAGCCACTTCTGTCGGCACTTCATTGGTGAGCAGTTCTTCACGCAGCTCAATGCGATCAGCGCCGGCAGCGGCCAGCAACTCGACAAAACTCAACTGCCCACGCTGGCGAACCAGTTCGGCGCCGTAGCTGGAAAGGCTGATGGAAACGGGTGGTTTATTCATTGTTTTGCACCTCTGAAACCGGTTTCATTTTTGTTCAAATTTTTTTGCTGCCATTCACAACCTGTGGCGAGGGAGCTTGCTCCCGCTCGGCTGCGGAGCAGCCGTAAACCAGCACATGGGTTATGCCTGATACAACGCAGTCAGCCGTTTAGGGCCGCTTCGCAACCCAGCGGGAGCAAGCTCCCTCGCCACAAAGTTTCAGCGCGGCCGTGTCGACCCACGCTCAATCAGCCGCGCCGCAAAATCCAGGGTCCGCGCCGGCCCGGCATCGCCGCGCAAGCGCTTGAGCAAACACTCGAACGCGCTCGCGCCAATCTCTGCGGTTGGCTGGGCGAGGGCAGTAATACCGCTGCCCACCAGCGGGTACCAGTCGAGGTCATCGAGGGCGATCAAGCCGATGTCTTCAAACAGCCTGCAACCCAACTCGCGCAAGGCGCGGGTGCCGGCCAACGCGGCAATACCGTTGGCGCAAAACAGCGCTTTTGGACCGGGACCGGGTGTAGCCAGGAAGGATTTCAGCTGTGCGTTCAGCTCACTGCCGGTCTCAACCACCGCACCGCTCAGCAGCGTGCGTCGCTCGATCTGCGCCTTGAAGCTGTTCACCCGCTCAATCCGTGAGCTGGTGCCGTCGAAGGGTTCGCTGACCAACACAATGTCGCGATAGCCGCGTGCTTCAAGATGATCCAGCGCCATCTCGACCGCTGCCGGGTTGTTCAGCCCGACCAGGTCGCTGTCCAGCAGATCGACCTTGCGATCCACCAGCACCATCGGCAGTTCACGGTGCAGCTCGCGCAGCTCATCAAGGTGATGGCCGAGGGTGTTCACGATCAAGCCTTCGATGTTGTACGAGCGCAGTGCCGCCAGATGCTGGCGTTCCTGCTCATCGTCGCGGTCGGTGTTGCACACCACCAGGCTGTAGCCGTGCTGACGGCAGGCGGTTTCCACGCCATGCATCACGGCAATCGAATAGGGGTTACGGATATCGGCCACCAGCATGCCGATCAGACGGGTTCGCCCGCGTTTCAAACCGCGAGCCATCTGGTTCGGACGATAGCCCAGTTCGCTGATCGCTTGCTCGATGCGCTTGGCAGTGGCTTCGGACAGCAAGGCGCGGTCTTCGCCAATAAAACGCGACACGCTGGCCTTGGAGACCCTGGCGTGCTCGGCAACATCGAGCATGGTGACGCGACCGCGCTGGGCGGCGGAAAAAGTAGTCACGGTGTGAAGCCTTGTTGTTTGAGTTGTGGTGGCGGCTGCTGAAACCGGTTTCAGAAAACACCAAGCGCGGGTGAACGTCAAGTTCATCGGCGAAGGAAGTTGTAGGAAAAGTCGGATTTAACCGACAGGCGGTCTTCAGACCTGTCAGATCTGACAGTAGCCGGTGTTGGGGATAGGGCGTTTAATTTCTTGCAGGCATAACAGGTCACCGCCTGTTATTGAAGAACGGTCCCCAACAACGCCTGTTCGGACGTGCATCAATTCAACTGTGATGGAGAACGTGAAATGACTGCTAACGAAAAACTGACACCGACGCTGACTAACAAAGAAATTGCTAAGAAAACGCTTATTAAACACCGTTCTTTCAATTTGCCAGAAGCGGCCGAGCAGCATCCGGCTCCAGAGATTGAGGGGATTCACCCAAGCGGACTGCTACCTAAATCTATTCTGGATAAGGCAGAAATACCGGTTATTATAAGAAAGCTGAGTAATGATCATGAATACAAAAAAGGTGACACGTTAAAGTTGCAGGTGATAGATCCGAGGAAGGGTGATTCAGGACCGGTTTATGAGGGTGGGGCAGAGGATTTACCTGATAGTTTAGAAGGATTCCCTCTAACAGTTTTCTTTCCGAGTAGTCACCTGGTTGATGATGATAAAGTTAACCCAGAAACTAGCTATCAGGTGCGGTTTATCGTCACTGATTCCGGAACCGGTAATGATCTTCCCTCACTAAAACTACCTGTTCTCGCCGATCGTTACGCGCCTTATCAAAGCAAGCATGATGCTAGTTTCCTTCGGCCTGATGTGCCGGAGGTCCTAAATGCTTCGTCTGGAATTGATGAGCAGTGGCTGATAGATAATAAATTCCTGCAACTGAAATTTGCCTTGGGGTATCAATTCCGGTTGCTTGATGATGTTTTTAAAGTTTCTATCTCCACCACTCAGTCAGGGGCAGATGGTCCACTGTTGAATGTGGTTTATTTCGGGGCGCTGGGTGTCGATGGTCTTCTGGATGTTTCGGTTGAAAAATTTGCATCTGAAGTGGCAAACGATGGAGATATTTATGTGTGCTGCACTGTTACGGACGCGACAGGTAACGTCAGTAAGGTTTCATACAATGCCGCCATTAGGGTGGCGTTGCGCCCTGAGCCCGAGTTTAATAAGCCTAGAATTCCGATCGTGGGTGAAGGGGGTGTGCTTAATTATGAAACATTTAAATCAACTATTTATGCCTATGTAGATCGTGGTAAGAACTGGTTCCACACAGACAAAATTCTGCTCCAGATACAGAGCACTATTGCTGGTGCCACTCCTATCGATGTGGCGCAGATCGAGGTGGGTATTGGAACTGGTCCACTTCGGTTCCCACTTCGCTATCAGGACATCAAATTACTGTTCATCGATCGTGAGACACCAACCCCCACAAAATCGCTTTATCTGCTGAAACGAGGGACCGAGACACCGCGCCCCTCACCTGCAACACAATTTACTACTGATCTCACGGAAGCCGGCCCGATTAACCCCAATCTGCCGAGCGAGACCAATCCAAATATGGTGAAAGTTGGGGTTACAGGGGACTCAGGAACGCTGAATCATATTACGGGCCTGGACCGTGGAAAACCGGTCACTATCCAGACGCCAATGAAAAATTTGGATGACACCTGGGTGATTCTAGGCAATGAGATTGCTCGACTCTGGTACCACGGAGTGAAGGTCTTCGAATTGGCATTGACCGGTTCTGAGGCAGAACTGACTCATGATATACCTGTGGCCATTATTGAACAGGTAGGCACAGGGAGAAAAGATGCCTGGTGGGATATTATAGGGAACGATAGTTCCAATACCTGGGTCTCGCCAAAAACTGTAGTTACCGTAGATCCGAAGACAGTCGAGTTTGTGGAGCCATGGGTACAGGACTTTCCAGTTGGTGGAATTGACGTCATTAACTGCAAAAGTCTTGAGCTCCCAGATCGTCATCTGAAAGTGGTCGTCCCTGTTGTTGCCGCCTATATGCCGAAGGACTCCGTTGTCATAGTGTGTTCAGTGGGGGCGTCCGATAAGTTTGGGTTCGATGTCATCGGTGGTACCGAGTTCTCAGAGTCTCATACTATAAGTGACAGTGATTTGGCGGCGGGCGAATTTTCGGTAAACATCAAGCCCTATTTGACCAAGATAAGACCCATGCAGCCGACGAATGACTCTGGAATGCCAAATGGTTCTATAAAACTCTGGTACGTCGTGCAGGTTGATAGTCTGCCAGTTTCGTCAAAAGAGCGCCTGCGCGAAGTAAGGTTGTTGTCCAGTGGTGTGTATTGCGAAGATGCGCCAACACGTTAATCAATAATGATCGAGTCAGCAGAGAGAGGCCAACACCGCTCTCTGCTTTTCATGCTCCGACCCACCAGAGGGAAAAGTCTGATTAGGCTGATGAAAAGTCCTACATACGCGAATCGTTTACGCACGTAGTCTCCCGCGCATTCCGGGAGGAGAGCTCCCGTATCGGATTACTGGATCTTTCCTTTAAGGACGGATAATTACCTGGATACCTCACTATGTCGTTAACGCAACTATTTAACCTGAACCCGGTTGTCATCGGGCTCAATATGTCATCACTGGCCCTAATGTCGATGATCGCCCCCTATGCCAGCGCCCAACAGCTGGATGGCGTCGAACTGACAATCGGCCCGCCGGGGATCACCCAGGACTGGCAGCTTTACAAAGATGCCGTTTTAACAGTCAACGGTATGTCGACGTTTGATATTCGAGCTATACAGTCGACGCTCAATGTCAATTCCGGCACGACGCAACAGATTTCAGCCAGCCGGGGCTCGGTGGTCAATCTGGTCAATACCACCGTCAACGCGGCTGGCGGCAATAACGGTGTCGAACTGATCAACAGTGTCGCGACGATTACCGACAGCACCATCAACAGTAGCCGCTTGGGTATGCGCATCGCTCGCGATGCGACCACGGATACTGGCTCTACCGCGACAGTGACCGGCAGTACGATCACTGGCGCGACGGGGGGGGCGTGGGTCACCAGCCTTAGCACCCTGGCGCTTTCGAACTCCACGCTCGAAGGTACCGGCGCCACCAGTTATGGGCTTCGGCTGACCAATGGCAGCGTGACTGCCAGCAACGGCAGCCGCATCATTGGCGGTCAGAATGGCGTGAGCTTCACGCTGGATACCACGGTTGATCAACCCGGCACACTGGTGCTGGACAACTCGAGTGCGGAAAGTCGAACGGGTTCGGCGATCCTTGTCGATTACGCCGGTAAGGACAGTGCCCCGACGCAGATCGATATTCTCAACGGTTCCACTCTCAAGGGCGGTAACGGCATCATTCTGGACGTGACGGGCAAGGCGTTGGTCAATATGAACGTCGGTAACAGCGCACTGAACGGCAATGTTCAAGTGGCCGGCAACAGCACCGCGAACCTGAATTTCAAGCAAGGCTCGCTGACCGGTGACGTGATCGCCGAGTCGGGTAGTACGGCGAATGTTCAGCTGCAGCAAGGTTCTCTATTGACCGGGCGCCTGGAGAACGTGGCCACGGTCGGCATCGATCGTCAATCCGAATGGACCATGACCGGCAACAGCCAGGTCGGTGACCTGCACACAGAGGGCACTGTCAGGTTTGGTGCCGATCATGGCAATGACTACAAACAACTGGATGTAACCAACCTGTCGGGCGACGGCCTGTTTCTCATGCGCACCCACTTCACCACGGGTGAGACTGATTTGTTGAACGTCACCGGCACCGCTACCGGCGATCATCGACTGCTGATCACCAGCAGCGGTGTCGATCCGGCTAGTGGCGAGCCGATCACTGTGGTGCACACACAAGGTGGCGATGCTCAGTTCAAGTTGGCCAATGCCGATGGTACGGTCGATCTGGGGACGTATTCCTATGGGCTGACTCAGGATACAACCGGTAAAAACTGGTTCCTCGACCCGAGCAAGCTCACCGTCAGCCCCTCCACTCAGGTCGTCAGTGCCTTGTTTGGTGCACCGCTCACCGTGTTATACGGCGAAGACGCCTCGCTACGCACGCGCATGGGTGAAGTGCGCTTCAACCCCGGCAAGTCGGGGGCCTGGAGCCGCGCTTTTGGCAGCAAGTACAACGTCAATGGGGACTACGGCAATAGCTTTCAGCAAACGCAGAAGGGTTTTGCGTTGGGTGTCGATACACCGTTGGGCGACAGTCGGTGGATGCTGGGGGTGATGGCTGGTTATAGCCAATCGGACCTTGCTCTGAACCATGGCAGTTCGGCCACCGTCGACAGCTACTTCCTGGGCAGCTACCTGACCTGGTTGGGTGAGCAGGGGTATTACGTCGATAGCACTCTCAAGCTCAATCGCTTGGAGAGCAAGGCTGATGTTGCGATGAGTGATGGGGAAGAGTCCAAGGGGGATTACGGTAACACCGCCGTGAGTGCGTCTGTGGAGGCGGGTCGGAAAATCGAACTCCGCAACGGATATTTCATCGAGCCCTCCACTCGGTGGTCGACCGCCTACATTCAGGGCAAGAATTATGGTCTGGATAACGGCATGGAGGTCGAGGACGACGGGACCTATTCATTGCTGGGCAAGGTTGGGGTAACGGCGGGTCGTGACTTGCAGATGAAGAACGGCAGCACACTGCAGCCTTATGTCCGTGCGGCGCTGGCGCATGAGTTTTCCGCAAGCAATGAGTTCAAGGTCAACGACACTCGGTTTAAACATAAACTCTCCGGGTCGCGCCTGGAAGTGGCGACGGGGGTTGCCATGAAGCTGACCGACCGCTGGAGTGTAAACGCCGAGGTCGAGTACATGAACGGCAAGAACATCGAAATGCCGACCCGCGGGACGCTGGGCGTGCAGCTCAAGTTTTAAGGGGCGATGAAATTTTGGAAAGCCGCGTTTCGACAGAAGTGCGGCTTTTTTATGGTTTTTTTTTGCAGTCGCAAACCCTGGTGAAACCGCAAACCGACCGGTGGTCGAAATACCTGTCAGATCTGACAGTAGCCGGTCTTGGTGATCGGGTGTTTAATTTCTTGTAAGGGCTAACGGGATATTTACTGTTAGTGAAGAGCGATTACCAGAAAGGCCTGTTCGGACGGGCATCAATTCAATTGTGATGGAGAACATGAAATGACTGCTAAGGAAACGGAAACACCGAATCCTAACCTCCCACTCCCAAATAAAGCGGGGGTGCACCCGGCGCCAGTGATTAAGGGCTTGATCGAGAATGGACTGTTAACTAAAGCACTTCTGGCTCAGCCGGTAGTAGTGGTTGAGCTGGTGGGGCTGAACGAATATAGTCAGGGTAATACTGCTGAACTGCACTTGATTGATTCGAAAAAACCATTTCCATCTATTGTTTATATAGGGCCTCGAAAGTCTTTGCCAGGGACTGCAGCAGAGTACCCTCAATATTTTGATCTGCCGAGTGCTGAACTGCTTGATGATGATGTGATGAATGACTCAACTTACTATCAAGTGAGATTGATCGTCACTGAAGGCAGTACGGGTAATGATAATCCTACAGAAAAACTCGCCATTCGAGTCGATCGCCATGCTCCTTACCAAAGTAAATATAACGGTGGCTACAATCGGCCCATGAAGCTTGTCTTTCTAAATGTGCCAGTTGATCAAGTCATTGATAAACAGTGGTTGGGGGAACATTCATACTTAAAGCTTAAAGTAGACACCGGCTATCCCTTTCATCAGCAGAGTGACTTTATCAGAGTTTCTATTTTTGACACCGTGCCGGACGCTGATTCTCCGCTCCCCAATGAAGTGTATTTCGGATATTTGGATGAAGGTGGACAAGTCAACATCCCTGTCGAAAGTTTTCAAGAGTACTTGGGTGTAGATCGTACTCTTTATGTGGCTTACTCTATTACCGACAGTGCAGGTAATGCCAGCAAGGTGTCGGTGCACGCTTACCTGGATGTGAAACTTCGCGCTGAGCCAGTGCTGGAAGCGCCCACATTGCCGGTGCTGGGATCCGATGGAGTGCTTGATTTAGCAAAGGTTCAGCCAACACCGAAGTGTTACGTCCCTCTTCCCGACCACTCACTTCCAACGGATCGGATTCTGTTATTCCTTGATAATATTAAAGTGGCGGAGCAGGTAGTGGGCGAGGGGCCAGGCCCCTTGGAGTTCTGGCTCAGCTACTTGATCATCAGCCAATTGCCTATTTATCCTGACGCACTGTATCAGGCATCGCTGTCCTATCAGCTTATGCGGGGCAATGAACCGCCGCGTCAGTCTCCCCTGCTAAAATTTGTTATTGACTTTATAATGGCCGGCCCGAAAAGCAAAAATCTTCCGGACTTGACAAATTCGGAGATGGTGAACGTCGAACTTCGGGGGCAATCCGGGACGCTGAATCATTTAACGAGCAAGGACCATGGCAAACCGGTCACTATCCGGACACCGATGAAAAAACCTCATGACCCTTGGCAGATTCGAGGCGATGAGACTGTTGGACTTTGGTTCGCTGGAAAACTGATCTACACGTTGCCTTTGACCGGTGTCGAGATAGAACTTGTATTCGAGATGCCTTGGTCCGTTATTGATCAGGCAGGTCCTGGCAGCCACAATGCCTTTTGGACTATTTATACGGATGGAAGCAAGAATGTGTTCCGCTCGGAAAGAACGGTGGTGATCGTTGATGCCACAGCCGAATTCACGCCTCCATCGGCACCATAGACATTTGCTGTACACGGCAGATTAATGGTCCGCCCGTTCAGTCAAAGGTGTTCATTCGTGAAGTTGGGTTGTTGAACAGTGGCTTGTGGTACTCGGGGACGCCAATACATCTAATTGATGTTGGTCAAGGCACAGAGAAAGGTTCACACCTTTCTCTGTTTTTCCATACGCTGATTTTGCGGGGGGAGGGAAGTCTGCTTGGGCTGATAAAAGCTCTGTCATTTGTCGCACCCATTGCGTCCAATAGTGCCGCGCACAGTTATTCGTCAACTGAACAACCCGGCAGCAATATTGATCGAAAACCCCAGGATGGCGGTATTGAACAGAAAACCGATCAGTGATTGGGCCAGCACGATCTTGCGCAAACTGCGTGTGGCCACCCCGACATCGGCGGTTTGTACTGCCACGCCGATGGTGAACGAGAAATACAGGAAGTCCCAATAGTTGGGGTTTTTCAAGCCTTCGGCAAAGCGCAGCGCCGGCTCCTTGCCGTCCCAGGTGTAGAACAGCCGGGCGTAGTGCACGCTGAAGATCACCCCGACCAACAACCATGAACCGATTACCGTCATCCCGGTGAAGCCGTAATGCAATAGCCGTCGGCTGGTCTCCAGATCCTTGCTGCCAACCAGTTCCAGGGTGATGGTGGCGAGGCTGGCAATCGCCGCGATACAGACGATGAGCAGTACCATGCCGGCGTTTTCATCTTCGACTTCGGCGATGCGTTTGACGTCATCGGCCCGCGCGCGGATGGTGAGCCAGAGCATCAGTACCAGATAGGTCCAGACTCCGGCATTCCAGCCAATAAGGATTTTGCTGATGATCGAACTGGCCGGAGCCAGGAGGCTGACCGTCACCCCCAGCAGGGCGGCGGCGGTCAGGCGAGGGTGGGTGCGCAGGAGGTGTGGCATGGTCACTCGATAGGGCGGGTTTTAACCACCATAGCGTAGCGCGGTCCCTTGTGGCGAGGGAGCTTGCTCCCGCTCGGCCGCGCAGCGGTCGTAAACCAGTCTATGAGTTTTATCTGACGGATAGCGGCTGCTGATATTGGGACCGCTTCGCGGTCCAGCGGGAGCAAGCTCCCTCGCCACAAGGTTGTGTCTGGTTCAGGGTTTAGCTTGGCGTTTCCTGACCAGTTTCATCACCACTACAAAAAACACCGGCACAAACACCACCGCCATGGTCGCGGTGATCATCCCGCCGATCACGCCAGTGCCGATCGCCTGCTGACTCGCCGAGCTTGCGCCGGTGGCAATCGCCAGCGGCACCACGCCAAGGATGAATGCCAGCGAGGTCATGATGATCGGTCGCAGGCGCAAGCGTGCGGCTTGCACCGTGGCGTCGATCAGGTCATGGCCTTCGTCGTACAGGCTCTTGGCGAACTCGATGATCAGGATCGCGTTTTTCGCTGACAGCCCGATGATGGTGATCAGCCCGACCTTGAAGAACACGTCGTTGGGCATTCCGCGCAAGGTCACCGCCAGCACCGCGCCGAGCACACCCAGCGGCACCACCAGCAGCACCGAAGTCGGAATCGACCAGCTCTCGTACAGCGCCGCCAGGCACAGGAACACGATCAGCAACGACAAGCCAAGCAGCATCGGTGCCTGGCTGCCGGACAGGCGCTCTTGCAACGACAACCCGGTCCATTCCTGACCCAGCCCTGCCGGGCCTTGGGCGACCAGACGCTCGATTTCCGCCATCGCTTCGCCGGTGCTGTGACCGGGCGCCGGCTCACCGGAAATGCTGATCGCCGGGTAACCGTTGTAGCGCGTCAGCTGCGCCGGGCCCTGGGTCCATGTGGCCTGGACGAACGCCGACAGTGGGACCATTTTATCGGCATTGTTGCGCACGTGGATCTTCAGCAAGTCGTCAACCTGACTGCGTTGATCGCCTTCAGCCTGAACCACCACCCGCTGCATCCGCCCCTGGTTGGGGAAATCGTTGATGTAGGCCGAACCGACAGCGGTGGACAGCACGTTACCGATATCGGCGAAGGAAACGCCCAAGGCATTGGCCTGTTTGCGGTCGACCTCAAGTTGCACTTGCGGTGCTTCCGCCAAGGCACTTTCGCGCACGTTCATCAGGATCGGGCTTTTCTCGGCAGCCGCCAGCAAGGCACTGCGCGCTTGCATCAGCGCCGCATGACCCAGGCCACCGCGGTCTTGCAGGCGGAACTCGAAACCGCTCGACGTACCGAGGCCGTCAACTGGAGGTGGCAGTATCGAGAAGGCCACGGCGTCCTTGATCTGACTCAAGGCACCGTTGGCGCGATTGGCAATCGAGGCCGCCGAGTCATCGCTGCCGCGTTCAGACCAATCCTTGAGCGTGGTAAACGCCAGGGCTGCGTTCTGACCGCTGCCGGAGAAGCTGAAGCCGAGAATCACTGTGCTGTCGCCGACACCGGGTTCAGTGGCGTTGTGCGCTTCGATCTGCTCGACCACCTGCACCGTACGGTTCTTGCTGGCACCCGGTGGCAGTTGAATGTCGGTGATGGTGTAGCCCTGGTCTTCGACCGGCAGGAAGGACGAGGGCAGGCGACTGAAGCAAAACACCAAACCAATCAACAACACGCCATAGACCAGCAGATAACGACCACTGCGTTTCAGGGCGTAGACCACCCAGCGCTGATAGCCCTCGGTCATCTGCTCGAAGCGCTGGTTGAACCAGCCGAAGAAACCGCCCTTGGCGTGATGCTCACCTTTGGCGATCGGTTTCAGCAGCGTGGCGCAGAGTGCCGGGGTGAGTGTCAGGGCGAGGAACGCCGAGAACAGAATCGATGTGGCCATCGACAGCGAGAACTGCTGGTAGATCACCCCGACCGAGCCCGGCATGAACGCCATCGGGATAAACACCGCCACCAGCACCAGCGTAATACCGATGATCGCCCCGGTGATCTGGCTCATGGCTTTGCGCGTTGCTTCTTTGGGCGACAGGCCTTCGTTGACCATGATCCGCTCGACGTTCTCGACCACGACGATAGCGTCGTCGACCAGAATGCCGATCGCCAGGACCATGCCGAACATGGTCAGTACGTTGATCGAGAAACCCAGCGCCATCATGGTCGCAAAAGTGCCCATCAATGCCACGGGCACCACCAACGTCGGGATCAGCGTATAGCGGATGTTCTGCAGGAACAGGAACATCACCGCGAACACCAGCAGCATCGCCTCGCCGAGGGTGTAAACCACTTTGGTGATCGAGACTTTGACGAACGGCGAGGTGTCGTACGGAATCTTGTATTCCACACCGGCCGGGAAGTAGCGCGCCAGCTCGTCCATCTTCTCGCGCACCAGCGTTGCGGTGCTCAAGGCATTGGCACCGGGCGACAGTTGCACGCTGACCGCTGTCGACGGCTTGCCGTTGAGGCGGGTGGAGAACTGGTATTCCTGGCTGCCGATTTCGACCCGCGCCACGTCACCCACGCGCACCGTGGAACCGTCGGGGTTGGCCCGCAGCACAATGTCGGCGAACTCTTCGGGGGTCGACAGTTGACCTTTCACCAGCACCGTCGCGGTGATTTCCTGGGTGGTACGGGTCGGCAAATCGCCGATGCTGCCGGCCGAGACCTGGGCGTTCTGCGCGACGATCGCCGCGTTGACGTCGGCCGGGGTCAGGTTGAAACCGATCAGTTTCTGCGGGTCGATCCAGATTCGCATGGCCCGTTCGGCGCCATACAGCTGAGCCTTGCCGACGCCGTCCAGACGCTTGATCTCGTTCATCACGTTGCGCGCCAGATAGTCGCTGAGCGCCACGTCATTGAGCTTGCCGTCGCTGGAGGTGAGGGTGATCAACAGCAGGAAGCCGGCCGAGACTTTCTCGACCTGCAAACCTTGTTGGGTCACCGCTTGCGGCAGGCGCGACTCGATCACCTTGAGGCGGTTTTGCACATCGACCTGAGCCATTTCCGGATCGGTACCGGGCTGGAAGGTGGCGGTGATGGTCGCGGTGCCAAGGCTGCTCTGGGATTCGAAATACAGCAGGTGATCGGCGCCGTTGAGCTCGCCCTCGATCAGGCTGACCACGCTTTCGTCGATGGTTTGCGCCGAGGCGCCCGGGTACACCGCATAGATCTCGACCTTCGGCGGTGCAACGTTGGGGTACTGCGCGACAGGCAGCTGCGGGATAGCCAGCGCACCGGCCAACAGGATAAACAGTGCGACCACCCAGGCGAACACCGGGCGGTCGATAAAGAATTGCGGCATAAAGTCTGCGTCCTGCCTACTGCCCGGTGACCTGGGCAAGGGGAAGAGGGGTGTCGTCGATTTCTACTTTTTCGCCGGGACGGGCGTGCTGCAGGCCTTCGATGACAATGCGGTCGCCGGGCTTGAGGCCGCCGGTGACGATCCAGCGATCCTTCTGCACCTGGCCGAGCTGCACCGGTTGCTGGCTGACACGGGCGTCGGCGTCGAGCAAAAGCACCTGAGCAATGCCGGCGCTGTCACGCAGGATCGCCCGTTGCGGCACGCTGATACCGTGCTGATTCACCGCTTGCTCCAGGCGCACCCGGATGAAGCTGCCCGGCAGCAAGTCGAGGTCCGGGTTGGGGAACTCGCTGCGCAGAATGATCTGGCCAGTACCCGGGTCGACACTGATGTCGGCGAACAGCAGCTTGCCGGGCAATGGGTAGAGACTGCCGTCGTCCTGAATCAGCGTGGCTTTGGCCTGATCCTGGCCGACCTGCTGCATCTGCCCGGCACGAAACGCCCGGCGCAACTCGTTGAGTTCGCGGGTCGACTGGGTCAGGTCGGCGTGGATCGGGTCCAGCTGCTGGATCAGTGCCAATGGCGTGCTTTCGTTCTGCCCGACCAGCGCGCCTTCGGTGACCAAGGCACGGCCAACCCGCCCGGAAATCGGTGCGGTGACAGTGGCGTAACCGAGGTTCAGTTTCGCCCGTTGCACAGCCGCCTGATTGGCCGCGACATCGGCGGCGGTCTGCCGGACGGCGGCGCGGGCGTTGTCGTAATCCTGGCCGCTGATGGCATTGCCTTCGATCAACTGCGCGTAACGCTGCTCTTGCAAGCGCGCCTGAAAGGCATTGGCCTCGGCTTTGCGCAGCGCCGCCTGGGCGCTGTCCAGATCAGCCTTGAACGGTGCCGGATCGATGCGAAACAGCACGTCGCCCTGTTTGACGTCGCTGCCTTCGCGGAAGGTCCGTTGCAGGACCACGCCGGCCACCCGGGCGCGGACTTCGGCGATTCGCGGCGCGGCGATCCGCCCACTCAGTTCGCTGCTGATCGACAGTGGCCGGGCTTCGATGGTTTCGATCCGGACCGTGGCCAGCGGCGCTGTTTCTTCGGCAGTGGAGGACTTGTCGCACGCACTCAGCGTCATTGCCAAGGCAATCAGGCCGAGCTTCGCAAACAGGTTCTTTGACATGTAAATACCCCAATAATGACCCCGGCATCCTACGGGGAGGGGACGAGCGTAGCGGTGAAGCTTTGTAGGTGCTGTGTGAAATTGTGTAATGGTTTTACTCATGCCTGTGCGAGGGCGTATATCCTTGGCGCCTGCTTCGCAGTCGATCGCGGACATGCCTTGCTCCTACAGGTATCGAGCCGGACGCAATATTTGCGAACGCCCGCTGTCCGTAGGAGCAAGGCCTGCCCGCGATAGCGGTCACTGCTCACCATTGCATTCCCTGGAAACACCCATGCCCAACATCCTCTTGGTCGAAGACGATTCCGCACTCTCTGAATTGATTGCCAGCTACCTTGAACGCAATGGCTATCAGGTCAGTGTTATCAGCCGTGGCGACCATGTGCGCGAACGGGCGCGGGTCGATCCGCCGGATCTGGTGATCCTCGACCTGATGCTGCCAGGCCTCGATGGTTTGCAGGTCTGTCGCTTGCTGCGCGCCGATTCGGCGGCTCTGCCGATTCTGATGCTGACCGCCCGCGACGACAGTCATGACCAGGTGCTGGGCCTGGAGATGGGCGCTGACGATTACGTCACCAAGCCGTGCGAGCCACGGGTATTGCTGGCGCGGGTGCGGACCTTGCTGCGGCGCAGCAGCCTGAACGAGCCGCAGACCGCCAGCGACCGAATCCTCATGGGCAACCTCTGTATCGATCTGTCGGAGCGCACCGTGACCTGGCGCGAGCAACTGGTCGAACTGTCCAGCGGCGAATACAACCTGTTGGTGGTGCTGGCTCGCCACGCCGGTGAAGTACTCAGCCGCGACCAGATCCTGCAACGCCTGCGCGGCATCGAATTCAACGGCACCGACCGCTCGGTGGACGTGGCGATTTCCAAGCTGCGGCGCAAATTCGACGATCATGCCGGCGAAGCGCGCAAGATCAAAACCGTGTGGGGCAAGGGTTATCTGTTCAGTCGCTCCGAGTGGGAATGCTGAACATGCTGCGCATTCTGATCCGCCTCTACCTGATCACCATCGTCACCTTTAGCGCGGCGATTTATTTCATCCCGGATCTGGTGATCAAGGTTTTTCACGAGCGATTCGTGAACTACAACCTTGATCACTCCCGAGGCTTGCAGAAGCTGATCACCCAACAGTTTCACGGAGTGCCGACCGAGCAATGGACCCATCTGGCCGCGCAGCTGGACCAGGACTTCAGCCCGTTGCACGTGGCACTGGTGCGCAATGACGACGCGGATTTCACCCCCTACGAACGTGAGCGTCTGGAGCGCGGTGAAAACGTTATCCGCATGGGCGACTGGGGCTGGCGCACGCTGGCGGTCTCGCCGCTGGATCAGCAACTGTCGGTGAAACTGGTGGTGCCACCGGATCCGCTGGACGTCAACTTGTTGTACTGGAGCATCAACGTACTGATCGGCGGCGCGCTGCTGGCGTGTCTGTTGATCTGGCTGCGGCCGCACTGGCGCGATCTGGAACGTCTGAAAAATACCGCCGAGCGCTTTGGCAAGGGCCACTTGAGCGAGCGCACACAGATCCCGCCGAGTTCGAACATTGGCAGCCTGGCCAACGTTTTCGACACCATGGCCGGCGATATTGAAAACCTCCTGAACCAGCAACGTGATTTGCTCAACGCGGTGTCGCACGAATTGCGCACGCCGTTGACCCGACTGGACTTTGGCCTGGCACTGGCCTTGTCCGACGACTTGCCGGCCGCCAGCCGCGAGCGTTTGCAGGGCCTGGTTGCACATATTCGTGAACTGGATGAGCTGGTGCTGGAATTGCTTTCCTACAGCCGCCTGCAGAATCCGGCACGGGTGCCGGAGCAGGTGGACGTGTCGCTGGATGAGTTTATCGACAGTATTCTGGGCAGCGTCGATGAAGAGCTGGAGTCGCCGGACATCGTCATCGACGTCTTGTTGCACGGCCAGCTCGAACGCTTCAGCCTTGACCCGCGCCTGACCGCCCGAGCGATCCAGAACCTGCTGCGCAACGCCATGCGCTACTGCGAAAAACGCATTCAGATCGGCGTGCAGGTCTGCGCAAAAGGCTGTGAAATCTGCGTCGACGATGACGGCATCGGCATTCCGGAAGACGAACGCGAGCGGATCTTCGAACCTTTCTACCGCCTGGACCGCAGCCGCGACCGCGCCACGGGCGGGTTTGGCCTGGGGCTGGCGATCAGCCGCCGAGCCCTGGAAGCCCAGGCCGGCACACTGACGGCCGAAACCTCGCCGCTGGGCGGGGCGCGGTTCCGGTTGTGGCTGCCGACCCCGGTTTGATCTCAGGCTTTTTACTGACACTCAACGGTAACTCGAGCTTGCACTGACCTTGTGGCGAGGGAGCTTGCTCCCGTTGGGCCGCGAAGCGACCCCAAAACCTGCCAATGCATATATTCAGACACACTGCATTCGGCAGCTTTACGACTGCTTCGCCCAAACGCGGACCGGCCGACGGGGGCAAGCCCCCTCACCACAGGTTCAGGGTTCAAACGGATACTTCGGCAGCCGTGATCAACCCCACCCCAGCCCGGTCCATCCGTTCCATGGCCGAGGCCAGCGAGCCGTTCAGGTCGATCGCCCGGCAGGCGTCCAGCACCACCGTGGCATTGAACCCGGCTGCGCGGGCGTCCAGCGCCGAGAACATCACGCAGAAATCCAGCGCAAGTCCGACCATGAACACCGTATCGATTCCGCGTTCCCGCAGGTATCCGGCCAAGCCGGTGGGGGTGGTGCGGTCTGCTTCCAGAAACGCCGAATAGCTGTCGATGTCCGGGTTACAGCCTTTGCGGATGATCAACTGGGCGTGGGGCAGGTTCAGTTCGGCATGCAGTTCGGCGCCAGTGGTGGCTTGCACACAATGTTCAGGCCACAGGGTCTGGGCGCCGTAAGGCAGTTCAATCACATCATAGGGTTGGCGTCCGGGATGGCTGGACGCGAACGAGGCGTGCCCGGCCGGATGCCAGTCCTGGGCAATGATCACCTGGGTGAACTGACCGGCGAGGCGATTGATCAAGGGAATGATCCGGTCGCCCTCGGGTACCGCCAGTCGGCCGCCGGGAGTGAAGTCGTTTTGTACATCGATGACTAATAAGGCGCAGTGTGATTGAGCGGATGTGGACGTCATGACCGGTTACCTCCCTGGAAGTGGAAACGCAAGCATAGCGTCAGGTTCAGACTCTTCAAACGCTGAACCGACTCCTGAACAGCGTCCCCACCTCCCCCCGCAGTAAAATCAGGCACCACGTTTTATCAGGTTCACCGTGGAGGCAGGATTTACGGCCGCTTCGCAGCCGAACGCAGCCTCGCGGGCTCGGCAGCTGCTACGAAGGGAGTGTGGGAGCACTATTAGTCGGCGGGCAGTAAATGCTGGCGACAGTCGAGTGTCAGGCGGGCGCCGCCGAGTTCGCTGCTGCCGACGTCCAGGGCGAATCCGTGCAGGTTCACGATGGCCGCGACAATCGATAAGCCGAGGCCGAAGCCACCGTTCTTGGCGTTGTCGTCGACGCGATAGAACCGTTGGAACACCGCCGTGCGTTTGTCCGCCGGGATGCCGGGGCCGGAGTCGAGTACTTCAATACGTGTGCTGCCGGCATTGTCGATTGCCCGCACGATGACCTGACCGCCCGCCGGGGTGAACTTGATCGAGTTGCTCAGCAAGTTCGACAGGGCTTCAAACAACAACGCCCGGTCGCCGGTCAGCTCCGGCAAGGTCTGCGGTGTTTGCAGGCTTAATGTCAGCTGACCTTCCTCGGCCAGCGGCAGGTAAAAATCGTACAGTTCCTGCAGCAACGGCAATGGATCGAACAGCACAAAGCCTGAACGCCGTTGTTGATCCTCCAGCTCGGAGATCCGCAGCAATCCGCGAAAGCGCGCCATCAGGGTGTCGGTCTCGGCGATCACCTGATCCAGCTGCAACGCCTCGGCAGAACCTTCGACGGCCTGCTGTTGAATGCGGTAAAGCTGCGCGCGTAGCCGGGTGAGCGGGGTGCGCAGGTCGTGGGCGATGTTGTCGCAAACCCCCTTGACCTCGTTTACCAGGCGCTCGATGCGTTCGAGCATGGCGTTGACGATGGCCGCAAGCATGTCCAGCTCATCGCGGCGGCTGGACAGCGGCAAACGGTGGTTGAGGTTGCCGGCGACGATGGCTTCGGCGCTCGCCTGCAAGGCGCGAATCCGTTGTAACGGCCGACGGCGCAACAAATGCCAACCGGCGATGCCGGGGATGATGGTCAGCGAGACTCCCCAGAACAGCGCATGCAGGATGATCCGTGTGACCGCAAACAACGAACCGTTGTCACGCACCAGGACCAGCCAGCGGCCATCCAGCGTGTGGGTCGCCACCGCGTCGCAACTGTCGGATGGCAGGCTGGCGTCATCCGGATCGGCGCAGTCGCCCAGTGAATGGATCTTGCCGTCCAGTGGCAGGCCAGCGGGGATCCTGCGAATCAGCCCGTGCAGCGGCCGATGCTGTTCGTCGAACAGCCCATAGGCGTCGATACCGCGCTGGTCGAAGGTGATGCTGGCAATCAGCGCCTCATCCAGCTGATCACCGTGGAAGCGTGAAAACAGGTGCTGGCGCTGCATCAGCGAATGTTTGGCAAGGTTCTCCAGGTAGCTGGAAACCTCGTAATACATCACCCCCATGAGCAGGCCGCTCCAGACCACGAACAGCGAACTGTAGAGCGCCAGCAAGCGGCTGCTGGAGGAGCGCCAGCCTTTAGACGGGTTCAGCAATGACATAACCGGAGCCTCGCACAGTCCGTATCAGCGGCAGTTGGCCCGGCAGGTCGATTTTTTTGCGCAGACGTCCGATGTGCACATCGATCAGATTGGTGCCGGGGTCGAAGTGATAGCCCCAGACCTCTTCGAAAATCATCATCCGCGTGAGGATCTGCCCGGTATTGCGCAACAGAAACTCCAGCAGTTTGTATTCGGTCGGCAGCAGGCTCAGCAACTGTCCGCCGCGGCTGGCTTCGCGGCTGATCAGGTTGAGCTCCAGGTCGGCCACGCGCAGCGTCGTTGTGTAGTCCTTGACGGTGTTCTGGCGTCGCAGCAGGACTTCGACGCGGGCGGCCATTTCGTCGGTGGCAAAGGGTTTGGTCAGGTAATCGTCACCGCCGGCGCGCAGACCGCGAACGCGTTCATCGACGTCGGACAGGGCGCTGATCATCAGAATCGGCGTCGACACGCCCATGGTTCGCAAGGTGGTGACAATCGCCAGGCCGTCAAGCTCCGGCAGCATGCGGTCAAGGGTGATCAGGTCGTAGTCACCGCTGACCGCCCGCGCCAGGCCTTCTCGACCATTGGCGACCCAGTCCACCTGCAGGCCGTGGCTGCTCAGTTCGGCAACGATCTCCCGTGCAGTGACGGCGTCGTCTTCAATGGTCAGGATTCGGGTCATGGGGCTTGCCTGAGAATAAGTGAAATGCACGAGTGGCAGTGTGCCAAGAAATGCCGGCGAAGGTTCTAAAAAAACTTTCATGCAGGGTAGATGGACTTCAGACAGACACGACTTTTCATCGCCTGTGACAGAAGGAGGCGCGGTACGGTTCACTGGCCTGGATCAATATTTTGCTTTGGCATATCACGTAACGTAAAGGTTTCAGGGCCTTGTAGCACCGTCAGCTACATTGTCTTGGCGCAGCAATGTTGCGTCATTGCACGACTGCAGCAGGATGCTGACACCCCTTAATGACTTTTCACGGATGAAACATGCCATGCAACGCCTAGACCGTACCTTTGATATCCAGCCGCTTATGCGGGCAGATATGACCATCGAACTCAATGGCCAGCCGGTCAGCGCCGCGATCGGCGAAACCGTGTTGACGGTCATTCAAGCCCTCGGCGTGCGCCAGGTCGCACGTAACGATCACGATCAGATCAGCGGGGCCTATTGCGGCATGGGCGTGTGCCAATGCTGCCTGGTGAAAATCAACGGTCGGCACAAACGCCGCGCCTGCCAGACGCTGGTGCAGCCGGGCATGCGGGTCCAAACGGCGGTCAACCGCATTGCCGAGCAGGAGGCACTATGAGCCTGCATCCGGTCATCGTCGGCGGTGGTCCGGCGGGTATGGCGGCGGCCATTGAACTGGCCAGACACGGCGTGCACTGCACCTTGCTCGAAGAAGCTTCACGGCTGGGCGGGGTGGTGTATCGCGGGCCGTTGCGCGACGGCGTACAGCTGGACTATCTGGGACCGCGTTACGCCGAGTCCCTGGCCAAACTGCATGGCGACTTTCAGGACCGTTGTGCACTGATCGATGTGTGTTTGAACACGCGGGTTGTCGGTGCAGAAGGGACCCGGGCGCTGGTCATGCTGGACGCTGACGAACGCGTGCAGGAAATCACCTACCCGCAATTGTTGCTCGCCGCCGGATGCCATGAGCGCAGCGTACCGTTCCCTGGCTGGACATTGCCGGGGGTGATACTGCTGGGCGGTCTGCAACTGCAAATCAAGAGTGGCGTGGTCAAGCCGCAAAGCCCGGTGGTGATCGCCGGTACCGGTCCGTTGTTGCCGTTGGTTGCCTGTCAATTGCATGCCAGCGGAGTGAAGGTCGCCGGAGTGTTCGAGGCCTGCGCGTTCGGCAAGATCGCCAAGGAAAGCCTGGCACTGCTGAACAAACCCCAATTGTTCCTCGACGGGCTGAGCATGCTCGCCTATCTGAAACTGCACCGAATCTCGATGCGCTACGGTTGGGGCGTGGTCGAGGCGCAAGGCGAGGGCGAGTTGCGCAGCGTGACGGTCGCACCGTATTCCAGCAACTGGCAGCCAGACCTGAGTCTCGCCGAGCAAGTGCCGGCGCAGACCCTGGCGGTAGGCTATGGCTTTATTCCGCGTACTCAACTGAGTCAGCAAATGGGCCTGGAACATGGCTTCAGCGTTGACGGTTATCTGCGTGCTACAGCCAATATCTGGCAGCAAAGCAGCGAGCCGCACGTTCACCTGGCTGGTGACATGGGCGGGATCCGCGGTGGTGAGGCAGCGATGCTCAGCGGTCGAATCGCTGCGTTGTCGATCCTTGTGCAGCGCGATGTGCTGAGCAGCGAAAAGGCGCTGCACTTGCGCGAGCGCTATCTGGCGAAACTCAAGTCCATCGTGCGTTTTCGCGCGGCGGTGGATCGCTACACCGAGCGCGGTGCCGGGCAGACCGCGTTGCCGGCTGCCGATACGCTGATCTGCCGTTGCGAAAACGCCACCCGGGCCGACATCGATCGTGCGCTGTCCCAAGGCGTTCAAGACATGGCCAGCCTGAAAATGCGCACGCGGGTGAGCATGGGCGATTGTCAGGGGCGGATGTGTGTCGGTTATTGCAGCGACCGCTTGCGTGAAGCCACCGGGCGCCAGGATGTGGGCTGGTTGCGCCCACGTTTTCCCATCGAGCCGATTCCTTTTTCGGCTTTCCAGAACCTCGGCACGGATGCGTTGAATCATGAGTAAGTTCTACGATGTGGTCATTGCCGGTGGCGGTGTGATCGGGGCTTCTTGCGCCTATCAACTGTCGAAACGCAAGAATCTGAAAGTCGCGCTGATCGACGCCAAGCGCCCCGGCAACGCGACTCGCGCGTCGGCCGGCGGCCTGTGGGCGATTGGCGAGTCGGTGGGGCTGGGCTGCGGGGTCATTTTCTTTCGCATGATGTCGGCCAACCGCAAGCGCGAAGCCCAAGGCGCGGCGGTGGCGGTCGACTCCAGCACGCCGCACATCCTGCCGGATTCGTTCTTTGAGTTTGCCCTGCAATCGAATGCGCTGTACCCGGACCTGCACCGCGAGTTGCAGGAAAAGCACGGCATGGATTTCAAGTTCGAAAAAACCGGGCTGAAGTTCGTGATCTACGACGATGAGGACCGCTTGTACGCCGAGCACATCGTCGCCTGCATTCCACACCTGGCCGATCAGGTGCGCTGGCTTGACCAGGCCGCGCTGCGCGAGGCCGAACCGAGCGTCAGCCATGAAGCACGCGGGGCGCTGGAGTTTCTCTGCGACCATCAGGTCAGCCCGTTCCGCCTGGCGGACGCCTACACCGAAGGTGCCCGGCAGAATGGCGTCGACCTGTATTTCAACACCAACGTCACTGAGGTGTTGCGCCAGGGTTCGCGGGTGGTCGGGGTGCAGACTGCCGAAGCCGGCAAGTTCCGTTGCGACACCTTGATCAACGCCGCCGGCGCCTGGGCGGCTGACTTGAGTGAGTGGGCTACTGGCATCCGCATTCCGGTGAATCCGGTCAAGGGTCAGATCTTGCTGACCGAGCGCATGCCGAAGATCTTGCGCGGTTGCCTGACCACCAGTGATTGCTATCTGGCGCAGAAGGACAACGGCGAGATTCTGATCGGTAGCACCACCGAAGACAAAGGCTTCGACGTGACCACCACCTACCCGGAAATCTATGGGTTGGTGCAAGGCGCGATCCGCTGCATTCCAGAGCTTGAACACATCAATCTCAAGCGCTGCTGGGCAGGGTTGCGGCCGGGCTCACCGGATGAGCTGCCGATTCTCGGGCCGATGAAAGGGGTGCAGGGCTATCTCAATGCCTGCGGGCATTTCCGCACCGGCATCCTGACTTCGGCGATCACCGGCGTGTTGCTCGACAAACTGGTGAACAACGAAGCGTTGCCGCTGGACATCACACCGTTCCTGGCGGATCGGTTTGAGGTGAAACAAACGGTCGCGGTCAAACAGGCAGAAATGGCCTGAATTGGCTCAGGTGTTCTGCGAGCAGCGGCAATAGCTGTTCGCAGGACGCCTCGATTTTCATGTCCAGCAACTCATCGGCGCGGGTCTTGCCCAGATTGATAGCGATCAGCGGTTTGCCGCGGTCGGCGATCACCCGACACAGGCGAAACGCCGAAAACGCCATCAGCGATGACCCCACCACCAGCAATCCCGCTGCCTGTTCGGCAGCAGCCATGGCCTTGGCAGCGGTGGCGTGCGCGACGTTTTCACCGAAAAACACCACGTCCGGTTTCATTCGCTCACCCTCGCAGTTTGGGCAACGGGGGACTTGAAAATGCGACTCGAAGGCCGGGTCGAGCAGGGTGTCACCATCGGGTGCCTGAACCGCATCGACATCCGCCAGATAGGGGTTTTGCGCTTCCATGAGGCGCTGGATCGAGTCCCGGTCACTGCGTTGGCCGCAATCCAGGCACAACACCCGGTGCAAGCTGCCATGCAGCTCGATCACGTCCGGGCTGCCGGCCTGATCGTGCAAGGTGTCGACATTTTGGGTGATCAGCCCGGCAATCTGCCGCTGTGCTTGCAGCGTGGCCAAGGCTTCGTGGGCGGTATTCGGCCGCGCTTGCCGAACCCGTGGCCAACCGAGCATCGCCCGTGCCCAGTACCGCTGGCGTGACTCGGGTGCTTTGAGAAACTCCTGATACATCATCGGCTGCCGGCCGCGCCGCACCCCATCGGTGTCGCGGTAATCGGGAATGCCCGACGCCGTGCTGATACCGGCGCCCGTGAGCACCAGCAACGGCTGCTCGGCCATCAGGTTCTGCAGGTGGTCAAGCTGTTCGCGGATGGTGCTGTCGAACATGGTCAGCGCTCCGGTTGCCGGGTTTCACAACACGATGCAGGATAGTTGTTGTTCGGTCTACTGCGAGGGGTTGGCAGTTGAGCGAAAAACTGTGCTCTGACGTGCGTTTGTGACGTCTAGCGTCTGTGTCCCCGCGGTGGTACGGGGCGTGAATTCGGAAGCCGGCATGCAAGCGTTGTTGAACGAGATTCTTGACACGGTTCGCCCCCTGATCGGACAGGGCAAGGTGGCTAATTACATTCCTGCGCTGGGCAGTGTGCCGGCCGATCAGTTGGGCATTGCGGTGTATGGCAATGACGGCGAGCTGTATTGCGCCGGCGATGCCCACACGCTGTTTTCGGTGCAGAGTATTTCCAAGGTGTTCAGCCTGGTTCAGGCCATCGAGCATTCCGGCGAGGCGATCTGGGAGCGACTCGGTCACGAGCCTTCCGGCCAGCCGTTCAATTCGCTGGTGCAGCTGGAGTTCGAACGCGGTCGACCGCGCAATCCGTTCATCAATGCCGGGGCGCTGGTGATCTGTGACATCAACCAGTCACGCTTTGCCGCGCCAGCGCTGTCGATGCGTGATTTTGTGCGGCGGTTGTCCGGTAATCCGCAAGTGATGGTCGACAGCAAAGTCGCCGAGTCGGAATACCAGCACCGTGCGCGCAACGCGGCCATGGCTTACCTGATGCAATCGTTCGGCAACTTTCATAACGATGTGGAAGCCGTGCTGCGCAGCTACTTCAGCCATTGTGCGCTGCGCATGAGCTGTGTCGACCTGGCCCGGGCCTTCTGTTTCCTGGCCAATGACGGGTTTTGCAAGCACAGCGGCGAACAGATCCTCACGGCGCGCCAGACCAAACAGGTCAACTCGATCATGGCCACCAGCGGTCTGTATGACGAAGCCGGCAACTTTGCCTATCGCGTCGGTCTACCGGGCAAGAGTGGTGTAGGCGGCGGCATCGTGGCCGTGGTGCCGGGGCGCTTTACCGTGTGCGTCTGGTCACCTGAACTGAACCCGGCAGGTAACTCGCTGGCCGGCATGGCGGCACTGGAATTGCTGAGCCAGCGCATTGGCTGGTCGGTGTTCTAGAAGTTAGGGCATGTCAGTCAAGCCCGAGAACCGTTACGCAAACCGTTACGTGAATGTTTACGCAAGCCGTTACGCAAAACCGTAGCAGCTGCCGAGCCTGCGAGGCTGCGTTCGGTCTGGGCCGCATCCGGACGAAGCGGTCGTGAAATCAGGCAGCCCGTTCTTTCAGGAAAACCGTGTATGCAGGATTTGCGAGGACTGCGTCCGAACGCGGCCCGCCTCTAACGCAGCCTCGCGGGCTCGGCAGCTGCTACGGGCGCTGTTACTCCGGTGGGTCGAGGTGATCCAGTGCGCGATTCACCGCCAACTCGGCCAGGGAAATCATCTGTTGAATCGCCAGCGCGGTGTTGCGTTTAGGGCCTTCGAGGTCGAACGCCAGATCGCTGGCCATGACATTGGCCGAGGCGAGGGTTTCGCAGGCGTGGGCCAGCAGAGTTTCAGAGTCAATGTCGGGGGCGATGACGAAAATGCAGCCGGGACGGCGGTCGGTTAACAATGCCTTGGTTTCAGGCAACACCAGGTAATGGTCGAGCGCACGGTGTGCGGCGGCGTGGAGTTCTTTTGAATCGAGGGAGGCGTAGGGAGAAACCGGATCGGTTTCGGGGGGATTTGGAGTGGCTTTGAACATGGTGAACCTCGCTTTGTCATTGTGAGTTACCACCGTCTGCCGCCAAGCAGATTAGGTGGCGGGTTACACAAGTTTGGCGGACCGGTTCAAAGCGAAAAAATACCGGCATCCCCGAAGGGATCCTTGGGCAACCCGCCATGACACAGGAGAGCAGGCACTAAAGAGTGCCGTCAATCATGGTTGGGACGCTGTTGCGCGCTTTGAATACCGAGCCGCCAAGCCCGTTCGCTGAATGGTCAGCGACACGGAAACGATAGAGGCGAGGACCAAAGCGCACAAGCCGGCGGATTCTGGCGCAGGTGTAGGCCGTGACGCAAGGCGTTGTAGCCTCCGATGGGCACTGCGTAGGCAAGCTTAAACACCCGTTGTAGCAGCTGCCGAGCCCGCGAGGCTGCGTTCGGCCGCAGAGCGGTCGTAAAATCAGGCAACACGTTCGTTCAGGTAAACCGCGTACGCCGGATTGACGAGGACTGCGTCCGAACGCGGCCCGCCTCTAACGCATCCTCGCGGGCTCGGCAGCTGCTACGGGCGCTGTTACTCCGGTGGGTCGAAGTGATCCAGTGCGCGATTCACCGCCACTCGGCCAGGGAAATCATCTGCTGAATCGCCAGTGCGGTATTTCGTTGATCGTTCCCATGCGACGCAAAAAAATGCCTCTGGGGACGCTCCGCGTCCAGTGACGCAGAGCGTCACGGGCTGCATTCCCACGCGGGAGTGGGAACGATCAGTTTCGCTCGCGCCCATCATTTTCGGAAGCGCCTTACAGCCAGCCATGAAGTAGTGTATTAACCTGCCAGTTGCACTGCTCATCGGTGAGTTACGAACCGAGTCAGAGTCGTTCCAGGCGAGTTTTTTCGCCGCACTCCAGCTTAAGGAAGAGTCTATGCTCGCGCCGGCACAACGCTGTGCAGTTCTTATTACTGATCCCCACCTTCGCAACGACATCTTCGCAATCGGCGCCCCTACCGCAGGAGTGTTCTACGCGGTCAGCAATATTGATGTCCTGCAGATGCAGGCTGAAATCATCTACAAAAACCTTCGTGCATTAGGCGCTTGAGAAACTATGAAAACCTTACTGTGTTTGCTGATTGCCACTGCGGTGGGCACTGGTTTTCAGTATGCCGGCGTCCCGCATGGCCTGTTGCTGGGCTCGATACTCGCGACTGCATTGATCGTCAGCAACCGCCAATTTTCGCCGAAGATGCCGCTCGGCCTTGGCTATGTGCAAATTGTATTGGGGATCGCCACCGGCCTGATGTTCGAGGCTTGGGACAGCCAGACAGTCGCCGCGCTGTTGCCCAGCCTGGGTTTGCTGCTGCTGTGCCTGACAGCGCAGATTGTCGCGGCGGGTTTGTGGCTGCGCAACGTGTCGGGATGGAACCTCAAGGACTCGCTGCTGGCCGTTTACCCAGGCGCACTCGCGGCGGTATTCGATTTGCTGGAGTCCGAGCGGGCATCGAGCAAGGTGATCGTCGTGCACCTGGTCCGTCTGTTGTCGATCACCGTGCTGGTCAGTTTTTGCATCCCCGGGCCTGTCGACGCAGTGCTTGTCGAGAACAGTCCGCTGGGCATCAACATCGTGCTGACGTTGTTGTCGCTGGTCGCCCTGTGCCTGGTGCTCGGGCGCCTGCTGTTGCGCATCGGCGTCCCGGCACCGTTCATGCTCACCGCGATTGTCACCACCGGCGTCTACGTCAAACTGGGTTATCTGCATGGCTTCCACATGCCGGCATGGAGCGTTGATGCCGCCGCCGTCGTCCTTGGTGTGCTGATCGGCTCGAAATTCAAGGACATTACCCCGGCGGAGCTCGTGCGCCACGGCCGTGCCGGGTTGATGTCTGTTGCGCTGATGTTGCTGGTCGCCGCGGCGTTTGCCGGGGTAGCGGGGCGGTTGCTGGGCAGCGATCCTTTGGCTTCATGGTTGGCGTACATGCCGGGGGCCATCGAAACCATCGCGATCGTCGCGTTCAGTGGTGGGCTGAACGTGGTGTTCATTCTGTCCCACCACTTGGTGCGGATGGTCGTGTTGCACTTCGCCCCCGCCTTGATTGTTCAGGCGCGTAGACGGCGGGAAAATGCCTGATCAGGCAAAGGCAGCGTAGCCTGTTGATCAGTTACTGCGGCACTGGCTGATCGAAACTATCCAGCGCGATATTTCGTTGATCGTTCCCATGCGGGTGAACGATCAATGATTACGCAAGCCGTTACGCAAACCGTAGCAGCTGTCGAGCCTGCGAGCCTGCGAGGCTGCGTTCGGCTCGGTCCGCGCTCGGGCGAAGCGGTCGTGAAATCATGCAACACGTTCCGTCAGGTAAACCGCGTATACAGGATTGGCGAGGACTCTGTCCTCGAACGCAGCCTCGCAGGCTCGACAGCTGCTACGGGCGCGACTCTGTAATTGGCTGTTCGTTTTTTGCGTTTTCAATAGAAGTGGGCGGACAGCCGATAGCGACCGCCCGCCGTCGTAGGAGCATGGCTTGCCAGCGATGGGGCCCGTGAGATCGCCATCGCCGGCAAGCCGTGCTCCTACAAGGTGGGTTTTGCTTTACGTTTGGTGGCAGGTGCGGTTTTGCGCTTGGTGGTCTTGCGTTTGTTCTTCCAGGGCGCGGCACCTTTGCCGGCCGGGCTTGCCGGGCCGCTGATGGTCAGGCGCAGGCCGGTGCAGCGGCCGACCTGTTTGCTCATCCAGGCGGCTTGTTTGGTGACGAACTCTTCAAGGCTCATTTCGCCGCTTTGCACCATGTCCAGGGCTTGTTCCCAGATGGCTGTGGTGCCGGGGTCGGCGATGGCTCGGGGCACGGCGTCGATCAGGCTGAAGGCCGGCGGTGTGGCGGCCAGGGCCTTGCCGTTCTTGATCAGATAGCCTCGGTCCAGCAACCCCTGAATGATCCCGGCGCGGGTCGCCTCGGTGCCGATGCCGGTGGTGTCCTTGAGCTTTTGCTTGAGCAGCGGATCTTCCACCAGTTTGGCGACGTTCTTCATCGCCTTGATCAGGTCGCCTTCGGTAAACGGCTTGGGTGGCTGGGTCCAGAGGTCCTTCAGCGTCACGTTGGCGACGGCGTAGTCGCACCCTTCAGCCAGTGCCGGCAGCGTCTGCGGCGCCGGAGCTTCCCGTCCTTTGGCCGGGGCCAACGCTTCGGGCAGTGCGCGCTTCCAGCCGGGCTCGACAATCAGTTTGCCCACCGCACGCAAGGCTTGCCCGGCGCAGTCGAAGTCAGCCTGGGTGCGGTCGTATTCGTGATTGGGCAGGAACTGCGCCAGATACCGCGCCCGGATCAAGGTGTAGACCGCACGGTGCTTGCCGGTCAGGCGTTCGAGGTTTTTCGCCGCCGCCGTGGGGATGATCCCGTGGTGGGCGCTGACCTTGGCGTCGTTCCAGGCCCGCGACCGGCGTTGTGGCTCAAGGTGCTTGAGCAACTCGCCAAGGCTGGGGTCGGCCCGCCCAAGGGCGGCGAGAATACCCGGTGCTTCGCTGTGCTGACTCAACGGCAGGTAGCCGCAGTCACTGCGCGGGTAGGTGATGACCTTGTGGGTTTCGTACAACGCCTGGGCCACATCCAGGGTTTCCTGGGCACCGAGGCCGAGTTTTTTCGAGCAGATTTCTTGCAGCGTGCCAAGGTCGAACGGCAGCGGTGCGGCTTCGCGGACCCGCTCGGTGCGCAGTTTGACCAGCTGCGCACTGGCGGCGTTACGCATGGCCGTGGCCGCTTCCTGGGCCAGCGCCTGATTCAGGCAGCGGTCCTGCTCGTCGCAGACGTCTGACGCTGCACGCCATTGGGCGGTGAACGGGATGTTGTCATGCAGCAGCTGTACGTCGATGGCCCAATACGGTACGGGCACGAAGTCGGCAATGCTGCGGTCGCGATCGACCACCAGCCGCAAGGTCGGGGTTTGCACTCGACCCACCGGCAGCACGCCTTGATAGCCCGACTGGCGCCCGAGCAGGGTGAACAGGCGGCTCATGTTCATGCCGATCAGCCAGTCGGCACGCGAGCGCCCGAGTGCCGAGTGATAGAGACTGAAGGTTTCTGCGCCGGGTTTGAGCGCCGCCAGGGCCTTGCGAATCGACGCATCGTCCAGCGCCGACAGCCACAGGCGCTTGATCGGCCCGCGATAGCGGCAATGCTCCACCAGCTCACGGGCAATCATCTCGCCCTCACGGTCGGCGTCGGTGGCGATCACCAGTTCATCCGCTTCGCCGAGTAGTCGTTTGACGGCTTTGAACTGGCTGGCGGTCTTGGGTTTGACCAGCATCTTCCACTTCTCGGGAATGATTGGCAGGTCTTCCAGGACCCAGCGTTTATAACGTGCGTCGTAGGCATCCGGCGGTGCGGTTTCCAGCAGGTGGCCGATGCACCAGGTCACTGTGACGCCCGTTCCCAGCCAGCAGCCGTCGCCGCGCCGGCTGGCACCGAGCACGGTCGCAATGTCTTTGGCCTGGGAAGGCTTTTCACAGAGAAACAGCTGCATAACCACCATCAGTCATCAGGGTTTGAAGGTGCACAGCATGCGGGGTACCGCGGCGTGGATCAACCTTTATCTGTATGGATGTACAGTTAAGGCGGGTTAAACCCCTTCGTTCATCTGCAACGTTTGAATACCGGCCGCCCTGGCCTGCGCGATCAGCTCTTCGGTGTCCTCCCCACCGGGTAGCGCAATGACGATGTCGGGTCGGCTGTCTTGCAGCATGAAGCTGTTGCGCAGACGCTCCGCCAGCTTGCCGTGCAGTTGCCAGTTGGCGGGGTAGCGCACGATGTTCGCGCCCAGTTCCCGGGCCCAGTTTTCGATGTCTCCGCCCAGAAACTGATTGCCGCCGTGGATCAGCACGCGCACTTCATGCAGGCACTGGAAGGCTTCCAGTACCCGGCGGCAGGTACGGGTGTCAGCGTAATAGCGCCCGGCACAGATCAGGACGCGCATGGCAGTTGATCCTTGTCGGCAGACGGTTGCGGATGACTATCTGCCAGGTCATTGCTCTCGATATCGCGTTCCCCGGCGCGTTCGAGTACCGGGTAGGCCAGCGCCGCGATGTGGTGATGCACGCGTCGGTAGTCGCGCAGCAGCCGTTGAAAGATGTCACCGGACTCGGCCCAGGCGCTTTTGTCTTCGCGCAGGGCACGAAAGTGCGCCCGGCTGGCCGCAGCTTCGAGCCTTCTGACCGATTCTTTGCGGTTGACCAGATAGTGGGCGGTTGCAAGGTCTTCGCGAAGAAACACGGTAATCGCCAGGCTCAGGCTTTCCAGCAGCTCGTTGTGCAGCGGATAGAGCGTGCCCAGTTCGAAGGCCGAAAAGTTTTCACCGCGCCGCAGTCGGCGCGCGGCCAACTGCGCAAGGCTGGTGGACAGGATGTCGGCGGCGTGCTCCAGGTTGATCACGAACATCAGGATTTCCTGCGAGCGATCGGCGTCACTGTCACTGATGCCTTCCTGGCCGATGTCCGCCAGATAGGCACGAATCGCTGCGCTGAGCAGATCCAGGGACTGGTCGATCTGCCGTACCTCATCGGCGTTGCGCTGGTCCGAGGTCTGGAACAGTTGCAGCACGCGGTTGAGCATAATCGAGAGCATGTCGGCCAGCCGCAGGGCTTCGCGTGCCGCGTTGGACAGGCCAATGTTCGCCACCGCGAGGCCGGCTTCATCCAGATAGAGCGGCATGCCGGGATCAACATCCCGCGCCGGTGACGGCAGCAGGTGCGTCAGCAGTTTCGCCAGCGGTTCTATCAGGCCGATGAACACCAGCGCCAGCAGCAGATTGAAGCTGGTGTGCAAGCAAACCACCCGTAGCGCGGGTGTCAGCTCTGCAATCGGGCTGCTCTGAGCCAGCATCGGCACGAACGGCAAACACACCAGCGCCCCGATGACCCGCACCAGCAGGTTGCCGACCGGCAAGCGCCGGGCCACGGCGGAACTGGCGTTGAGCACCGAGGGCAGGGCGCCACCGATATTCACCCCGAGCACCAGCGCCATGCTGGTCACCGGCGAGAGCAGACCAGTGGCGGCGAGCGAGGCGATCAGCAACACCACCGCGACGCTGGAATGGCAGATCCAGGTCAGCAGCATCGCCACCAGCAAGGCAATGATCATGTCACCATCGAGGCTGTGCATGAGTGCATGGAAGATCGGCGTGCCTTCGACCTCTCCCAGCGTCGACCCGAGCATGCGCAGCGCCAGCAGCATCAAGCCCAGGCCGATCAGCGCGCAACCGACGCTCTCGTAGCGTGAGTCATCACGCAGGCGGAAGACGATGAACCCGGCCAGCAGGACGATAGGGGTGACGATCGAAATATCGAAACTGAGCAGTTGCACCACCAGCGTCGAGCCAATATTGGCCCCGAGCATCACCGCCAACGCTGGCGCAAGGCCCAGGGCTCCGGCTGCGGTAAAGGAGGTCGCCATCAGGCTGACGGCGGTGCTGCTTTGTAGAATGCCGGTGATCCCGACGCCCGAGAGCACGGCCATCCAGCGGTTGTTGAGGTTTTTGCCCAGCCATTGGCGCAGAGGCGTGCCGAAGCCGCGCAACAGCGCCGAAGAAATCATATGGGTGCCCCAGAGCATCAGTGCGATGGAGCCGGCGAGGTTGATCAATAGAGTAGTTCCCGACATGAGGACTCTCCCTTTGCTGTTTCATTTTTTAGCGGACCGCGAGCCGCAGGGCGGTGCGATGTATGGCACTGGAGAACCCCAGCAGGAATCTGATTTCAATGCCGCTCAACCAGCCTCGGGCATACAGCCTGACGCTGGCGCAGGTGAGCAGTGTTGCGATTCGGGTCAGGCCGGTTACCAGCAGCGACACCAGTGCCCGTTTGGCCAGAGCGTAAAGGTGTTGTTGTGCGACAGGTTTCATATCTGTGCTCTCTGAAAACTCACCGCGTCATGGGCACCGAAGCCGCCCATGACGTCGCCGTTGAGTAAGGGCGCAATCGGCGATCACTCGCCAGCCGCGCCTGGATCAGGCCCTTAGAACCATTGCTTGAAGCGGCGGATGTAGAAGGTCTTCATCAACTGGGCGAACACGCAGTAGCTGAGCAGAGTGCCCACCAGCCATGGGAAGTACTGCCATGGCAGCGGTTGCAGACCGACCAGGGTGCCGAGTGGCGAGAACGGGATGTAGATGCCCAGCACCATCACCAGCCCGGTCATCAGGATCACCGGCAAGGCCGCGGTGCTCTGGAAGAACGGGATCTTCTGGGTCCGCAGCATGTGCACCACCAGCGTCTGCGACAGCAAGCCTTCGATGAACCAGCCGGACTGGAACAGGGTCTGCATTTCCACACTGTTGGCCGAGAACACGTACCACATCAGGGCGAAGGTGGTGATGTCGAAGATCGACGAGGTCGGCCCGATCCACAGCATGAAGCGCCCGATGTTCTTGGCGTCCCACTTGCGCGGCTTGCGCAGGTATTCCTTGTCCATCTTGTCCCACGGCAGCGCCAGCTGGGAGATGTCGTACATCAGGTTTTGCAGCAGCAGGTGGATCGCCAGCATCGGCAGGAACGGGATGAAGGCACTGGCCACCAACACTGAAAAGACGTTGCCGAAGTTCGAGCTGGCGGTCATGTTCAGGTACTTCATGATGTTGCCGAAGGTCTCGCGACCTTTGATCACACCTTCTTCGAGCACCATCAGGCTCTTTTCCAGCAGGATGATATCCGCCGATTCCTTGGCAATATCGGTGCCGCTGTCGACCGAAATACCGACATCGGCGTCGCGCAGGGCAGGGGCGTCGTTGATGCCGTCGCCGAGGAAACCGACGGTGTGACCGTTCGACTGCAGCGCCTTCAGTACCCGGGATTTCTGCAGTGGCGTGAGCTTGGCAAACACCGTGCGTTCTTCAACCCGCAACTTGAGGGTCGACTCGTCCATCTTCTCGATGTCTTGGCCGAGCAGCGGCGTGCCGGGCTCCAGGCCGACTTCGCGGCAGATCTTGCTGGTGACCACTGCGTTGTCGCCGGTCAGCACCTTGACGGTCACGCCCATGTCGCGCAGCGCGGCAATCGCCGGGCCAGCGGTTTCCTTCGGCGGATCGAGGAAGGTCAGGAAGCCGCGAATCACCAGCTCGCGTTCGTCACTGGTCTTGTACTGGTTTTTGCTCTGGGCTTTCGGGATCTCTCGAGTCGCCACCACCAGCACCCGGAAACCGTCTTCGTTGTACTCGTTGGCCATCGCCAGCAGCGCTTTGCGACGCTGCTCATCCAGTGCAACCACCACGCCGTTCTCGTGGATGTGGCTGGAAATGCTCAGCATCTCCTCGACCGCACCCTTGCAGACCAGCAGATGATCGTCGCGACTGTCCTTGACGATGATCGACAGGCGCCGACGAATGAAGTCGAACGGCAGCTCATCGATCTTGCTGTAGGCGAACGGGATCTTGAACGTCGGGTTGCGCTCGGCGAATTGCACCACCGCCTGGTCCATCAGGTTGCGCAGACCGCTCTGGTGATGGCTGTTGAGCCACGCCAGTTCAAGAATCGAGTCGTCGCGCCGGCCATTGATGTCGACGTGGTGCTCGAGGATGATTTTGTCCTGGGTCAGGGTGCCGGTCTTGTCGGTGCAGAGCACGTCCATCGAGCCGAAGTTCTGGATGGCGTTGAGGCGCTTGACCACGACTTTGCGTTTAGCCATCGCCATCGCGCCTTTGGCGAGGTTGGCGCTGACGATCATCGGCAGCATTTCCGGGGTCAGGCCGACCGCGACGGCCAGGGCAAACATCAGCGCATCAGCCCAATCGCCTTTGGAAAAACCGTTGAGCAGGAACACGATCGGCACCATGACCAGCATGAAGCGGATCAGCAGCCAGCTGACGCTGTTCACCCCACGGTCGAAGGCGGTTTGCACCCGCGAGCCGACGATGGCTTTGGCCAGCGATCCAAAGTAGGTGCGTGGACCAGTCGCGACCACCACCGCTCGGGCGGTGCCGCTGACCACGTTGGTGCCCATGAAGCAGATGTTCGGCAGGTCCAGCAGGTTTGACTGGTCGGCGGCTGTCGCGGAGGCGGACTTCTGTGCGACGTTGCCCAGGGTGTCGTATTTCTCCACCGGCAAGGCTTCGCCGGTTAGCACCGCTTGGCTGATGAACAGGTCACGGGATTCGATCAGGCGAATGTCAGCCGGGATCATGTCACCGGCCGACAGCTGAATGACGTCGCCGGCCACCAGTTCACGCATCGGCACTTCGCGCAGTTTGGGCTTCATGCCCATTTGCTCGCGACGCAGCACGGTGGCGGTGGTGCGGACCATGGCCTTGAGCGCTTCAGCCGACTTGGCCGAGCGGTGTTCCTGCCAGAACCGCAGCAGGCTGCTGAGCGACACCATGGTCATGATAATGATGACTTTGGTGAGGTCGATTTCTTCGCCTGCCTGGAGTGGGAGCCAGTAATCGGTCACGAAGCTGATGCCGGCCAGCGCCAGCAGCACATAGATGAACGGATTGTTGAGGGCCTGGAGAAACTGGACGATGGCGTGAGGTGGCTTGTCATGCGCCACTTCGTTGAAGCCTTCGCGTTGCAGGCGGCCTTCGGCATCAAGCTCGGTCAGGCCGTCGGCGGAAGTCTTGACGTTGGCGAGGGTAACTGCGAGGCCGTTTTGCGCCTCACGGGCGGCGCGCATCGACAGCTTGGTGTCGTCGTTCGTGGCGCCCCGGACGTGCTTTTTCGGATCTTTTACAAGGGTCATTGCGTGTGCTCCTGCCGCAGTCTTGCGGCACGACACACTGCAAACTCAGCTAATTAAAGGCGAGCGAATGTAGGTCGAGTCGCAAGTAAGCGGTCGATTAAAGTTATTGTGTTTTTTAGTGTTTAACGTTCGCTGCACGCCCAATAAAAAACGGCATGCAGCGAACCTACTACTGGCCTCGTCCATAACGAACCTCATGAAGTCTGTGTGTTAAATAGGCAATAGAAAGTTGCCGAATTCCTTATTAAGGAAAACGCTGGTTATACACCCTTGGAAGTACTTTCAGATCAACTGAAAGTGCGTGCCCCGAGGTGCAGGCCGAGCCATACGCTGGCCTGCTGCAGGAGGTGCGCAAAGCACCAACTCGGTGGTTCCTGGCTTTCGTCGAGGCTCCAGCGTTGCTGAAGTTGGCCGGTCGACGGGCAGACGCGCCAAGTGGCACGCAACTGAGCCTGAGTGCGCGAAGAAGGGGAGGAAAACGGCGAACGAGTCGCCACAGGGCGCTCACGGCAAGGCTTTACGCGCATCGTCGAGGCGAAGGCGCGTACACCTGGCATTACAGTAGATTTGAAGTTCATAACATGCCTCGCAACCGGACTGACGCCGGAGAGGCAAGTTACGATGGAGCGTCAAGCCCTAGCGCAGCTCACCCGACCGAGGAGTCGAGTCCCGTCATTTTCTGGGTTAAGTGCCCAGCTCTGCGAAAACGCATCAGCCAGACAGCGTCTAGATACTGTGTCCATTGGATTCTTTTGTGAGTTGAAAAAAGGCCTGAGTTACCGGCCCGGGCAATGTACTCAGGCAGCCCGCTGACGTCAACCTTAAATCCATGTTGTTAAGGCATTAGACAGATAAGGACAGTGCAGAAGGGACGGTCAGAATAATTGCAGTCGACAGTGATCGATATTAAGGCGCGAAGTGCTCATGACATTCAGTCGTCATGAGCACAAGGGATTACGCTGTAACGCTTAATGATGCATGTGTCGGGAAATATCCCGGTAAGTATCGCTGTCCGTTGCCGCCAACAGCTTGCGACCATCCTTGAGCGTGGCGATGAACGTAATCTCGGTCTCCTTGCCCGCCATCAGGTAGCCGGCGATTGCCCCGATGGGGCCGAGCAGCATGGCGCCGGCGATGCTGTAGCCAATCGCATCCTTGTTGGTCACGCTGTCCTCGGTTGCCACTTCCAGGGTTTTGAATGCCGAGGGCCGCACTTTGATTTCCTGGTTAGGGTTGAAAAGGGTTTTCAACTGCAACGCCCCTTCACGGTACTCGCTATCGCCTTGTTGAAAATCTCCTGCCAAAACGGTGACATTGACCATGTTGAACTCCCCTTGTTCGAACATTGCTGAACCTGTTATCTCGCGCTTGCAGGGGGCAGACGTCAATCAGCTGGCGATGAAGGGGCGTACCATCAGTCCGGTCAAAAAAAGAGGCATGACGCTTCGCCCTTGAGCGGTGGCTATCTAAAAATTCAATAGCCCCGCTGCTTCAAACTGTGTCAGTTTCGTTACGCCTTCAACAGGGCGAGTGATAGGACGATCTCGCGAAGGGGTCGCCGTGGTCTATCGGAACCGACTATTTGAAACAAGGACGTAAGTGATGTCACAGGCCAAAGCAAAAGCGCTCATTTCTTCAGGGCAGGTCAGTTCGGCCTACAGTCAGGTCGATGCCTTCAGCCATTTGTATGATCGCGGTGGCGCTGAGCTGATTAACGGCAAACCGTCGTTCACCGCGGATCAGGCGGCTGATCAGATTCTGCGTAAAAACCTGTCCTGGCACGACACGGACGGCAATGGCAAAGTCGAACTGAGCTTCAGCTTCATGACGTCGGCGCCGGCGAACTACAACACCAAGCTGGGTCATTTCAGCGAGTTCAGCGATCTGCAGAAAGCCCAGGCGAAACTCTCTCTGCAATCCTGGTCGGACGTGGCCAATGTCACCTTCAAGGAAGGGGCCGCAGGCGGTGACGGGCACCTGAGCTTCGGTAACTACGATGTCAGCACCGGTGGCGCGGCGTTCGCCTACTTGCCGTCGGGCGGTAGCTACGACGGTCAGTCCTGGTACCTTATCAACGATCAGTACCGGGTCAACGAGACGCCGGGCACCAACAACTACGGGCGTCAGACCCTGACCCACGAAATCGGTCACAGCCTGGGCCTGTCCCATCCGGGCGTCTATAACGCGGGTAGCGGCAACCCGACCTATAACGACGTGACCTACGCTCAGGACACGCGCGGCTACAGCCTGATGAGCTACTGGAGCGAGAGCAACACCGGTCAGGACTTCAGCAAGGATGGCAGCGGTGCGTACGCCTCGGCACCGCTGATGGATGACATTGTCGCGGTGCAAAAACTCTACGGTGCCAACCTCGAGACCCGTGCCGATGATACGGTCTATGGCTTCAACTCCAACGCCGGTCGCGATTTCTACAGCGCCACGTCGGCTGAATCGAAAGTGGTGTTCTCGGTGTGGGACGGTGGCGGCAACGACACCCTGGACTTCTCGGGCTTCAGCCAGAACCAGAAGATCAACCTCAACCAAGGCTCGTTCTCTGACGTTGGCGGCCTGGTCGGCAACGTGTCCATCGCCCACGGCGTAACCCTGGAAAACGCTATCGGTGGTTCGGGCAATGACCTGCTGATCGGCAACGCGGTGGCCAACCTGCTCGAAGGCGGTGTCGGCAACGACATCCTCTACGGCGGCGGTGGCGGCGATAGCTTGTGGGGCGGGGCAGGGGCGGACACCTTCGTGTTCGGCGCGGCATCCGATTCGACCATGACCGCGCCGGACTGGATCATGGATTTCACCAGCGGTGAGGACAAGATCGACCTGTCGGGCATCGCGCAGTTCGCGTCTGGCGCCGCCACGCTGAACTTCGTCAGTGGCTTCACCGGCCATGCCGGCGACGCGATCCTGACGTACTTCGCACAGACCAACCAGACCAGTTTGTATATCGATCTCACCGGCCACGGTGCGGTAGATTTTGCCGTGGGAACGGTCGGTCAGGCGGCAACCACTGATATTGTCGCCTAAACTCTGCTGACAGGAACCGCCGATGCGGTTCCGTGCAGTGAAATGAAAGTCCGCCCAGGGCCAACATGGGCGGACTTTTTTTATGCCGTCAGTTTTTCTCCAGGTCCACGTCCTTGGTTTCGCGCAAGCAGAGCATGCCCACCACCAGGCTCACCCCGGTGATCAGTATCGGGTACCACAGCCCGTAGAAAATATCCCCGGTGTAGACCACCAGCGCGAACGATACGGTCGGCAGGAAACCACCAAACCAGCCGTTGCCGATGTGATACGGCAGGGACATCGAGGTGTAGCGGATGCGCGTCGGGAATAGTTCGACCATCAGCGCCGCCAGCGGCCCGTAGCACATCGCCGAAATGATGATCAGCGCGACGATCAGCACGACGATCATCGGTTTGTTGATCTGCTGGGTGTCCGCCTGTTGCGGGTAACCGGCCAGGGTCACGGCACCGCGCAGGGCGGCTTCGTCGTAACCATCGATAGTGACATCGCCAACGCTGACCTGCACCGCGCTGCCAGCGGCGGCGGCTTTGCTGCTGTAAGGCAGGCCTTGTTTGACCAGGAAGGTTTTGACTTTGTCGCAGGGGCTGTCAAACCGCGCCTTGCCAACCGGGTCGAACTGGAAGGTGCAGGTGGCCGGGTCGGCCAGCACGCTGATCGGCGCTTGTTGACTGGCGCGGTCGATGGCCGGGTTGGCGTAATGGGCCAGGGTTTTGAAGATCGGGAAGTACAGCACGGTGGCCAGCAACAGGCCGATCATCAGGATCGGTTTGCGCCCGACCCGGTCCGACAGCCAGCCGAAGAAAATGAAGAACGGTGCACCGATCACCACGCTGACAATCAGCAAGGTGTTGGCCAGGGCCGGGTCCATTTTCAGGAACTGGGTGAGGAAGAACAGCACATAGAACTGTGCGGCATAGAAGGTCACCGCTTGCCCGGCGTTGATGCTGAACAATGCAATCAGCACGACTTTGAGGTTTTCCCAGTTACCGAAGGATTCGCGGATCGGTGCTTTGCAGGACTTGCCTTCTTCTTTCATTTTCAAAAAGGCCGGCGACTCGTGCAGGCTCAGGCGAATCCAGGTCGAAATGCCCAGCAGCACGATCGACAGCAGGAACGGAATGCGCCAGCCCCAGACTTCGAATTGATCACCGGTGAAGTAGCGGCAGCCGAGCACCACCAGCAGCGAGAGCAGCAAACCGAGGGTCGCGGTGGACTGAATCCAGCTGGTGTGGAAACCGCGTTTGCCGACGGGCGCGTGTTCTGCCACGTAGGTCGCGGCACCGCCGTACTCGCCGCCGAGTGCCAGACCCTGAAGCATGCGCAGCACCACCAGAATGATCGGTGCGGCAATACCGATACTGGCGTAGGTCGGCAGCAGGCCGACGGAGAAGGTTGCCAGGCCCATCAGGATGATCGTGGCGAGGAAGGTGTATTTGCGCCCGATCATGTCCCCCAGTCGACCGAACACCAGAGCGCCGAACGGCCGCACGATGAAACCGGCGGCGAAGGCCATCAGCGCGAAGATGAAGGCGGTGGTGTCGTTGACCCCGGCGAAGAACTGTTTGCTGATCACCGCCGCGAGGGCGCCGTAGAGGAAGAAGTCATACCATTCGAACACCGTCCCGAGGGACGAGGCGAAGATGACTGTCCGGGTTTCCTTGCTGGTGCCGGCGCTGAGCGTTGCGGCGATGGCTTGAGCCTGTTCTGACATGTCGGTATCCCTCACAGTGTTTATTTATTGTTGTTCCACTGTCAGCGCCGGCCGTATGGGCTGGTGCTGCTCCTGCTGGTATTGCACGGTCCTCGTAGGAGCCGAGCTTGCTCGCGATGCAGGCGACGCGGTGTATCCGGTGATCCGCGTCATCGTTCATCGCGAGCAAGCTCGGCTCCTACAGGTGCGGCTCGGTGACCCGTTCTATTTCCGCGGTAGCGTTCCAGGTCGATGCGGCGAGAATCAGCTGCGCCGCTTTTTCGGCGATCATCAGTGTTGGTGAACAGGTATTGCCCGAGGTGATGTGCGGCATGATCGACGCATCGGCGATACGCAATCCGGGAATGCCGTGAACCCGCAACTGGGCATCGACCACGGCATCGGCATCGTTGCCCATGCGGCAGGTACCGACCGGATGGAAAATCGTCGTGCCGATGCGCGCGGCGGCTTCGTGCAGTTGTTCTTCGCTTTGCAAGGCCGCGCCCGGCAGGTATTCGACCGGGTTGAACGGTTGCAAGGCCGGTGCGGCAACGATGCGCCGGGTCAGGCGAATCGCATCGGCGGCTACGCGCAGGTCTTCGGGATGGCTCAGGTAATTGGGTTGAATCAGCGGCGGCTGTTGCGGGTCGGCCGAGCGAATCTCGACGCGGCCACGGCTTTGCGGGCGCAGGTCGCAGACCGACGCGGTAAACGCCGGGAACGCATGCAAGGGTTCGCCAAAGCGTTCGAGCGAGAGCGGCTGGACGTGGTATTCGAGGTTCGCCGAGGTTTGTTCCGGTCCGGAGCGGGCGAAAGCGCCGAGTTGACTGGGGGCCATCGACAGCGGGCCACTGCGGTCGTACAGATAGCGCAGGCCCATGCCGATTTTGCCCCACAGGCTGCCGGCGATCTGGTTCAGGGTCCGGGCGTTTTCCAGCTTATAGATCAGCCGCAACTGCAAGTGATCCTGCAGGTTGCCTCCCACGCCATTGAGTTCGTGGGCGACGCCGATACCCAGGCGTTTGAGTAGGTCGCCCGGGCCGATGCCGGAACGTTGCAGGATGCTCGGCGAACCGACTGAACCGGCGCTGAGGATGATCTCCCGGCGGGCCGCAAAGGTTTTTTCCTGGCCTTGCCAGCGGGCGCTGACCCTGGATGCCCGGCCGTTTTCCAGCAGCACACGGTCGACGTCGACACCGGTCAGGACGGTAAGGTTTGGTCGGCGGCGAACCGGTTTGAGAAAGGCCTTGGCAGCATTCCAGCGCACCCCGGCTTTCTGATTCACCTGGAAGTAGCCGCAGCCTTCGTTGTCGCCCTGGTTGAAATCATCGACGCTGGCGATGCCGCTTTGTTCGGCGGCGCTGCGGAAGGCGTCGAGAATCGGCCACGACAGCCGCTGGCGCTCGACGCGCCATTCACCGGCGGCGCCGTGAAACGCCGAGTCACCGGCAAAATGGTTTTCGCTCTGTTTGAACAGTGGCAGTACGTTGTTCCAGCTCCAGCCGGGGTTGCCTTCGGCGGCCCAGCGGTCGTAATCGCCGGCCTGGCCGCGCATGTAGATCATGCCGTTGATCGATGAGCTGCCGCCCAGCACCTTGCCGCGTGGATAACTCAGGCTGCGGCCTTGCAGGCCGGTTTGCGCTTCGGTCTTGAAGCACCAGTCGGTGCGCGGGTTGCCGATGCAGTACAGGTAACCGACGGGTATGTGAATCCACGGGTAGTTATCGCGCCCGCCGGCTTCAAGCAGCAACACCCGGTGCTGCGGGTTGGCGGAGAGTCGATTGGCCAGCAGGCAGCCGGCCGGTCCGGCGCCGACCACGATGTAATCGTATGCATCAACGGCAGGTTGCATCCATGACCTCGCAGCGTGTTGTTCTTATTGGGATCCATCCTAGTTGTTAGTTTTCGGCAAAAGAATGTTAGTTTTTGCTCAGCTGCTGTGCGTTTTTAAACAGTGATCAACTCCCACGCATGTAAGGAAGGCTGATGTTCGACTGGAATGACTTGCGGTTTTTTCTCGAATTGCAACGCAGCGGCCGCTTGCTGACCGCCGCCCGGCGTTTGAAAACCACCCACGCTACGGTGGCGCGACACATCGAGGCGATTGAAACGAGCCTCGGCACCGCGCTGTTTGTCCAGCAAGCCCAGGGTTACCAACTGACCCCGGCTGGCGAAGCGCTGCTCAAACATGCTGAAGCCATGGAGAATGTCGCCTTGCTGGCGCAGGAGGAGATCACCCAGTCCAGTGCGCCGCTGGGCAAGATTCGCGTCGGGGTGACCGAAGGCTTGGGGATCATGTTTCTCGCCAGTCGCATGCAGGGTTTGTTTGATCGCTATCCGGGGCTGGAAGTGGAGTTGGTGGCGGTGCCGCGTTTCGTCAGTATCCTCAATCGCGAAGCCGAGATCAGTATTCATCTGGAGCGCCCGGCGGCTGACATGCTGGTCACTCGCAAGCTCACTGATTACCGTTTGGCGCTTTACGCCAGTCAGGCTTACCTCGACCGTTCGCCGCCGTTGCGCAGCCGTGAGGACCTGGCGCGGCATGCCTGGATCGGTTACGTCGACGATCTGTTGTTCAGTCAGGAATTGATGTTTCTCAACAGTTTTTGCCGCAGTCCTCAGGTGGTGTTTCACAGTACCAGTGTGATTGCCCAGCAGCAGGCGGCGCGCTCGGGGTTGGGGATTGCGGTGTTGCCGTGTTACATGGCCAGCCATGATCCGGAACTGGTGCCGCTGTTACCGGCTGAAAGTATTCAGCGTAGTTACTGGATCAGTACCCGGCGTGAGTTGCACAAGTCGGTGCGGTTGCGGGTGTTGTGGGATTATGTGGTGGGGTTGTGTGATCGCGAGCAGGCGCTGCTGCTTGGGCCCGGCTCTTAAGTGTAGGCTGCGATTTTTTGGTCCAGGCGGCCTGATAGCCGGCCTATCTCTCGCAGGTGTACATATCCATTCCTGTGGTAACGGCGACTTATGGTTTCGCTCTTACAGCGAGTCCCTTTTTCAAACGCCAAAAAGGAACCAAAAGGCTTCGCCCCAAGCGTACGGCACCTCGCTTAGGCTCGGCGTTCCCTCGCTACGGTATTCATCAGGAGGCATCGCCTACGGTCTGCTTCGCGACGACCTCCTCTCGATGTGTCCGGCTACGCCGTACGGCGCTACGCGCCAACCTCCTGATGAACACCTCCGCTCGGCCTCCCGAAGGGGCGGGTGGATCAAGATCAACAGCGGCAGGCGAGCTAACGCTCGGCCTGTTGAGTGGTGAAGGCGACGGTATGCGCTGCTTTGCCTTTTTGCCTTTTTGCCTTTTTGCCTTTTTTGTGGGAGCCGGGCTTGCCCGCGATGATGACCTGGCAGCCGGCCTATCTTTTGCGGATGTACCCCAATCAAAAGTGTGGGAGCTGGCTTGCCTGCGATGGCAGCCTGACAGCCGACCCATCTCCCGCAGATGTACACCAATCAAAACTGCGGGAGCGCGGCTTGCTGGCGGTAGTGATTTTACCGACCCCATCGCTGGCTAGGGCTAGGCGCGTGCCTGCTCCGGGATTACGGGGTAATTTCGAACGCGGTGCTTCCCAGTCGCTCGCCATTGACCATGATGTGTACCGCATGCGTGCCTGCGTAATGTTTGCGGGTGGTCAGCTCGCGGATCTGCTGGGTGCGGCTGAGGGTTTGGCGGGCGTGGGCGGGCAGGGTGAGGCCCTTGAGTTTGAAGACTTTCGCCGAGGTAGCGCCTGAGGCTTTGACGTAGTCGATGGCGTAATCGACCACCAGTCGCTGGTTGTCACTGGCGGTTGAATGAAGGTCGAACGAGAGCTTTACGGTCTCGCCGAGACTGATCACCGCCGGTTCAACCTTGAGGTTATGGATCTGGACCTCGGGCTTGCCGCCAGCGCCGATAATGGCCAGTGCCCGTTGGTTGCCCTGTTTGATCAGGCTGCGCAGGGCGTGTTTGGCGATCCACGCGGTGCGCGGGTTTTCCAGCGACCAGCCTTCGATCAGGTTCAGCACCCACTCGGGGTGGTCTTTGGTGATGTCGTTGAGGTGGTTGGCCACCGACTTGCGCACGTAAAGGCTGCTGTCGGCCTTGAGGTTGTCGAGGATTGCTGCTGCCAGCGTCGGGTCGGCTTGTACCGGTTCGAGGCGAAACGACCACGGCAGGCGCGGGCGACTGCCTTCGCTGGCCAGGCGGCGGACGTGTTCGTTGTCGTCCAGCGACCAGTCGTGCATCAGTGCCAGTGAGCGTTCGAAGTCGCTGCGCAGGAAATGCCGGATCGCGAACTCCGAGGAACCGAACGTGGTGAAGTACTTGAGCGCGTCCATCGACAGCTCGAACGCGTGGGCACCATAAGTGGCGACGTACTGAGGCAGGAACATGCTGACGAAGCCGCTGTTCAAGCGTGGTGCGAGCGGGCGCAGGATTTCCAGTGTCTGCTCATAGCTCAGCGGCAACACCGCGTGCAGGCATTCACCGACCCGCGCCATGCGCTGCATCACCGACAACTCGGCCAGGCCTTCATTGGCGAGTTTCAGGAACGCCTTGGCGTTGAACGCCGGGTACACCGCGTGCATTTCGCTGGCGATGTGTTGCAAGCGCTCGGTGTTGAAGATTTCCTTCAGGGCGGGGGAGGATTGCTCGACGGTGCTCATCAAGGACTCCTTTGAAAAATCGGTTACCGGATAGGCCGCGATGGGCATAAGTATCTATACATTTCTGTGTTCTAACTCCCGTAGCAGCTGCCGAGCCTGCGAGGCTGCGTTCGGCTGCGCAGCAGTCGTTAAATCAGGCAATGCGTTCTTCCAGGTAAAACGTCGAACTAGGATTTGCGAGGACTTCGCCCGATCGCGGTCCGCCTCGAACGCAGCCTCGCAGGCTCGGCAGCTGCTACGGACATAGTCCTTCACCGTACTTCAAAATTGCGTAGATACCTATGCCGCGATGAGCATCCTCAATGCTGCCCCGTTTCTTCCTCAATCCGATCCGCCTCGAACAACCGCGCCAGTTCGGCTCGGGCTTCCTGGGCGCTTTGCATGACTTTCGCGGCATCGTCGTAGATCGCGTGCTGGGCTTCGAGCACTTGTTCGTCGTGATGCTTGAAACGCTCGATGCGGGCGTCGGCCTGGGTCTGGCTCAGGCCCAGACCGATCAGGGTCCGGCGACTCATTTCCAGGCTTGAATAATAGGTTTCGCGGATCGCCTCGGCGCCGAGGTCGACCAACCGGTGCACATGCTGACGGTTACGCGCACGGGCGATGATTTTCATGTGCGGGTAGAGTTTGCGCACCAGTTCGGCGGTCTTGATGTTGGTGTCCGGGTCATCGGTGGCAATCACAAAGTATTCCGCCTGCCCGACCTTGGCCGCATGGAGTATTTCCGGGCGCATCGGATCGCCATAGAACACCGGCACACCGCCAAAACTGCGCGACAGCTCGATGGTTTCCACCGATGTATCGAGGGCGACGAACTGGATTTTCTGTGCCCGCAGGATCCGCGCGACGATCTGTCCCATACGGCCCAGGCCGGCGATGACTACGCGCGGGGCGTCGGTGTCGATTTCACGCAGGTGCGGCGGCACGGCAACGGGTTGGACTTTCGATTTCACCAGTCGGCCGCACATCAGCAGCAACAGCGGGGTCACGGCCATCGACAGGGTGATGGTCAGCACCTGCAGGTCGTACATCCGTGGGTCGAACAGGCCTTGGTCGCGGCCGATCTTGAACACCACGAACGCAAATTCACCACCCGCCGCCAGCACGATGCCCAAGCGCAACGCACTCAGCCGGTTCAAACCTCCGGCCAGTCGCCCGACGACAAACAGCATCGGCAGCTTGAGCATGATCAGCAGCAGGGTCAGGCCCAGCACCGTCGCTGGGGCGCTGAACAGCAGGCTGATGTTGGCGCCCATGCCGACGCTGATGAAAAACAGCCCCAGCAGCAGGCCTTTGAATGGTTCGATTTGCGCTTCCAGTTCATGGCGGTATTCCGAGTCCGCCAGCAGCAGGCCGGCGAGGAATGCGCCGAGTGCCATCGACACGCCGACCAGGTCCATCAGCCAGGCAGTGCCGATCACCACCAGCAGCGCGGTGGCGGTCGAGACTTCCGGCAGACCGGTTTTGGCGACCACACGAAACACCGGCCGCAACAGGTAACGCCCGCCGATCACCACCACTGCAATGCTGCCCAGCACCCGCAGGACATGGTTCAAATCGTCAGCGGCGGACGTGCTGTGATCACCGCCAGCGAGCAGTGGCACCATGGCGATCAGCGGGATCGCGGCGATGTCCTGAAACAGCAGAATCGCAAACGCCAGTCGCCCGTGCGGGCTGGTCAGTTCCTTGCGTTCAGCCAGGCTTTGCAGGCCGAAGGCGGTGGACGACAACGCCAGCCCCAGGCCGAGCACGATCGCGCTATTGAGCGCCTGGCCGAACACGTAGAACGCCAGCACGCCGATCACCGAACCGGTCAGCAGCACTTGCGCCAGACCGACGCCAAACACCGCTTTGCGCATCACCCATAACCGTCGCGGAGACAGCTCAAGACCAATGATGAACAGCAGCAACACCACGCCGAGCTCGGAAATATGGCTGACACTTTGCGGGTTGCCGATCAACCCCAGCACCGACGGCCCAATGATGACGCCGGCCAGCAGATAGCCCAACACCGCGCCCAGTTGCAGGCGTTTGGCCAAAGGCACGGTGAGCACCGCCGCGAACAGAAAGACGACAGCGGCTTGCAACAGGTTGCCTTCATGGGGCATGGCTTACTCCTGGGAAAACGTCGAACAACAAAAATTGCAGACAATCATGGGTTGGAAAGGCGACAAGGATAAAGGCTGGGCCGGCATCAGTCAGTCATGAGTGCCGTCTATTGCGGATTTTCGCGTTACATTTTGCATCAGTTTGTTACATTCATAGGATAAGCTGATCAATTCGTTTGCCGCTGAGTGCGCTTCATGGCCATCAACTTCGACCTGAATGACTTGCAGGCTTTTCGCGCCGTGGTCGAGCAGGGCAGCTTTCGCAAGGCCGCCGACGCGGTGCGCATCTCCCAGCCGGCGCTGAGTCGACGGATTGAAAAGCTCGAAGACGCACTGGGCGTCAAACTGTTCGAGCGCACCACTCGCCGCGTTAGCCTGACCCAGGCAGGGCGCGCGTTTGCGCCGAGTGTCGACCGGTTGCTGGATGACCTGGATGTGGCGTTGCTGGGGATCAGCGACGTGGCGTCGACCCGTTTGGGCTACGTCACTGTGGCCTGCGTGCCGTCGGCGGCCTATTACTTCATGCCGCGGGTGGTCGCCCAATACCATCAGCGATTTCCACGAATCAAGGTCAAGGTGCTCGACTCCAGCGCCCATGACGTGCTGAGCGCAGTGGTCAATGGCGAGGCGGATTTCGGCTTGAGTTTCATGGGCACGCTGGAGGCCGACGTCGAGTTCGAACCGCTGGTGCAGGAACGTTATGTGGTCGCTTGCCGGCGTGACCACGCCTTGGCCAACCGCGCCAGTGTGAGCTGGAGCGAGCTGTACCAGCAGGATTACATCTCCCTCGACAAGACGTCGGGCAATCGCTTTCTGCTGGATCAGGCGTTGAGCGGGATTGTGCCGGCGCGTCAGAGCATCTGCGAAACCCGACACGTCACCACTATGATCGGTCTGGTTGAAGCCGGGCTGGGTATTGCTGCGGTGCCGTTGATGGCGATGCCCGGCAGTGACCACCCGATTCTGACTCACGTACCGCTGACGGATCCGCAAGTGATGCGCAGCGTCGGCCTGCTCAAGCGTCGGGGACGGACGCTGACGCCGGCGGCGCTGGAGCTGGAACGGCTGATTATTGAAATGAAGGTCAAACCGGCCTCAGCCTGGATTGGCTGAGGCCGGTATCAGGCTTAACGGCTGACCGAGTCCAGTCCGGTTGCCTTGACATCTGGCTGGGCGGCCGGGGAGGCGAGGTAGTCGAGCAAGGCCTTGGCTTGCACCGGATGTTGCGCACCAACCGGAATGCCGGCGGCGAAGCGTGTCACTGACTGCACGGATTCCGGAATCTTGCCGACGAAGGTCACGCCGGGCACCGGGAGCAATTCACTGACCTGTTGAAAGCCCAATTGGTAGTCGCCCGTGGCAACCACAGAAGCCACCGGGATTTTAGGCACCATGGTCGATTTGGCTTTGAGCTGCGGCTCGATCCCCAGGCGCTTGAACAGCTGATCCTGGATGTACACGCCGCTGGCGCTGTCGGAGTAGGCCACGGATTTGGCATTGAGCAATGTCGTCGTCAGCCCTTCGACCGAGCTGATATCCGGCTTCGCCGCACCCTCGCGCACCACCAGGCCAATCCTCGAATCGGCCAGTTCAACCCGTGACCCGGGCAAGACCTTGCCTTGCTTGATCAACTCATCCAGGGCGTAGCCGACCATGATCACCACATCGGCGTGCTCGCCACGGGCCAACCGGTTGGGGATCGCTTCAGGCGCCTTGCCCATCGACGGGCCAAGCGCCGTATCGAGGGTGTTGCCGGTGGCGGCGGCGAACTTCGGACCGAGTACTTTATAGGCGGCCGTGAAGCCACCGGAGGTCATCACGTGCAGCTCTTCAGCCTGGGCAACGCTGCTCAGGCCCAGGGCGCCGATCAGGGTCAGCGCCGCAAGGTTCAGTAATTTTTTCATCGATACCTCTCTGTCTGGGGTTGGCTTATTGCACGGCGACTTGTAAACGACCGGTCGAGCGCCGGTACAGGTACAGCGTTGCGCACAACGCACACAGCGCGGCGAAACTCATCCAGTAACCGGGGGCGGCTTTGTCGCCGGAGTACTGAATCAGGAAGGTCGAAATCGCTGGGGTGAAGCCGCCGAATACTGCGGTCGCCAGGCTGTAGGCCAGGGAGAAACCGGCCACGCGGACTTCCACCGGCATGATTTCGGTCAGCGCTGCAACCATGGCGCCGTTGTACAAACCGTAGATGAACGACAACCACAGCAGCACCAACAGCATGTTGATGAAGCTCGGTGCCTGGACCAGATACGTCAATGCCGGGTAGGCCGTGGCCAAGGTCAGCAGGGTCATCGCCACCAGCACCGGGCGCCGACCGATGCGGTCCGACAGTGCGCCACCCAGTGGTAGCCAGCAGAAGTTCGACACGCCGACCAGCAAGGTCACCAGTAGCGCATCGGAAGTGCTCAGGTGCAGCACGGTTTTGCCAAAGGTCGGCGCGTACACGGTGATCAGGTAAAACGCGGTGGTGGTCAGCGCCACCATCAGCATCCCGGCGATCACGATCTGCCAGTTTTGCAGCAAGGTGCCGAACACCTGACGCATGCTTGGGCGGTGGCGGCGGGCGGTGAACTCTGCGGTTTCTTCAAGGCTGCGCCGCAGCAGGAAAATAAACGGCACGATCATGCAACCGACGAAAAATGGAATGCGCCAGCCCCAGTCGGCAACCACTGTCGCCGGCATCCATTGGTTCAGCGCATAGCCCAGCGCCGCAGCAACGACGATCGCCACTTGCTGGCTGGCCGACTGCCAACTGGTGAAAAAGCCCTTGCGGCCCGGCGTGGCGATTTCCGCCAGGTACACCGACACGCCGCCCAGTTCCGCACCGGCGGAGAAGCCTTGAAGCAGACGGCCGATCAACACCAGCGCCGGAGCGAACAGACCGATGGTCTCGTAGCCGGGCACCAGCACAATCAGAATCGTGCCGCTGGCCATGATCGACAGGGTGACGATCAACCCTTTGCGGCGGCCGACATCATCGATGTAGGCACCAAGAATCACCGCGCCCAAAGGACGCATCAGAAAACCTGCGCCAAACACTGCGAAGGTCATCATCAGCGAGGCGAATTCGCTGCTGGCAGGGAAGAACGCCGCCGCAATATAGGTGGCGTAGAAACCGAAGAGGAAGAAGTCGAACTGTTCCAGGAAGTTGCCCGAGGTGACCCGGAAAATTGCACTGACTTTGCTGCGAGCGGATGTCGCTGGCGGATGGGTTGTAGCCTGCATGTTGTGTCTCCCGCGCTTTTATGACATGCGCAACGTGGCGCATGGATATTATTAAGGCCGGATACTGGGGCAGGTCGATCGATATGATAAGTGCATATTTAACATCCATTGATGCGTATGGATTATCACTGCGGTGAGATCAATCGCAGAATCATCGCTACAGTGAGGTGTGAGCGTTTCGAATGACCGGACGCAATGGCGGTCCTAGAGCGGGTGTCACCCATTCACTGGAGAAATACCGATGCTGCGTCAAAGAAATCTGGCTGCCATGGCGGTGCTTGTGAGTCTTGCAGTTATCTGCCCGACGGTCCTGGCCGCCGATACCCTGCAAACTATCGTCCAGTCGGCGCCAATCAATGCCCGCAACCTGCACGTCGGCGACCAGGCGCCGGACGTCTACACCCGCAGCGAAAAAGCCCTGGTCGACTGGAAAAGACGCGGCTTGAATACCCCGCAAAGTCAGAGCCAGTGGGTGCAAATCAACGACAAGTACATGCTGGTGCAGACCACCAACGGGCAGATTCTGGCGGTCATGCCGATAGAGCGTTGAGCGGGTGCCTGCATCAGCGTCTTCAACAGGATTGCCCTGCAGCGCGAAATCTGAGAAAACGCGGACCGTGTTTACGGTCACCGCGAACGAGAGAGCAGTAATGAACGAAGAATTGCAGGTCATCGACCTTGAACTGGGTGACGGCAAAGTCGCCGTCAAAGGCGCCTTGATTACCACCCAGTACCGCGGTTTTCTGGAGGACGGTACGCCGTTCGATTCTTCCTGGGAGCGCGGTAAACCCTTTCAATGCGTGATCGGCAGCGGCCGAGTGATCAAGGGCTGGGATCAGGGCTTGATGGGCATGAAGGTCGGCGGCAAGCGCAAGTTGCTGGTGCCGGCACACCTGGGGTATGGCGAGCGCTCGATGGGCGCCATCCCGCCCAATTCCAACCTGGTTTTCGAGATTGAATTGCTCGAAGTGCTGACCCGCGACGACTGACCACTGTTACGCCTCGAACCCCGGTAAATGGCAGATTCGCTCGCTGAGAAACTCGGTGAGCAACCGCGCACGCAACGGTCGGTAGCGGCGTTCGGGGTAGAGCGGATTTCAGATCGGCCCTTGAAGTCCGGCATAGTGAAAGGCAACTCCGTTTGTAAGAGGCAGAGGCATGGCGAAGCACGTCAGTGCGCAAACGCTTCAGGGTATTTGTCCAGATAGGCATCATTGAGCTGCGTATCCTGGGAACGCATGAACGTTTTGAAGTCGGGTACCAGAAAGACCAGCAGAGACAACAGCAGCACCATGACGCCCAGCAGCGTGATTGTCAGTGCAACCCCCAGATAGGCGATCAGGGTATTCATCGCGAAACTGCCCAAGGGGCTAGCCGCCGCAGACAGAAATGAAACCGTGGCAAAAATCCGGTTGCGATGGAGCTTTGGCGTCGCCAGCAACCTCACAGCGGAGGTGGGGATGTTGATCAACATCAGGCCGACGCCGCCGCAGAAGAAGGCCACGGGCACGATGAACGACGATGAAACGGTGCCGACTGCCACCAGATTGCCCCCCAGTAATGCAAAACCTGCGGACACACACATGTCACGGGGGACCCGGTCGGATAACCAGCCGATGATCTTGTAACTGCCCGCCAGAATGCCCAGCCCGAAGCACGAATCCAGAAGACCGATGTAAGTGACCGGGTACTGGATGACGTCCTTTACGTACAGAGGGATCAGGATGGTGAAGAACGGAAACAGGGCAAAGTTGATCAGCATTGCAATGATGGCCAGGTAAAACTCGACTTTCACTCCGTAAACCACTTTGAAGCCGGAATAGATCATGCTGAAGCCACTGGCACCCGGGGCTTTTTCGTCTTGGCCAGTGGCACCGATGTGGCTCGGGATGGTCGCGATCAACGTCCCGGCGATGAGAATCGCAAAAAAGTCGGCGGCAAAGGCGAAGGTGATACCCAACCTGTAAATCAGCCCGCTGGCCAACACCGGCCCCAGCAGAATGGAAAAGGACGACATCACGCTTTTGGTCCGAAAGGCCAGGGAGACTTTATCGTCGTCTGCAAACAAAGGAATGATCGACGCCTGGAGAGGGTCGCGTACGCCGACGATCGCACTGCTGATCATCATCAGTGCGCCCACGGTCCAGGGGTTGAACGACCCCGTGGCGGACAGCACCACCATCAACAGCGCTGTCAGCAGGCTGATGCATGAGGCCAGCTTGATTATCAGGATTTTGTTGTACTTGTCCCCCAGCCATCCCAGCACGGGTTTGGCTAACACTTCCGCCGCGATGGAACAGGCAATCATGTTGGCGAAATAGAGCGCAGAGCCTGTTTCCTGCAAGGTCCACCAGGCCACCGCCAGTTGATTGCACCGTCCTCCCAGAACCATCAGCAAAAAACTGAATTGCACTTTCAGCAGACGCCGGTCGATGCCGGGAAAGCCCCACGTAATGCCTGAAAAATTTGCACTCATTGACATTCCTTTGATCGGGATAGGGCGACTGCGCAAGCAGGAACGTTCAAGAGTACAGGTCGACGCGGCCCCTGAAACAAACTCAACTTGTTCTAGCGCTGTTCCGCGGCATATCCCATGACCATTGGGTGAATGCAGGGTTGCCAATATTGACGTGATCGACGACTATTCTTTCCGTAGATAGGTATAGGGGGTATGGGTATGTCGCACATTCACGAACACAAGGACGATCTGCTGAAGCGGGTTCGTCGTATCGCCGGCCAGGTTCAAGCCGTCGAGCGGGCATTGGAGTCGGAAGCCGACTGCGCCAAGACCCTGCATCTGGTCGCGGCAATCCGTGGCGCGGTCAACGGTCTGATGGACCAGTTCATCGAAGCCCACGCCCGTGAACACGTGGCCAGCCCCGAGCTCAGCGATCATGAACGCGCCGAAGGCCTTGAAGAGTTGCTGCAAGCCATTCGTCGTTATTCAAATTGAAGGTCATGCAACCCATGAGCAGTACACCTCAGGTTTCACGTTATTCCCACGATCACATGTTCCTGGCGGCCACCCACGATGAGAATGCCAGACGTACGCTGTGGGTCGTCGCGCTGACGTTCGTCATGATGGTTGGCGAGATCATTGCCGGTTACATCACCGGTTCCATGGCGCTGTTGGCGGATGGTTTCCATATGGCCACCCACGTCGGTGCGCTGGGCATTACCGCAATTGCCTACGGGTTTGCCAGACGAAACGCCGGTAATGCGCGCTACAGTTTTGGTACGGGCAAAGTAGGGGATCTGGCGGGCTTCGCCTCGGCCATGGTGCTGGGGCTGGTCTCGATCTTCATTGCTGTAGAGTCCGTCATGCGGTTGTTTCAACCGACTACCGTGGCTTTCACCGAGGCAACACTGATCGCCGTAGTGGGCCTGGCCGTGAACATCGTCAGCGCGCTTTTACTGGCCGGCAACTTTGCGCATCATGACCACGGTCACGGTCACGGTCACGGTCACGGTCACGGTCATCATCACGACAACAATCTGCGTTCGGCTTATGTCCATGTGCTGGCCGATGCGATGACTTCCGTGCTGGCAATCGCTGCGTTGTTGGCTGGTCGTTATCTGGGTTGGGTCTGGCTGGACCCGGTGATGGGTATCGTCGGCGCAGTCGTCATCGCCAATTGGGCCTATGGCTTGATGCGAGACAGCGCCGCAGTGCTGCTGGACACGACCGATGAACACGTTGCCGCCGAAGTTCGTGAGCTGCTGGAGTCGACAGGCGATGTCAGCATCACCGACCTGCATGTCTGGCGCGTAGGCCCGCAGGCCCGGGCAGCGATTGTCAGCGTCGTGACCTCGGCAGCCGTCACGGCCGATGCCATCCGAGAACGACTGGCCCCGGTCCATGAGCTGTCACACCTGACGGTTGAATATCGCAACGCTTGAGCAGTCGCTGGCGATCATCGCTGAACCCCTCACCGCTCGCGAAACACCGGAATGCGCCCATTCAGTGACGGGCGGTACTCCCAGGCAAGCTGATCGAGCAAATCGTTGTGCGTCAGGATTTCGCTGAGCGTGGCGCTGGCGATGTTCAAGGCCAGTGCCTGGCCGGGGCACTGGTGGCGGCCGGCGCCGAAGGTGAAGCTGCGGCGGGTTGGGCGGTCGAGGAGCAAGGCGTCCGGGTTGTCATTGAGCTGTGGGTCGCGGTTGGCCGAGGCCAGCAGTACCAGGATGACATCGCCGGGTTTGAGACTCACGCCGTCGATTTCACAAGGCGCGCTGACGAAGCGACGGGTGTTCTGCACCGAAGGGTCATGGCGCTGGACTTCCGCCAACAGATCTTTGACCCGCGCCGGGTCGCGCTGCATTTCAGCCTTGAGCTGCGGATTACGGATCAATGCCAGCACCGCGTTGCCGATCAATCCGGCAGTGGCCTCATAGGTCTGGGAAAGCAGGCCAATCAGGTTGGCGCGCAGGGTGTCGGGGTCTGCCTGGCGTTGACGAATCCCTTCAAGTAGAGGGCTTTGGTGATCCTGCGCGCTGAGGCGTTCTATGAAGTAACCGTTCAACTGTTCCGCCGCTGCATGGGCCGTGTCCAGTTGAACCGGGTTGCTCAGCGGCGACAGGCACGCGACGAAATCAGCCGTCAGATTGCTGAGGGTTCGACCTTCGGCTGGCGTAAAGCCGAGCAACGCAGCGACCACGCACACCGGGCCCATGAACATGGCCTTGTGCAGTCCGTCAGCAGAAGAGCTGATCAACCGGGCGCGCATCAGTGCGCTGACTTCATCGGTGTCGATCACTTCAAGTCCCGGCTGTATGGCCGACCTCGGGCAGCGCTGGCGTTCGCCATCGTTCATTCGCATCAATTGACCAAACACCTTGCCAGCCGCGCCGTGTGCAATGGCGTTGGGCACTGGTTCGTGGGCCGGTCGGACCTTGCAGTCAGGATGAGCCAGCACGGCGGCAACGGCCTGGGCGCTGCTGGCCACCCACAGACTCAGTCCTTGATGAAATGAAAGTCCGCCGTCGGCGCGCAGACTGGCGTAATAAGGGTAGGGGTCGGTATGTGTCGCGGCGATGATCGGGTCCATGAAGCGCTGCCTTATTCGTGGGGGGAAAGTGTTGCTACTATCTCCAGTCGGGCAGGGCGACGATTCGTCAGGGAGCGAAATATGAACGTAGAGCAGCACGACATCGGCGTCTCGCAAGTGGCGGCAGCCATTGCCGAGCCGGCCCGAACGAAAATCCTTTGCTCGCTGATGGACGGCCACGCGCGCACCAGTACTGAACTGGCCGTGATCGCCGACGTCAGCGCCTCTACCGCCAGTGCCCACTTGGCGAAACTCAAGGAACTTGCCTTGGTGCGGCTGCATGTTCAGGGGCGTCATCGTTATTACAGCCTGGCGGACCAACGGGTCGCCCAGGCCCTGGAAGCGCTGATGGTGATCGGCCAAAACGCCGCGCCAACCTTTACTCCCCGAACCCCGGATCGCCTGCAATTTGCTCGCACTTGCTACGACCATATGGCCGGTACCTTGGCCGTGCTGCTGCATGACCGGATGCTGGAAGCGGGTTGGTTGGCAGTGTCGGAGCAGGGTGATCAGCAGCACGTGCTGAGTGAAACCGGTGAGCGGTTTTTCGAAGGGTTGGGCATCGACGTGAAGTCCTTGAACAGTCTGCGTCGACGTTTTGCCTGCCCTTGTCTCGACTGGAGCATGCGTCGCCCGCATCTCGGCGGCTCATTGGGCGCGGCGTTGTTGCAGACGGCGATCAAGCGCAAATGGCTGACACAGGATCTGGACAGTCGAGCGCTGGCGTTGACGGCGACCGGGCGTAAAGAGATCACGGCCAGATTCGCGATTGAACTGCCGGCGCTGGCGAAGGTGAACCTGCGGAGTGCCACTGAGTCAGGCAGTCGCGCGGTTGTCAGTCCTTCGCCATAACGGCGTATTCGCTATCGACTGGCCGAGGCCATCAGCACGCCGAAGCTGGCGAACGTAACGCCTGACACCTTCGCCGCCAGCCAGGAACCTTTTTGACTGGACAGCCAGCCTTTGGCTGCATTGGCGAGCAGCGCATAGCTGCCGTGGATCAGGATCACCAGCAGGCTGTAGGAACTGACCAGGCTAAAAAACTGGCTGTAGTAGTGCGTCGAGGTATCGATGAACTGCGGGAACACCGCGAGAAAGAAGAACACCGCTTTTGGGTTCAACAGCTGCAGCGATGCTGCTTCGACGAAGCGATACCCAGGGCCGGACGAGTTCACTTCATGCTCAGGAATGAAACGATCAGTGCGCCAACTTTTGTAACCCAAGTACAAGAGGTACGCGGCACCGGCATATTTCAGCACGGTGAACGCGCTCGCGGAGGTCGCGAGTATCAGGCCCACGCTGGTCGCGCTGATCCCGGCGACGACAAAGGCCCCGAGGGCGATGCCCAGGATACCCGGCAGCGCGCCGGTCCAGCCATGACGCAAGGAGTTGGTCAGCGTGAGCACCACGCCGGGCCCAGGACTCAGAATGGTCAGGGCGGCGAACAGTAAAAACACTCCGTAGCTATTCATCTCTCACTCCATCAGGTGGCATCGGCTGCATGCCCGCAGATTGGCGTGACGATGGAGGTGTGACAAACGCTTTAATTGCACGGCATATGTGACTAAATTAGACGCATGATTAATCAACTCCCTCCCTTGAATGCGGTTCGCGCTTTCGCGGCCGCCGCTCGTCATCAGAGCTTCAGCCTCGCGGCCGAGGAACTGCACGTCAGTCACAGTGCCGTCAGCCGTCACATCAAACGGCTTGAGGAACACCTGGGCGTGCTGCTGTTCGAACGGCGCATCCGGCAATCGGTGCTGACCCCGGCTGGACAGAGCTTCTATGAACAGGTCAGCGCTGGACTGTCACAGATTGCCAACGCCGCCGCGGCACTCAAGCAACACGCTTCGCTGCGTACCGTAAAGATCAACGTCCGTCCGACCTTTGCCCAGCGCTGGCTGAGACCCAGGCTGGCGGAGTTCATGGCGCTGCACCCGGAGATCAAACCCGAGGTGGTCACGTCCACGCTGGCGCCCGATCACGCACGAGACAGGTTCGACGTCGTTATTCGACGGGGCCGCGACGGCTGGGCGCCGGACATTCACGCTCAGGTACTGTTTGAAGACGAATTGCTGCTGGTCGCGGCACCTTCGCTGATCAAGCGTCTGCCGCTCGACGACTTGAACGCCCTCAGCCGACATACCTTGCTGACCGCCAAGACCCGCCGTGAGGACTGGCACAACTGGGCGCTGTTGTTCGGCGAAACTCAGTCAGCGACTCAGATGACGCTGCAGTTCGATCACATGCAGCCGGTGCTTCAGGCTGCCGTGGAGGGACAGGGCATAGCCTTGTGTCCGGCCTCGTTGCTGGGCGATGACCTGCCGAGCGGCCGGCTGATTTGCCCATTGCCCGATTTGCGTATGCCGTTGCCGCGTTACTACTTCGGTGTTGCGCCGGATGTGACAGAGCAGACCCAGGTGTTTCTGAAATGGCTGTTTGCCCGGCTCGACGTAGATGCCGGCCAATAAAAAGCCCACCCACCGCGTAAGCGATGGGTGGGCTTTTCAGTGCCGCAAGCGCTGGATCAGACCTTGACGATCCAGCCTTCTGGCGCTTCGATGTCGCCAGTCTGCACACCAGTCAGCTCTTTGTAGAGTTTCTGGGTGACCGGGCCAACTTCGGTTTCGCTGTGGAACACGTGCAGCTTGCCGTTGTACTCGATGCCGCCGATCGGCGTGATCACCGCAGCAGTACCGCAGGCGCCGGCTTCCTTGAAGTCGCTGATCTTGTCGATGAACACGTCGCCTTCAACGACTTCCATGCCCAGGCGCGATTTTGCCAGCTCGATCAACGACAGACGGGTGATACCCGGCAATACCGAAGGGGATTTCGGCGTGACGAATTTGTTGTCCTGGGTGATACCAAAGAAGTTCGCAGAGCCGACTTCTTCGATCTTCGTGTGGGTCATCGGGTCCAGGTAGATGCAGTCGGCGAAGTGCGCCTTCTTGGCCTGGGAGCCAGGCATCAGGCTGGCGGCGTAGTTGCCACCGACCTTGGCAGCGCCGGTGCCTTGTGGCGCGGCGCGGTCGTAGCTGGAGATCAGGAAGTTGTGTGGGGTCAGGCCACCTTTGAAATAGGCGCCGACCGGGATGCAGAAGATCGAGAAGATAAACTCGGGAGCGGTACGCACGCCGATGTTGTCACCCACGCCGATCACGAACGGACGCAGGTACAGCGCGCCGCCAGTGCCGTACGGCGGAATGAAACGCTCGTTGGCACGCACCACGGCCTTGCAGGCCTCGACGAATTGTTCGGTGTCGACCTGCGGCATCAGCAGGCGAGCGCAGCTGCGCTGCATGCGTGCGGCGTTCTGGTCCGGGCGGAACAGGTTGATCGAACCATCCTTGCAGCGGTAGGCCTTCAGGCCTTCGAAGCATTGCTGGCCATAGTGAAGGGCAGTGGAGCCTTCGCTGATGTGCAGCACGTTATCGGAGGTTAAGGTGCCTTGGTCCCAGGCGCCATCGCGCCAGTGCGACAAATAGCGCTTGTCTGTCTTGATGTAGTCAAAACCCAGCTTGTCCCAATTGATGCTTTCGTTACCCATGACACCCTCTATCACTTAACAATCGCCTGAATGGTTCAAGGCTTCTGACGTTTTTCTGGATGGGGACAACAATACTTCATTCCAGGCCTAAATCGCAGCCCGGACTATCGGGTGATTGGCAGATTTCTTAGCCCGCTCACGAAACTTGCCGCCGATCCTTCATTATTCGAAACCCTGTGGCGAGGGAGCTTGCTCCCGTTCCAGTGCGCAGCACTGGTAAAACCGGATACTGAGGTGTATCAGGCAGATCGCAGTGACGCGATTGGGGCCGCTTCGCAGCCCAGCGGGAGCAAGCTCCCTCGCCACAGTTGAGCGGTTACAAATGCAGGGCGTGGCCCAATGCGCGCAACGCCGCTTCCTGCACCGCTTCACCCAACGTCGGGTGGGCGTGGATGGTGCCGGCGATGTCTTCCAGGCGTGCGCCCATTTCCAGGGACTGGCCGAATGCCGTCGACAACTCGGACACCCCGACACCCACCGCCTGCCAGCCGACAATCAGATGATTGTCACGCCGCGCGACCACCCGCACGAAGCCGCTTTTCGATTCCAGGGTCATCGCCCGGCCGTTGGCGGCGAACGGGAAGTTCGACACGATGCAATCCAGGCCAGCGGCCTTGGCTTCATCCGGGGTTTTACCGACTACCACCAGTTCCGGGTCGGTAAAGCACACGGCGGCGATGGCGGTGGGATTGAACTCGCGGTGTTTGCCCGAGATCAGCTCGGCGACCATTTCACCCTGCGCCATGGCGCGGTGAGCGAGCATCGGCTCGCCGCTCAGATCGCCGATGGCCCAGACGTTGCGCATGCTGGTCGCGCAGCGGTTGTCGATCTTGATCGCCGAGCCGTTCATGTCCAGGTTCAATGCTTCAAGGTTCCAGCCCTGGGTGTTGGGTTTACGCCCAACCGCCACCAGCACCTGATCGGTGGCCAGGTTCAGGGTTTCACCGTTCGGGTCGCGCACTTGCAAGGTATTGGCTTGTGAATCAAAGCCTTCGACGCTGTGCTTCAAGTAAAGCTTTACGCCGAGTTGCTTGAGCGCTTCGTTGACCGGCTGGGTCAGTTCGGCATCGTAGGCTGGCAGAATCCGATCCTGCGCCTCGACCACGCTGACCTCGGCGCCGAGCTTGCGGTAGGCAATGCCCAACTCAAGCCCGATGTAGCCGCCACCCACCACGATCAGCCGTTTTGGCACGCTTTTCGGCGCCAGAGCTTCGGTGGAAGAGATGATCGGCCCGCCAATTGGCAGCATCGGCAGGTTGACGCTTTTCGAACCGGTGGCCAGCAGCAGGTGCTCGCACTGGATACGCGTGTCGCCGACCTCGACGGTTTTACCGTCGATGACCTTGGCCCAGCCTTGAATGACCTGGACCTTGTGCTTTTTCAGCAGCGCCGCGACGCCGGTGGTCAGGCGATCAACGATACCGTCCTTCCACTCGACGCTTTTGCCGATGTCCAGGGTCGGCGCCGAGACGTTGATCCCGAGGGCCGAATGCTGGCTGTGATGCTGAGTCTGATGGAACTGCTCGGCCACATGGATCAGCGCTTTCGACGGAATGCAGCCGATGTTCAGGCAGGTGCCGCCGAGCGCCTGGCCTTCGACCAGAATGGTGCTGATGCCCAACTGGCCCGCGCGGATCGCCGCCACATAACCGCCGGGGCCGCCGCCGATAATCAGCAGCGTGGTGTTCAGAGTCTGTTGCATGCCTTACTACTCCACAAACAGGGTTGCGGGTTGTTCGAGCAAGCCACGAATGGCCTGGATGAATTGCGCCGCGTCCATGCCATCGACCACCCGGTGATCGAAGGAGCTGGAGAGGTTCATCATCTTGCGAATCACGATCTGGCCTTTGATCACCATTGGCCGCTCGACGATCTTGTTGACGCCGACGATCGCCACTTCGGGCAGGTTCAGCACCGGGGTGCTGACGATGCCGCCCAAGGCGCCGAGGCTGGTCAGGGTGATGGTCGAGCCGGACAGTTCATCGCGGCTGGCTTTGCCATTGCGCGCAGCCGTGGCCAGACGGGAGATTTCCGCAGCGCTGTCCCACAAGCTGCGAGCCTCGGCGTGACGCACCACCGGTACCATCAAGCCAATGTCGCTTTGGGTTGCGACGCCGACATGCACCGCACCGAGGCGGGTGATGACCTGGGCTTCGTCGTCATAACGGGCGTTGATCTGCGGGAAGTCGCGCAGGGCGACGACCATGGCGCGGACCAGGAACGGCAGCAACGTCAGCTTGCCGCGAGTTGCGCCGTGCTTTTCATTCAGATGCGCACGCAGTTCTTCCACTGCCGTCACGTCGATTTCTTCGACGTAGCTGAAGTGTGCGGCACGCTGAGTCGCATCCTGCATCCGCTGGGCGATCTTGCGACGCATGCCGATCACCGGGATCTGCTGTTCGTCGTTGCGTTCGGCGTATGCGGCCACAGTGCTCGATGCGTTCGACTGACCTTGTGCCAGATAAGCCTCGAGGTCTTCGTGAAGAATCCGCCCGGCAGGGCCGGTGCCACGGACCAGACGCAATTGAATGCCGGCATCCAGCGCGTGTTTGCGTACGGCCGGGGAGGCCAGCGGACGCTCATCGGCTTCGCGAGCGACCATCGGGCCTTGCGGCGCAACTGGGCGAGCCGGGACGGCGGGTTTGCTTTCAATCGCGGCTTCGACTTTCGGTGCGGCAACCGCTGCGGGCTTCGGTGCTGGTGCAGCCGGTGCTGGCTGAGACGACGCTTTGACGTTGCCTTCACCTTCCACTTCGATACTGATCAGAATGCTGCCGACGGCCATGACTTCACCTGGCTCACCGCCGAGGGAGATCACCTTGCCATGCACCGGGGACGGAATGTCGACCATCGCCTTGTCGGTCATCACATCGGCCAGCACCTGATCTTCGACGACCATGTCGCCGACCTTGACGTGCCACACCGACAGTTCAACTTCTGCAATGCCTTCGCCAATGTCCGGCATTTTAATAACGTGCGTGCCCATTCAGACCTCCATGACCCGTTTCAACGCCGCGCCCACACGGGACGGGCCTGGGAAATACGCCCACTCTTGCGCATGCGGGTAGGGAGTATCCCAACCGGTCACACGCTCGATTGGCGCTTCCAGGTGGTGGAAGCAATGTTCCTGAACCAGCGCGACCAGTTCGGCGCCAAAGCCGCAGGTGCGGGTGGCTTCGTGGACGACCACGCAGCGGCCGGTTTTCTTCACCGACTTGACGATGGTTTCCAGGTCCAGCGGCCACAGGCTGCGCAGGTCGATGACTTCGGCGTCGATGCCGGTTTCTTCAGCGGCCACTTGCGAGACATACACGGTGGTGCCGTAGGTCAGGATGGTCACGTCCTTGCCTGGACGGGTGATGGCGGCGAGGTCCAGCGGAACGGTGTAGTAGCCGTCCGGCACTTGCGCGGCAGGGTGTTTCGACCACGGGGTTACCGGGCGGTCGTGATGGCCGTCGAACGGGCCGTTGTACAGGCGCTTTGGCTCAAGGAAGATCACCGGGTCATCGTTCTCGATGGAGGCGATCAACAGGCCTTTGGCGTCGTAGGGGTTGGACGGCATCACTGTGCGCAAGCCGCAGACCTGAGTGAACATCGCTTCGATGCTCTGGCTGTGGGTCTGGCCGCCGTAGATGCCGCCGCCGCAAGGCATGCGCAAGGTCATCGGGGCGGTGAACTCGCCGGCCGAGCGATAGCGCAGGCGTGCCGCTTCGGAAATGATCTGGTCCGAGGCCGGGTAGACGTAATCCGCGAACTGGATCTCGGCCACTGGCCGTAATCCGTAGGCGCCCATGCCAACTGCAACGCCGACGATGCCGCTTTCGGAGATCGGCGCATCGAACACCCGCGAGGTGCCGTATTTGCTCTGCAGGCCTTCGGTGCAACGGAACACGCCGCCGAAGTAGCCGACGTCCTGGCCGAACACCACGACGTTGTCGTCGCGCTCGAGCATCACGTCCATGGCCGAGCGCAGGGCCTGGATCATGGTCATGGTGGTTGTGGTCATGGCGGTTTCCAGCTCGATATTATTGTTGTGATCGTTCATGTCAGATCCCCAACTCTTGACGCTGGCGCTTCAAGTGCTCCGGCATCTCTTTATAGACGTCTTCGAACATGGTCGCAGCGCTCGGAATCTGGCCACCGGCCAGGGTGCCGTACTGTTCGGCTTCTTTTTGCGCGGCGATGATTTCGGCTTCCAGTTCAGCGCTGAGGGCCACGTGTTCCTCTTCGGACCACTGACCGATTTTCACCAGATGCTGCTTGAGGCGCGCAATCGGGTCGCCCAACGGGAAGTGACTCCAGTCGTCGGCAGGGCGGTACTTGGAAGGATCATCGGACGTCGAGTGCGGGCCGGCGCGGTAGGTGACCCATTCGATCATGGTCGGGCCGAGGTTGCGGCGGGCGCGTTCGGCGGCCCAGGCAGAGGCGGCATACACCGCGACAAAATCGTTGCCGTCGACCCGCAGGGAGGCGATGCCGCAGCCGACGCCGCGACCGGCGAACGTAGTGGCTTCACCACCGGCAATCGCCTGGAACGTCGAGATCGCCCACTGGTTATTGACCACGTTGAGGATCACTGGCGCGCGGTAAACGTGAGCGAAGGTGAGGGCGGTGTGGAAGTCGGATTCTGCGGTGGCGCCGTCGCCGATCCAGGCCGAGGCGATTTTGGTGTCGCCCTTGATCGCCGACGCCATGCCCCAGCCCACGCCTTGTACGAACTGGGTGGCGAGGTTGCCGGAAATGGTGAAGAAGCCGGCGTCTTTAACGGAGTACATGATCGGCAACTGACGGCCCTTGAGCGGATCGCGCTCGTTGGACAGCAGTTGGCAGATCAGGTCCACCAGCGGCACTTCGCGAGCCATCAGAATGCTTTGCTGACGGTAGGTGGGGAAGCACATGTCGTCGATGTTCAGGGCCAGGGCCTGGGCGCTGCCGATGGCTTCTTCGCCAAGGCTCTGCATGTAGAACGACATCTTTTTCTGACGTTGGGCGACCACCATGCGGTTGTCGAAAATCCGCGTCTTGAGCATGGCGCGCATGCCTTTGCGCAGAATCTCCACAGGCACGCCTTCTGCCCACGGACCGAGGGCATTGCCCTGATCGTCGAGCACGCGAATCAGGCCCTTGGCCAGATCAGCCGTGTCGGCAGGTTCTACATCGATTGGGGGTTTGCGCACCGTACCGGCATCGGTCAGGCGCAGGTAGGAGAAGTCGGTTTTGCAGCCGGGGCGGCCCGAGGGTTCGGGAACGTGCAGGCGCAGGGGTTCGTACGCTTGATTCATGGCTTTCTACGCTCGATCTTGTGAATTTCTTGTAGTGAGCTGACCGTCATCCTTCGGGTAGAAGAAATCTTGTCCTACAACAATCATAGGCCGGGGCAAGAAGAATATTTATCTCTGTTTCGTTGCAGTTGAAGCCATTTGAGGATAAAAAATCTGCATAAACATAAAAAACAGGTTGTTTTGTCTCATGCGCAAACTGGACCGTACCGACATCGGCATTCTCAACAGCCTTCAGGAGAACGCCCGCATCACCAACGCCGACCTCGCACGCTCGGTGAATTTGTCACCGACACCGTGCTTCAATCGGGTCAAGGCGATGGAAGAATTAGGGCTGATTCGCGAGCAGGTTACGTTGCTGGATGCCGACCTGCTGGGGCTGCACGTCAACGTGTTCATCCACGTCAGCCTGGAGAAACAGGTGGAAGAGGCGCTGGCGCAATTCGAGGCCGCCATCGCCGACCGTCCGGAGGTAATGGAGTGTTACCTGATGGCCGGCGACCCGGACTATCTGATCCGCGTACTGGTGCCGACCATTCAGTCGCTGGAACGCTTCATGATGGACTTCCTGACCAAGGTCCCGGGCGTCGCCAACATCCGCTCAAGCTTTGCGCTCAAGCAGGTGCGCTACAAAACCGCGCTGCCATTGCCAGCCAATGGCCTGACCCTGGCCAACTGAGATCTCCCCACATACCCGTAGCAGCTGCCGAGCTCCGCGAGGCTGCGTTCGGCGGCGCAGCCGTCGTAATCCGGCTGATACGGTCTGCCTGAATGAACGCGGTGGCAGGTTTCGCGACGGCTGCGCCGCCGAACGCAGCCTCGCGGGGCTCGGCAGCTGCTACGAGATAAAGTGTGGGGTCCCAACGTGTTGGGGTCAGAACTGGTTGATGGGGATCTTCAGGTAGACCACGCCGTTGTCTTCAGCCGGTGGCAAATTCCCGGCCCGCACATTCACCTGAATCGCCGGCAGTATCAGCGTCGGCATGCACAAGCCCGCATCGCGCCGGGTGCGCATGTCGACGAACGCCGTTTCGTCGATGCCGTCATGCACATGAATATTGTTTTTGCGTTGCTCGCCAACGGTGGTCATGCACTGGGAAGTGCGGCCGGCTGGCGGGTAATCGTGGCAGACATAGAGACGGGTGTCGGCGGGGAAGGCCAGCAACCTGTGTATCGAGGCGAATAGCTGGTTGGCGTTGCCGCCAGGAAAGTCGCAGCGGGCGGTACCGACGTCGGGCATGAACAGCGTGTCGCCCACCAGAATCAGTTCATCGTCGATCAGGTAGGCCATGTCTGCCGGAGTGTGACCGGGAACATGCAGCGCCTTGGCCTTGAGGTTGCCGATGGAAAATTCCTCGTCCGGCGCAAACAGATGGTCGAACTGCGAACCGTCGCTGCGAAACGCCGGCTCAAGGTTGAACAGGTTCTTGAAGACGTCCTGCACCTGACTGATGGCCTGGCCGATGGCGATCTTGCCGCCCAACTCGCGGCGCAGGTAAGGCGCGGCGGACAGGTGATCGGCATGGGCGTGGGTTTCCAGCAGCCATTGGGTTTGCAACTGGTGCTCGCGAACGAAAGCAATCACCCGGTCAGCCTGCGTGGTGGCGGTTCGACCGGACGCCGGGTGGTAATCGAGCACTGAATCGACAATGGCGCACGGGCCGCCGTCGTGTTCATAGATCACATAGGTGTAGGTCTTTGATGCGTCGTCAAGGAAGGCTTGGATCAACGCTGGCATGGCGGCGGGTCCTGGCTGGGTGGCAGAAAGACACAAAGGCTTGCAACACTTTATGTTTAAACATAATGTCCGCAGCTTAAGTGACGACTAAGGTTATCTGCAAATGCAATCCAGTCTAAGCGAAGGTGAAGTGGCGCAATTGCGTGCCTCGGCCTCCAAGGCCTGCGCGCTGCTCAAGGCATTGGCCAATGAGGACCGCCTGCTGATCCTCTGCCAGTTGACCCAGGGCGAGCGTAACGTCGGCGAATTGGAAACCATGACTGGCGTGCGTCAGCCGACGTTGTCCCAGCAGTTGGGCATTTTGCGCGATGAAGGCCTGGTGGGCACTCGACGTGAAGGCAAGTACATTTTCTACGGCCTGGCCAGCCACGAAGTGATTCAGGTGATGAAAACACTCTCGGGCCTGTATTGCGGCGCGGTGCTAAAAAGCTGGGCGTGAGCCTTTTCGGGCAGCCCCTTGTAGAGGCAATAACTTATGCAGGACCAACACTGGGGCCAGACCATCAGTGCCGACATCGTGGTGATAGGCGGTGGTACCGCGGGTATCGGCTTCGCTGCCAGCCTGCTCAAGCGCGATCCGCACTTGAACGTCACCGTCATCGAACCCAGCGCCCAGCACTATTACCAACCGGCCTGGACGTTGGTTGGCGGCGGCGCGCATGAACTCAAGAACACCGTACGACCAATGGCGGCGGTGATGCCGCGTCAGGCTCACTGGGTGCAGGCTGCGGTCAGCAGCGTCGACCCCGAAAACCGTCTGCTGACGCTTGATGATGGGCGCAGCGTCTCTTATCAGAACCTGATCGTCTGCCCTGGCTTGCGACTGGCCTGGGAGAAAATCGAAGGTCTGCAAGAAGCCCTCGGGCAGCACGGTGTCACGTCCAACTACAGCTACCGGCATGCGGCCTACACCTGGCAACTGGTCAAAGGTCTGCGCGGCGGCAAGGCAATCTTTACCCAGCCAGCGGTGCCGATCAAATGCGCCGGGGCGCCGCAAAAGGCGTTGTACCTGTCGTGTGATCACTGGCTCCGACACGGTGTGCTGAAGCATGTCGACGTCGAGTTCAACCTGGCCGGCGCCGCGTTGTTCGGCGTGGCGATCTTCGTTGCGCCGCTGATGAAGTACATCGAGAAATACCGTGCGCGGTTGGCATTCAACTCCAACCTGGTGAAGGTCGACGGGCCGGCGCAAACCGCCTGGTTCGAGGTCAGGGACGCCGCCGGAGCGGTCACGCTGCAAGCGAAAAAATTCGATCTGTTGCATGTGGTGCCACCGCAGGTGTCGCCGGACTTCATCCGTCAGAGTTCGCTTGCCGATGCCGCAGGCTGGTGCGAAGTGGACGTCCACAGTTTGCAGCATGTGCGTTATCCGGACGTGTTCGCCCTCGGCGATGTCTGCTCTACCAGCAACGCCAAGACTGCTGCCGCGGTGCGCAAGCAAATCGTCGTGGTGGCGGAGAACGTGCTGGCCTTGCGCAAGCAGCAACCCTTGCCGCTGAAATACGACGGTTATGGCTCCTGCCCGCTGACGGTGGAGAAGGGCAAGGTGATACTCGCCGAGTTCGGCTATGCCGGTAAGCTGCTGCCGACTTTTCCCCTCGAACCGACCGTGGCGCGACGCTCGGCATGGTTTCTCAAGGCGACGCTGCTGCCGTGGTTTTACTGGAACGGCATGCTCAAAGGTCGTGAGTGGCTGACTCGTGTGTCCAAGGTCGATTGAGAAAACCCTATGCTGCTGGCGACATTGTTTGGTGTGGTGATGGGTCTGATCCTGGGGCTGACCGGGGCCGGCGGAGGCATTCTTGCAGTCCCGGCCCTGGTGCTCGGGCTGGGCTGGAGCATGACCCAGGCAGCGCCGGTGGCGTTGTTTGCGGTGGGCAGTGCCGCGGCGGTCGGTGCCATCGACGGCTTGCGCCATGGATTGGTGCGCTACCGTGCGGCGTTGTTGATCGCGTTGCTGGGGGCGGTGTTCTCGCCGGTGGGCATCTACTTCGCCCATCAGTTGCCGGAAAAAGTCCTGATGATCCTGTTCAGTCTGCTGATGATCATGATCGCCTGGCGGATGCTGCGGCGAGAAAAGCCGCAAGCGGGGCCGAGCGATCACGGCCACGCCAGCTGGGGCCAGAAAAACTGCATGCTCGATCAACAGACCGGGCGCTTTTCCTGGACCGCCAAATGCACCGCAACTCTGGCTGCATTGGGGGCGGTGACCGGCGTGGTTTCAGGCTTGCTCGGGGTCGGTGGGGGTTTCCTGATCGTGCCGGCCTTCAAGCAACTGACCGACGTACAGATGCGCGGCATCATCGCCACCTCGTTGATGGTGATCAGTTTGATCTCGGCAACCGGAGTGATCGGCGCCTTTCATGCCGGGGTGACCATCGATGCCCAGGGCGCGGCTTTTATCGCCGCGAGCATCGCCGGGATGGTCGTGGGGCGACGACTGTGCGCCCGCGTTCCGGCCCGGGCACTTCAAGTGGGGTTTGCCAGTGTGTGCCTGATGGTGGCCGGCTACATGCTGCTCAAGGCCTGAAATCGGTGGTTGCCGTGCGGCGAACTGGCAAGAAATCTCTGGCTCAGGTTTACTGCCTTCATTACCGATGACAAGGCCACGCCATGGATCACTACGCCCCGCGCAACTGGCAGCCCCACGAACGGCCAAGCTTGCCCGGTTCCCCCTCGACCCCTTTACACCCAACACCAAAGCGCTTGGCTTATGCATTGGTCGGGTTGCTGGTGGCATTGACCGGTGGGTTGGGCAACGCGTTGGTGGTCGCCAACCTGCCTTACCTGCAAGGGGCGCTGGGGGCGACGACCGCCGAGATGGCCTGGCTGCCAGCGGCTTACGTGATGACCAACGTCTCGATGAACCTGCTGCTGGTGAAGTTTCGTCAGCAGTTCGGCCTGCGGGCGTTCACTGAAGTATTCCTGGTGCTGTATGCGCTGGTGACCTTCGGCCATTTGTTCGTCAACGACCTCAGTTCGGCGATTGCGGTGCGCGCCGCCCACGGTATGGTCGGTGCGGCGCTGAGTTCGCTGGGCCTGTATTACATGGTGCAGGCTTTCCCGGCGAAGTGGCGCATGAAGGCGCTGGTGCTCGGCCTGGGTACCTCGCAACTGGCATTGCCACTGGCTCGGCTGTTCTCCGAAGACCTGTTGCAGATCGCCGAATGGCGCGGGCTCTATCTGTTTGAACTGGGCATGGCGCTGACCTCACTGGGCTGTGTGTTCATGCTCAAGTTGCCGCCGGGTGACCGCTTCAAAACTTTCGAAAAACTCGATTTCCTGACCTTCGCCTTGCTGGCGGGTGGAGTGGCGCTGCTCTGTGCGGTGTTGTCGTTGGGCCGTATCGATTGGTGGCTCGAAGCACCGTGGATCGGTGTCGCCTCGGCCGGCTCGATCGTGTTGATCATGGCCGGCCTGGCCATCGAACATAACCGCAGTAACCCGATGCTGATGACCCGCTGGCTTGGTAGCGGGGTGATGATTCGCCTGGCATTGGCGGTGATCCTCATCCGTATGGTGCTCACCGAGCAATCCACCGGGGCGGTGGGTTTGCTGCAAACCCTGAACCTGGGCAGCCAGCAGATGCACAGCCTTTACGTGGTGATGCTGGTGGGCAGCGTCGCCGGCCTTGCCACCAGCGCGCTGACGATCAATCCCTCGCACCTGTTGATGCCGTTGATCATTTCCCTGGCGCTGATGGCCACAGGTTCCGTGATGGACAGTTTCTCGACCAACCTGACACGCCCGGAAAACATGTACCTCAGCCAGTTTCTGCTGGCCTTTGGCGGGACGTTTTTCCTCGGGCCGACGATGGTCCTCGGCACCCGCAACGTGTTGACCAATCCGCGCAATCTGGTGAGTTTCTCAGTGCTGTTCGGGATCTGCCAGAACCTCGGCGGCCTGATTGGCGCTGCGTTGTTGGGGACGTTCCAGATCGCCCGGGAAAAATTCCATTCCAGCCATATCGTCGAGCGCCTGACCCTGGTCGACCCGCAAGTGGCCAGCCGTGTGCAAGGCAGCAGCGCGAGTTATGTGTCGAGTATCGCCGACCCGGCGGCCCGCACCACCCAGGGCATTCGTAGCCTGGCAGCGGCTGCAACCCGGGAGGCAAATGTCATGGCCTATAACGACGTGTTCATGCTGATCGCGGTGATCGCGATGCTGACCATGCTCTGGATCTTCATTCGCAGCCTGTGGCTGCTGAGCACGACCAAGGCTGTCGCTCCCGCGCCGGCCAGTCCGACTTCCGTTCCTTCCAGCGGTGCCTCTTCTTCATGACCGACCCGATCACCACAACCACCAACGCCATCGCCTCGACTCCCGAGGGCGTGGCACCGCCTAAAACTTCTGGCACCGAGCCGCGTTCGTTGCCGGTGCGGATTATTTCGTCCTTGGGCTTTGCTGCCATTGCCATCGTCGGGGTGCTGATCGTGCTGTATGCCTGGCAGTTGCCGCCGTTCGGCAGCGCCATCGAAAGCACTGAAAATGCGCTGGTTCGCGGCCAGGTAACGATCATTGGCCCGCAACTCAGCGGCTACGTGTTTGAGGTGCCGGTGCAGGACTTCCAGTTCGTCAAGACCGGCGACCTGCTGGTGCGGCTGGATGACCGGATCTACAAGCAACGTCTGGATCAGTCGCTGGCACAACTGGCGGTGCAGAAAGCCGCGCTGGCCAATGCGGTGCAACAACGCAACAGCGCCGAGGCGACCATCAAGCTGCGTCAGGCGGCGCTGACCGACAGCCAGGCCCAGGCGCAAAAAAGCGCAGCGGACTTGCGGCGTAATGAGGCGTTGATCAGCGACGGCTCGGTGTCAAAGCGCGAGCTGGACGTGACCCGTGCCGCTAATGCGCAAACCATCGCTGCGGTGGCACAGGCCCAGGCCAGTCTGGAAATTGCCCGGCAGGACCTGCAAACGGTGATCGTCAATCGCGGTTCGCTGGAGGCGGCGGTGGCCAGTGCCGAAGCGGCGGTTGAGCTGGCGCGGATCGATCTGTCCAATACTCGCGTGGTCGCCCCGCAGGACGGCCAGCTTGGGCAGATCGGCGTGCGTCTTGGTGCCTACGTCAACTCCGGCGCGCAGTTGATGGCCTTGGTGCCGAGCCAGTTGTGGGTGATCGCCAACATGAAAGAAACCCAGATGAACAACATCCACATCGGCCAGCCGGTTACCTTCACCGTCGATGCCTTGAATCACCAGAAATTTCACGGTCGGGTGCAGCGCATTTCACCGGCCACCGGTTCCGAGTTCAGCCTGTTGCAAGCCGACAACGCCACCGGCAACTTCGTCAAAATCGCCCAACGCGTGCCGGTGCGCATCACCGTTGACGCGAACCAGGCGCAAAGCGAACGCCTGCGGCCCGGCATGTCGGTGGTGGTGAGTATCGATACCTCGGGGCAAGGCAATGCCGTCGCTGGCAATCCGTAGGTGTCGATGATCGTTCCCATGTGGGAACGATCAGTTACCGGCCACCATCGGCGGCAATGTACCCAATAGGGAAACCGCCGCCACTGCCGCTATCCCCAGCAACCACTCCAGCATCACGCTGGTGCGTAGCGCCGAGAGGCGTTGCTCGCAGTGCTTGATTTTCAAGCGATTGAACAGCGCCAGGCCAAGCATGGCGCTGACCAACAGCACCTTGATCAACAGAATCAGCGCGAACCCTGACAGCAGCGGTGTCGGCCAGAAAGCCCCGGTCAACACCCGGACGTTGATCAGGCCGGTTACCAGCAAACCCGCCACCAGCCCATAACCGATCCCGCTGAAGCGTTGCAGTATCGGCTTGACAGTGTGGGTCGTCGGTCGCCGCAGAATCATCATCAGCAGCATGAGTCCGCCCAGCCAGGCACCGACGCAGGTCAGGTGAATCACTTGATTGAGGATCAGCAACTGGCCACTCAGGCCATCAAGCATCGCGCCATGGCCGACCGGGGCGAGGGTCATCAGCAACAGGCTGCTCAGGAGCATACGCAGCGCAAACCAGTTGCTCAGCGGGCTCAGCAGGCAGACCACCAACAGCCCGTTGAACAGCAGATGCCAACGCCAGACCTGCCCGAAGAAGGTGTTGCTCAACACTAGTTGCACGGTCGGCCAATCAAACGCCGCCGACAGCGAGCCGGCCATGCTGGCGGTGATCAACAGCAGCCAGCAAACCCCGGTGAACAAGGCGAACCCGGCGAGCAGCCGACTCAGCCCGGCGAGGCGTTGATCGAGTGTCGCGAGCGCTTGGGTCAGAGGTTCATGGCGCAACAGCAGGGGCCTGAACAGGCAGGCCCCAAACAGCATCAGCACGACGATGAAATGCAGGAAGCGGCCCAGGACCAGCGCGCTCGACATCGATTACTGACTCACCTTGAAGCTGTAGTCGCCAGCGCTTTTATGGGTGTCGACCGACACTGCATGCCATTCGACTTTGTAGTTACCGGCGCTCAGAGGGGCGGCGGGAGTAACGACCAGGGTCTTTTTATCGGCGCTTTCGGTGACGATGCTTTTCACGGCAACGGCCACGCCATCCTTGCTGATATCGACTTTGGTGAAACTGGCTTCAACCCCTTCGGAGAACGCCAGGCGCAATTCGGCAGGTGCGGCAACGTTGCTGTCGGCGGCTGGCGTCGAGCTTTTCAGGTGAGCGTGAGCAAACACCGAGGAGGCGGCGAACAGCGAGCCGAGGAGGGCAGTCACAGTCAGGGCTTTTTTCAGCAACATCGGTCAGCACCTATCAGGCAGATTGGAAGATGCGACAGTTTACCTATGCCTCGGACCCTGTACGACGTTTCGTTTCGCAGGTGGCGAATGCTAGTCTTGACCCATGCCGCTGTCAGGGAGCCCTTATGGGCAATCACAAAATCGAGATCCGCCGCAGTAACGTCGAGAAAATCCTCCTGGCCGCCGAGAAGGTCTTCGCCGAGAAAGGTTTTGGCAGCACCGCGATGGCCGACATCGCTAAGGAAGTGCAACTGCCGCGCTCCAATCTGCATTACTACTTCAGCACCAAGGCTGAGCTGTACAGCGCGGTGCTGTTCGATTTGCTGGAAGTCTGGAAGCAGGACGCGCTGTGCTTCGAGATGTTCGATGACCCGCGGGTGGTGCTCAGCAGTTACATCCGCGCCAAGATGAACCATTCCCGCAGCCGGCCTTACGGCTCGAAAGTCTGGGCCAATGAAATCATCCACGGTGCGCCGACATTGGGTGAGGCGCTGGACGTCAGCCTGTACGACTGGGCCAAGATGAAGGAAGCGAAAATTCGCCAATGGGTGGAGGACAAACGCATCCTGCCGGTGGAGCCTTCAAGCCTGCTGTACATGATCTGGGCCTCGACCCAGCATTACGCTGACTTCGATCACCAGATCAACATCCTCAACGACCATCAACCGCTGTCGGACATGCAGTTCGAGCGTGCGGTGCAGACGGTGACCAGCGTGATTCTGCGGGGGATCGGGTTGGAACCGTAGGATTGTCATCGCGGGCAAGCCCTGCTCCTACGGGTTTAGTGTCGATCACCTATTTGTGGCTCGACACAAATCCGTAGGAGCAAGGCTTGCCCGCGAAGGCGTCAGTTCAGGCGACGCGGATCTCAACCCGCGACATGATAGGGATTCCTCGGATCATGGTCCCAGTCCAGAAACGGTTTCCCGTTATCGACCGGCACCATCGCGATGCAGTCCTGCACTGGGCAAGTGATCTGGCACAGGTTGCAGCCCACGCACTCGTCATCGATCACTTCATATTTGTGGGTACCATCCGGCTGTTTCAGGCTGGCGATGGCCTGGTGCGAAGTGTCTTCACAAGCGATGTGGCAACGGCCGCAACCAATGCAGGCTTGCTGGTCGATCTTGGCGATCACCTGATAGTTGATGTCCAGGTATTTCCAGTCCGTGGTATTACCCACCGCACGCCCGGAAAAATCCTGCACGCTTGAGTAGCCTTGGCTGTCCATCCAGCGGGACAATCCGTCCTTCATTTCCTCGACGATCCGAAAGCCATGCAGCATCGCCGCCGTGCACACCTGCACCGCGCCACTGCCCAGCGCCATGAATTCGGCTGCGTCACGCCAACTGCCAATGCCGCCGATGCCACAAATGGGCAGGCCTTGGGTCTGCGGGTCACGGGCGATTTCGGCGACCATGTTCAACGCAATCGGTTTGACCGCCGAACCGCAGTAACCACCGTGGGTGCTTTGGCTGCCGACCATCGGATGCGCAACCATGCGATCCAGGTCGATGCTGGTGATCGAGTTGATGGTGTTGATCAGCGACACCGCATCGGCGCCACCACGGTGGGCTGCCCGGGCGGCGACGCGGATGTCGGTGATGTTCGGCGTGAGCTTGACGATCACCGGCAGCGAGCAATAGGTCTTGCACCAGCGAGTGACTTGCTCGACGTATTCCGGCACCTGACCGACAGCGGCCCCCATGCCACGTTCCGGCATGCCGTGGGGGCAGCCGAAGTTCAGTTCGATGCCGTCGGCACCGGTGGCCTCTACCAGCGGCAGGATGTTTTTCCACGATTCTTCAACGCAAGGCACCATCAGCGACACGATCAGTGCGCGATCCGGCCAGTCTTTTTTGACCTGGGTGATTTCCCGCAGATTGATTTCCAGCGAGCGGTCAGTGATCAGCTCAATGTTGTTGATGCCCATGACTTCACGGTTGGCACCAAAGTGCGCGGAGTAACGCGACGAGACGTTGACCGCCGCCGGGTCTTCACCCAGGGTTTTCCAGACCACGCCACCCCAGCCGGCCTCGAACGCACGGACCACGTTGTAGGCCTTGTCGGTGGGCGGCGCGGAGGCCAGCCAGAACGGGTTGGGAGCTTTGATACCGGCGAAGACAATCGAAAGATCGGCCATTTACGCAGCCTCCACGTTGAGCATGAGTTGGGCATGGATCGCTTCAGCTGCGAGTTTGCCGTGCTGCACGGCCTGTACGGTGAGGTCCTGATCGAGGCTGGTGCAATCGCCGCCGGCATAGACGCCGGGAATGCTGGTACGCATCTGTTCATCCACCTGAATTCGGTCGCCCTGGCGTTTCAGCTCGCGGGCCAGCGGATCGCTCAGCGCGTTGTCGTCGAATTTTTGCCCGATGGCTTTGAAGATCGCATCGGCGGCCAGCTCGAAGGTGTCCCCGGTGCTGATCAGCCGACCATTTTCGAGACGCGTGCGGGCGAAACGCATTCCACGCACCTGGCCTTTATCGTCGAGCAAGACGTCCTGCGGTTGCGCCCAGGTCATCAGCCGTACCTGATTGGCCTTGGCGATGTCCTGCTCATGAGCGGTTGCGCCCATGTCCTCAAGACCACGGCGGTACACCAGATTCACGTCGCGGGCACCGAGGCGGGCCATTTGCACGGCCATGTCGATTGCCGTGTTGCCGGCGCCGAGGACGATGCAATGATCGGCCAGCGGCAATTGGCTCAGGTCATCGGCCTGGCGCAGTTCGCGAATGTAATCGGTAGCGGCCAACAGCCCTGGGGCGTCTTCGTCAGCCAACCCCAGCTGTTTGCTGGCGGCCAGGCCAAGGCCGAGGAATACTGCGTCGAACTGCTGATGCAGTTCGCTGAGGCTCAGGTTCTCACCGAGTTTTTGCCCGTGGCGGATTTCGATGCCGCCGATTTCCAGCAGGAAGTCCAGCTCATGCTGGGCAAAGTCATCCACCAGTTTGTATTTGGCGATCCCGTATTCGTTGAGTCCGCCGGCCTTTTCCCGCGCCTCGAAAATTACCACCTCGTGGCCATGCATGGCGCTGCGGTGCGCGCACGACAAACCGGCAGGCCCGGCACCGACCACGGCAATTCGTTTGCCGGTGGCCGCTGCGCGTTGGAATGGGTGTTCGCTGAAGTGCGCGTTGTCGATGGCGTAGCGCTGCAACAGGCCGATCAGTACCGGTGCGCATTCCTCGGCGTTGTTGCGTACGCAGGCGTGCTGGCAAAGGATTTCTGTCGGACAGACCCGGGCGCAACTGCCACCCAGGATGTTCGCCGAGAGGATGGTTTGCGCAGCGCCCTGGACGTTCTCTTGATGGATGTTGCGAATGAACGACGGGATATCGATGTCGCTCGGGCACGCGTTGACGCACGGCGCGTCATAGCAATACAGGCAGCGCGAGGCTTCCAGATGTGCCTGACGGTGGTTGAGCGGCGGCGCCAGATCGGTGAAATGGCCGGCGAGGGTGGCCGCATCCTCGGCAGGATGGGGCAAGTGGCTCAGAGTCTTGATCACGGTGTTGGCCTCACGGTTATTTGAGGTACTGCCTCTGATGGGCATTGTTTTTTGTACATGACGCAAATAGGTGGTTGGTAACGCCGCATCCTGTGGCGAGGGAGCTTGCTCCCGCTCGGGTGCGTAGCGCCCGTAAACCAGACAACTCGTCACGCAGATAGGACGCAATCGACCGGTTTGGGAGCGCTTTACACTCCAGCGGGAGCAAGCTCCCTCGCCACAGGGGTAGCGTCAGCGTTTCACGGCAGTCGGCTTGTGCAGCTCAGCGCGCTTGCTCAGCAAATCGAACACCGCCGGATACGCCGGGCGTTCGATGTAGCGCCCGGCACCGCGTTCGGCACGCAGGTCGCCATCGGCCCAGACCAGTCGACCCTGGCTGACGGTGTGGCTGGGTACGCCGCGCACGGTCTTGCCTTCAAAGATGTTGAAGTCGACGTTTTGGTGATGCGTCTTGGCAGAAATGGTCCGCGTACCTTGCGGGTCCCAGAGCACCAGGTCGGCATCGGCGCCGACGCGGATCGAGCCTTTGCGCGGGTAGAGGTTGAAGATTTTCGCGGTGTTGGTGGAGGTCAGCGCAACGAAATCCTGCATCGACAGGCGCCCGGTGTTGACCCCTTCATCCCACAGCACCGCCATGCGATCTTCGATGCCGGCCGTACCGTTGGGAATTTTGCTGAAGTCGTCACGCCCCGCAGCTTTCTGTTCGGCACAGAAACAGCAGTGATCGGTGGCGGTGGTGTGCAGGTTGCCCGATTGCAGGCCGTGCCAAAGTGCTTCCTGGTGGCCGCGCGGACGGAAGGGCGGGCTCATCACGTAACCGGCGGCGGTTTGCCAGTCCGGGTGCTGGTAGACGCTGTCATCCAGCAGCAGATGCCCGGCCAGCACTTCGCCGTAGACCGGTTGGCCTTTGCTGCGGGCGTAGGTGATTTCATCCAGCGCTTCCTTGGTCGAGACGTGGACCAGGTACAGCGGCGTGCCAAGCGTTTCTGCAATACGGATCGCCCGGCTCGCGGCTTCACCTTCAACCTGAGACGGCCGCGACAGCGGGTGCGCTTCAGGGCCGGTGATGCCCTGGGCCATCAGTTTGCGCTGCAGGTGATAGACCAGTTCGCCGTTTTCTGCGTGCACGGTTGGCACGGCACCGAGTTCCAGACAGCGCTCGAAACTGGCGACCAGCGTGTCGTCGGCGGCCATGATCGCGTTCTTGTACGCCATGAAATGCTTGAAGCTGTTGACCCCATGATGGCTGACCAGCTCAGCCATTTCTTCGCGAACCTGTTCGCTCCACCAGGTGATGGCGACGTGAAAGCCATAGTCGGAGGCTGATTTTTCAGCCCAGCCACGCCACTGATGGAAAGCTTCCAGCAGCGATTGCTGCGGATTGGGAATCACGAAGTCGATGATCGACGTGGTACCACCCGCCAGACCCGCCGCCGTGCCGCTGAAAAAGTCTTCGCTGGCCACGGTGCCCATGAAGGGCAATTGCATGTGCGTGTGCGGGTCGATGCCGCCGGGCATCAGGTATTGGCCGCTGCCGTCGAGCACTTCGCAGCCGGCGGGAGTATCGAGGTTGTTGCCGATGGCTTTGATCACGCCGTCGGCGCACAAGACATCGGCGCGATAACTTTCATCATGGGTAATAACGGTGGCGCCACGGATCAACAGAGACATTCCGAGTTCCTCGCAGGCTTGACTGGCTTATGCCGGTTCTAAGTGTTTTATATGTAGCAGGCTAAGGAAGTTGTATTCCTGTCAGCGCTGTCAGGAATAAACGCTAGCTGGAGATATCGGATTGGGCAAGAATATTTTTTATAAGCTTATATCGATATTAACTTGTTGAAATTAAACGATTAAAAGTGCAAATCACCAAAATGGTGAGGTCTCTCACCATTTTGACGCACTTGACAGGATCGAAATATGGTCAAGATTTCCTATGTGAAATCAGCTATTTGAGGTGCGCCTGTGGCTGACAGAAAAAATACAAAATAAATGTAACGCACCAGATTGAGCCCTGACGGCTCGGACGACTTGCCCGGCATTTTGCCTGAGTGCCCGGACAAGTCTTCGCGGGCTTGATTGTTGTTTGAATAAAACTGATGAACATCAGTTGTTTACATGGATTTTACCGACGCGCAAAGGTCGTCAGCAAAGCCTCCGGCATGCTTATTGATTGCTGCCGCTGACACCTTGGCCGGTCGGTAAAAGTCGTAAGTTCTCCGGCCATCGTCCGGCTCGTGGTTTAACCGCAGGCCAGCCCGATGAGCAAAATAATCAAAAAAACAGTGGAGCGGCCATGCAACAGAACAGATCGCACGTCACCGAGCGCGAAGGGTTGTACGAACTGGACGCCGGCAGCGACGTCCTCGACAGTCCCCGGTACAACCACGACATTGCGCCGACCAAGGTGCACGAACGAACCTGGAACAAATGGCACATCACCGCGTTGTGGATCGGCATGTCGGTGTGCGTGCCGACCTACACCCTTGGCGGGGTGCTTACCGCGTACTTTGGCCTGAGCGTTGGCGAAGCGCTGCTGGCGATTCTGCTGGCCAACGTCATCGTGCTGATCCCACTGACCCTTAACGCCTTTGCGGGCACCAAGTACGGGATTCCGTTTCCGGTATTGCTGCGTTCCTCGTTCGGGGTGATCGGTTCCAACGTGCCGTGCCTGATTCGCGCGCTGGTGGCCTGCGGCTGGTTCGGTATCCAGACGATGTTTGGCGGGCTGGCGATTCACCTGTTTCTCGGCTCGGTTTTCGAGGGCTGGAAATCCCTCGGGGGCACCGGCGAAGTGATTGGCTTCATGATGTTCTGGACGCTGAACCTGTGGGTGGTGCTGCGCGGTGCCGAGTCGATCAAATGGCTGGAAACGCTCTCGGCACCACTGTTGGTGGCGGTGGGGCTGGGGCTGCTGGTCTGGGCCATGCCGAATGTGTCGCTGACCGAGTTGCTGGCCCAGCCGCCGAAACGTCCTGAAGGCGCCAGCGTGACCGGTTACTTCCTGGCCGGGCTGACCGCGATGGTCGGGTTCTGGGCGACCTTGTCGCTGAACATCCCGGACTTCAGCCGTTACGCCAAAAGCCAGAAAGACCAGATCCTCGGACAGATTTTCGGTTTGCCGCTGACCATGTTCCTGTTCGCCTCGCTCGGGGTGGTGATGACTGCCGCGTCGGCGAAACTGGTGGGTGTGACCGTCTCCGATCCGGTCAGCCTGATTGGGCATATCCAGAGCCCGGTGTGGGTGGCGTTCGCCATGGCGCTGATCATTATCGCGACGCTGTCGACCAACACCGCGGCCAACATCGTTTCGCCGACCAACGACTTCCAGAACCTTGCACCTAAACTCATCAACCGCACCAAGGCGGTGATGTTTACCGGCCTGGTAGGGCTGGCGCTGATGGGCCACGAACTGCTGAAGAAGCTTGGGCTGATCGTCTCTAATGTCAGCCTGGAAACGGTCTATTCCAATTGGTTGCTCGGTTATTCGAGCCTGCTCGGGCCGATCGCCGGGATCATGGTGGTGGATTATTTCCTGATCAAGAAACAACAACTGGACCTTGCTGGCCTGTACCGCGATGACGTGTACCCGGCGTGGAACTGGAACGGTTTCATCGCCTTCGGTGTGCCAGTGGTGTTGACCTTGCTGTCGCTGGGCAGCGATGCCTTCAGCTGGTTCTACAGCTATGGCTGGTTCACCGGCTCGGCCCTTGGTGGCCTGATGTATTACGGGTTGTGCACGATGCGTAGCAACGACACGGCTGTGGCCGATACCTCGATATAGGAAAAGGGTGATCGTTCCCATGCTCTGCGTGGGAATGCAGCCGGGGACGCTCTGCGTCCCAAGAGCGGACGTAGAGCGTCCAGAGATGAATTCCCACGCAGAGCATGGGAACTATAAAAATCAGCCTGAAGGAGATCACCATGAACGCTGCCGTAGACGTTCTGCAGTCCAGCCATCAGCACATCAATCGCGACCGCCTCTGGCAGTCGCTCATGGAGCTGGCCAAACTCGGTGCCACGGTCAAGGGCGGCGTCTGTCGCCTGGCCCTGACCGACCTCGATCGCCAGGCCCGCGACATTTTTGTCAGGTGGTGCGAGGAGGCGGGCTGCACGGTGAGCATCGACGCCGTCGGCAACATCTTCGCCCGCCGCGCCGGACGCAATCCGCAACTGCCACCGGTGATGACCGGCAGCCACATCGACACCCAACCCACTGGTGGCAAGTTCGACGGCTGTTTCGGCGTGTTGGCCGGGGTCGAAGTGCTGCGCACCCTCAACGACCTGGGCGTGGAAACCGAGGCGCCGCTGGAAGTGGTGGTCTGGACCAATGAAGAAGGCTCGCGCTTCGCCCCGTGCATGATGGGCTCCGGGGTGTTTGCCGAAAAATTCACCCTTGAAGAAACCCTGGCCAAGACCGACGCCAGCGGCGTGACCGTGGGCGAGGCGCTGAACGCCATCGGCTATGCCGGTCCGCGCAAGGTCAGTGGCCACGCAGTCGGTGCCTACTTTGAGGCACACATCGAGCAAGGCCCGATTCTGGAAGACGAACGCAAGACCATTGGCGTGGTAATGGGCGCGTTGGGACAGAAGTGGTTCGACCTGAAACTGCGCGGTGTCGAGGCTCACGCCGGACCAACGCCGATGCATTTGCGCAAGGATGCCTTGGTCGGCGCCGCCGCAATCGTCGCCGCCGTGAACCGTACCGCGCTGGGTCATCAACCTCACGCCTGTGGCACCGTCGGTTGTCTGCAAGCCTATCCGGGCTCGCGTAACGTCATCCCCGGCGAAGTGCGCATGACCCTGGATTTCCGTCATCTTGAACCGGCGCGGCTGGACTCGATGATCGCGGAAGTGCGGCAGGTGATCGACAGCACCTGCGATGAGCACGGCCTGACTTATGAACTGACGCCAACTGCCGACTTCCCGCCGCTGTATTTCGACAAGGGCTGCGTCGAGGCAGTACGCGGTGCGGCACAAGGCCTTGGGCTGTCACACATGGACATCGTCAGCGGGGCGGGGCATGACGCGATCTTCCTCGCCGAGCTAGGGCCGGCCGGAATGATCTTCGTGCCGTGCGAGGGCGGCATCAGTCACAACGAAATCGAAAACGCCACCCCGGACGACCTGGCGGCCGGATGTGCGGTGTTGTTGCGGGCGATGCTGGCGGCTTCGGCGGCGATTGCCAGTGGTGAACTGGCGGCCTGAGGTCTCGCCGCGTATGGGGGGAGGGGTAAGACCTCTCCCCATTCGAGCACTTACTTAATATTCCATCGCTTTGTCACATTTTGTAGTGGTCAACTAATTCCGGACACCTCGATAGGTGGTTTAGACGCCATTGCCGTTCGTAAACGGTCGGTGGCAGA